>URVZ01000021.1 GCA_900551365.1 uncultured Collinsella sp.
CGTTTGTCTCCACCCGCGTAGCGGGTGGTTTAAAGCTGGCCGCTGCGCGGCCAGCGGACTAAAGTCTTGAACAAAAACCGGGGCCCGCATAATGCGGACCCCGGCTCAATACCGTGACGATATGTCAGTTACGCCCTACACGTAGAACAGGATGTCGTCGTAGGTCGGGACCGGCCAGTAGTCGGCTGCCACGATCTCCTCCATGGCGTCCACGGCGGCACGCAGCGCATCCATAGCGGGAACGACCTCGTGCGCGTACACGTTGGCCTGCTCCTGGCCATCGAGGGCCTCGGCCTTCTGATGCACGGCGTCGAGCGCCTTGATGGAGTCGTTGATGGTGGTGATACCGTTGCAGAGCTTGTTGAGCGTGTTCTGCTCGCACTGCATGGCGGCCTCGGCACCGGCGGCACGAATAGTCTCAAGGCCCTTAGCGACCTTGGTGGCATAGGCGGTAATGACCGGGCGATAGGTACGACGCGCCTCGCGAACCATCGTGGTGGCCTCGATGTTCATGAGCTTGTTGTACTTCTCGAGCTTGCAGTCGTAGCGGCACTGAGCCTCGGCCTTGGTCAGGACACCCGTCTCCTCAAAGAGCGCGATGGCCTTTTCGGAAACAAAGGCGGGCAGGGCGTCGGCCGTGGTCTTGTTGTTGGCAAGACCACGCTTCTCGGCCTCAACGGGCCACTCGTCGGAGTAGCCGTCACCGGAGAACAGGATGCGCTGGTGGTCGGTCAGGACCTTCTTGCAGTACTCGAGCGCAGCGTCCTGGAACTCATCCTCGGGCGTACCCTCAAGCGCGTCGGCGAAGGACTTGAGCGACTTGGCCACGGCGGCATCGAGCACCAGGTTGGAGTCGGAGACGTTCTGCTCGGAGCCGCAGGCACGGAACTCGAACTTATTGCCGGTGAAGGCAAACGGGGAGGTGCGGTTGCGGTCGGTGTTGTCCTGCATCAGCTTGGGCAGGGTATCGGCGCCCAGGTCGAGCACGCCGCGCGTGGCATGGACGGAAGCCTTGCCATCGATGATCTTCTCGACGACCTCGGTAAGCTGGTCGCCCAGGAAGATGGACATAATCGCCGGAGGAGCCTCGTTGGCGCCCAGACGATGATCGTTACCGGCCGAGGCAACGGAGGCACGCAGGAGCTCCTGATAGTTATCGACGGCCTCGATCACCGCGGTGAGGAAGACGATGAACTGCAGGTTGTCGAGCGGGGTGTCGCCCGGATCGAGCAGATTCTCGGACTCGGTGCCAAGCGACCAGTTGTTGTGCTTGCCCGAACCATTGATGCCCTCAAAGGGCTTCTCGTGCAGCAGGCAGACCAAGTCGTGGCGGGAGGCGATGAGCTTCATCTTCTCCATCATGACCAGATTCTGGTCGATGGCCTCGTTGACTTCGCCATAGACGGGGGCAAGCTCATGCTGGCAGGGAGCAACCTCGTTGTGCTTGGTCTTGGCGGGAATGCCGAGCGCCCACAGCTCATCGTCCAAGTCCTTCATGTAGGCCGAGACGGTGGGGCGGATAGCGCCAAAGTAGTGCTCCTCGAGCTCCTGACCCTTGCATGGAGCAGCACCAAAGAGGGTGCGGCCGGTAATGACCAGGTCCTTGCGCTTGCGGTAGGCGTCCTTCTTGATCAGGAAGTACTCCTGCTCGTCGCCCACGGAAGGAACGACCTTCTTGGGGGTCTTACCGAACAGCGCCAAAACGCGCTTAGACTCACGCGAGAGCGCGGTCATGGAACGCAGCAGCGGGGTCTTCTTGTCCAGGGCCTCGCCCGTGTAGGAGCAGAAAGCCGTGGGGATGCACAGGACATCGTCCTTGATAAAGGCGGGGCTAGTGGGATCCCAAGCGGTGTAGCCACGGGCCTCGAAGGTGGCGCGCAGGCCGCCGTTGGGGAAGCTGGAGGCATCGGGCTCGCCCTGGATGAGGTTCTTGCCCGTAAACTTGGTAATGGCGGTGCCGTCGTGGTTGGGCTCCAGGAAGCTGTCGTGCTTCTCGGAAGTAATGCCCGAAAGCGGCTGGAACCAGTGCGCGTAGTGCGTCGCGCCCTTGGAGATGGCCCAGACCTTCATGGCATGGGCAACGGCGTTGGCCACATCCAGGTCGAGCGGCTCACCGCCCTCGAGGGTTGCAGCAAGGCGCTTCCAAATGTCCTTGGGGAGGTAGTCCTTCATGACTTCCTCAGAGAACACCATGGTCCCGAAGCGGTCAGTAAGTTCGGCCATACGGAACTCCCTTCGTATCGGCACCGCGTGAGAAGCGGTGTTGATTACTAACGAACGAGTCATAGCTTAGACTCGCCGTGTTTCCGCGACATTACCGTTATGTTGCTGTCGCGAAACCAATCAATGAGGTTACCCTATCGAGGCGGCGTTGCCACCCTCAACAGCCAATCAACTGCATAAATTGCAGACCTCTCCCCATGGTTTAAGGGTAGTCAATTTGGGATGGAGCTCTATTAACTGGTATTTTGCATCAGATACCAGTCTTTATAGTCCGTGCCTAGATTAGCCGCTCTGTTATAGAGAAAGCCGATAGCAAGGCATCTTTGATTGGTATCCCCGAATAACGAGTGAAACTCCACCGTGACACAGTGGTGCTGTAGAATCCTTACAACACATCACACTATTACGTATCTAGAGGAGCACGATATGCGCGTCGACGAGGTTTTTAAGCAGGCAGCATCCCAGGGCACCGCGCCCGTTTCGTTTGAGATGTTCCCGCCCAAGGGCGAGCTCACCCTCGACACGGCTCGCGAAGTGGCAGGCAATCTGTGCAAGCTTTCGCCGAGCTTTGTCTCGGTCACCTGCTCGGCCGGCGGCTCGGGCAACGGTGCCACCACCGCCCCCATCGCGCATATGATTTCGAGCGAATTCGACACGCCCTCGGTGGCACACCTCACCTGCGTGGGCCGCACCCACGCCGACATCGCCGCCAAGATCGACGAGTATCGCACCGCCGGCGTTGAAAACATTCTGGCCCTGCGTGGCGATCTCCCTGCCGGCGCGACCGAGGACGACAAGCCCGCCTCCGACTACGCCTACGCCCGCGACCTCATCCCCGAGCTCGTCGACGCCGGCTTTTGCGTGGGCGCCGCAGCCTACCCCGAGGGCCACATTGCCTGTGAGGATCTCAACCTCTCGGTCGAACACCTCAAGCAAAAACAGGACGCCGGCGCGAGCTTCTTTGTGACACAGCTCTTCTTTGATAACGAGTGCTTCTACCGTTTTCGCGAGCTTGCCGACAAGGCCGGCATCACCGTGCCCATTACCGCGGGCATCATGCCGTTTATGGGCAAGTCGCAGATCAGCCGCATGGTCTTTATGTGCGGCGCGTCGCTGCCCTCCCCCGTCATCAAGATTCTCGCCAAGTACGAGAACGACCCCGAGAGCCTGCAGGCAGCCGGTGTAGATTATGCCGCCCGCCAGCTTTGCGACCTCAAGGAGCACGGCGCCGACGGCCTGCACCTGTACACTATGAACCGTCCTGCGATCGCCGCGACCATTATGGAGCGCCTGGGGTAATGGAAAAACCGCACATCGATACAACCGCTGTCGAAGTGCCGGCCGACCTTGCGTCGCCGGCGCTTTACCGTGTCGATGCTGCGCACCATCCCCGTGTCGACCGTGCCGAGATGCTGCGGTATCTGGGTTACGGCGGCCAGCAGATCGAGCCCGAGCTGTCACGACGTATTGAGCTTGTGGTCGAGCGTCTGGAACTTGACATTGAGCCCCGTGGCGTGCGCCGCGTGTTTGCCGTCGATGCCACGGGCGTGGACGAACAAAGTGAGCCTTGCATTCGCTTGGTCGGCACCAACGTTGAGCTGCGAGGTCGCGATATCTATCGACATCTCAAAGATGCCCGCTTTGCCGCGCTCATGGCATGTACCCTCGGCATGGACGCCGAGCGTCGCCTGCGCACCACGGGAGCCCAACATCCCCTGGAGGGCGCCGTGCTCGACGCCGCGTGCTCCGCTTACGTGGAAGCCGCCGTTGAGCAAATGGACCAGCAGGTCAAGACGGACGCCGCCGCACACGGACTCGCCGGCAACTGGCGCTTTAGCCCCGGCTACGGCGACTGCCCGCTCTCGGCCCAGCGCTCGATCGTCAATGCGCTCAACGCCACGCGGCTCATCGGGCTTACCGTCACGCCGACCAGCCTGCTCATGCCCACCAAGAGCGTGACCGCGGTGATCGGCCTGTTCGACGGCGAAGTCCACGACGCCCAGAGCCGCCCCACCTGCAATATCTGCCGCATGCGCGAGAACTGCCGCTTCCGTGCCGCCCACACCACCTGCTATTCCAGCCATTAGGAGCCCCCGATGTTTACTCCGCTTATCACTCATGATTCTGACGGCACTGCATTGGCGGCACCCGTTGATGCCGCACGTCGCAACGGTGCCACGTACAAGACGCGCACGATCGACGATCTGCGCATTAAGGACGATCGCCTGCGTGCGGCCATAGAGGGCACGGGGCACCTGCTGTTCGACGGCGGCATGGGCACCATGTTGCAGGCCGCTGGCATGAAGGCGGGCGCCCTGCCCGAGCTGCTCAACTTTGAGGAGCCCCAGGTCATTACCGACATTCAGCGCCAGTACGTCGAAGCCGGCTGCGACGTGATCACCGCCAACACCTTTGGCGCCAATGCCCACAAGCTCGACGGCGCCGCCACCGTGGCAGATGTCTTTGCCGCCGCTGTCGCCTGCGCCCGCGCGGCTGGTGCCCGCTACGTCGCCGGTGACATCGGCCCCATCGGCGCACTGCTTCGTCCCTTAGGCACCCTCAGCTTCGACGAGGCCTATGACCTCTTTGCCGAGGAAGTGCGCGCCGGCGTCGCCGCGGGCGTGGACCTCTTTATTATCGAGACCATGACCGACCTGGCCGAGATCAAGGCGGCGGTCCTCGCCTGCCGCGAGAACTCCGACCTGCCCGTCTTTGCCACCATGACCTTCGAGGAAGACGGTCGCACCTTCCTGGGCACGAGTCCCGAGGTGGCCGCCATCACGCTCGATGCCATCGGCGCCGACGTTTTGGGCATCAACTGCAGCCAGGGACCGGCCGAGCTCCGGGGGCTCGCCGCACGTATGCTCACCGTTACCGATAAGCCCATTATGGTGCAGGCCAACGCGGGACTCCCCCATGTGGACGACGACGGCAACACCGTCTTTGATATCCAAGCCCCCGAATACGCCGAGGCCGTCGCCGGCATGATCGCCGACGGCGTGAGCGTCGTGGGCGGCTGCTGCGGCACCACGCCGGCGCACATGGCGGCCCTGCGCACGCTTATCGACAACCACACGCCCAGCCCGCGCCGCCGCAAGCCCAGCATGTCGGTCACGAGCGCCCAAACGGTCGTGGACCTTCCCTGCGACGGCCACAAGATCGCCGTCATCGGCGAGCGCATCAACCCCACCGGCAAAAAGCGCCTGCAGCAGGCCCTGCGCGACGGCGACCTGGACTACGTTGTGAGCCAGGGCATCAGCCAGCAGGAACAGGGCGCCGACATTCTGGACGTCAACGTGGGCCTGCCCGAGATCGACGAGGTCAAGATCATCCAACAGGCGACCGAACAGCTCCAGGGCTCCACGCTGCTGCCGCTGCAGATCGACTCCACCGACCCCGCAGCCGTCGAGGCCGCCGTGCGCCGCTACGCCGGCAAGCCCATCATCAACTCGGTCAATGGCAAGCAGCAGATCATGGATGAGATCTTTCCGCTGGTCGCCCACTACGGCACCAACGTTGTCGGCCTTACGCTCGACGAAGGCGGCATCCCCGATACCGCCGAGGCCCGCTTCGCCATCGCCGAGCGCATCGTGGCCGAGGCCGCCCGCTACGGCATCGGCCCGGACCGCATCCTCATCGACTGTCTGGTCATGACCGCCTCGACTAATCAACGCCAGGCTGAGCAGATCCTACGCGCCATGTCCCTGTGCAAGGAGCGTCTGGGCGTCAAATGCGCGCTCGGCGTGTCGAACATCAGCTTTGGCCTGCCTGCCCGCCCGCTGCTGGGTTCGGTCTTTTTGGCCGCCGCCTTCGGCGCGGGCCTGGACGCCCCCATCATGAACCCGGGCTCCAAGCGCTTTATGGATACCGTCTACAGCTATCGCGTCCTGAGCGTTGAGGACGAGGGCTCGACCGGATACATCGAGCGCTACGCCGGCTGGACCGATCCGTACAAGATCGCCGCAAACCCGGCAGCAGCTCAGGCCGCATCGACCGACACCGTGTCCGCTGCTGGCACCGCCGGCACCGACGGCAACGACGACCCAATTCGTCGCATGGTCGTCTCGGGCCGTAAGGGCGAGATCGCGACCGAGACTGAGCGCCTGCTGGCCGACCACGACGCTATGGATCTTATCAACAACCACTTTATCCCCGCCCTCGACGAGGTGGGCGTCCTCTTTGACCAGGGCAAGTTCTTCCTGCCGCAGCTTATGGCCTCGGCCGAGGCGGCACGCGTGGGCTTCGACACCATCAAGCGCCTGATGCCCGCCGGCGAGATTGCCGACAAGGGCAAGATCTGCGTGGCCACCGTCAAGGGCGACATCCACGATATTGGCAAGAACATCGTCAAGATGCTGCTCGATAACTACGGCTACACCGTCTTTGACCTAGGCCGCGACGTCGACCCGCAAGAGGTGCTCAAGACCGTGCAGGAGCGTGACATTAAGCTCGTCGGCCTCTCGGCGCTTATGACTACCACAGTCGTCGCCATGGAGGAGACCATCAAGCTGCTCCATGCCGAGGTGCCGGGCGTCAAGATCATCGTGGGCGGCGCCGTACTTACCCCCGAATACGCCAAGCAGATCGGCGCGGACTACTACGCCAAGGACGCCGCCGAAAGCGCCCGTATCGCCGAAGAGGTCTTTGGGCAGTAACACAACGGAAACAACCGAGCACCAAAACGTGCCGCATGCGCCACTTGGCACGTGCGGCACGTTAGAATAGATAAGACTATGCTCGTTTTGGCAGATAGGAGCGCAAGGATGGCGATCACGCCCGCAGAAATCGCGGAAACCCGCGGCATGGTTGAGGAGCAGAACCTCGACATCAGGACCATCACCATGGGTGTTTCGCTCATGGGTTGCGGTGACGAGAACCTCGACCGCATGTGCACGAAGATCTACGACCACGTGACGCACACGGCTGAGCATCTGGTCGAGACCGCCGAGAACCTCGAGCGCGAGTACGGTATCCCCATCGTCAACAAGCGCGTTTCCGTCACCCCGGTGGCGCAGATCGCCGCGTGCTGCAAGGATGAGGACCTCACCCCCATCGCGCATGCCCTCGACCGCGCGGCTGAGACGCTCGGCATCGACTACCTGGGCGGCTTTTCCGCGCTCGTCCAGAAGGGCATCGGCGACGCCGACCGCCGCGTCATCCAGTCCATCCCCCAGGCGCTCGCCACCACGAGCCGCGTCTGCTCCAGCGTCAACGTCGCCAGCCTGCGCGCCGGTATCAACATGGATGCCGTGCTCATGGCCGCCCAGACCATCATCGATGCCGCCAAGCTCACGGCCGACCAGGATTCCGTTGGCGCCTCCAAGTTTGTCTGCTTTGCCAACATGGTCGAGGACTCCCCGTTTATGGCGGGCGCCGTCCACGGCGGTGGCGAGGCCGACGCCGTCATCAACGTTGGCGTCTCGGGCCCCGGCGTTATGGCTGCTGCCTTGGAGACGCTCCCCGACTCCGCCTCGATGATGGAGGTTGCCGAGAAAATCAAGCAGACCGCCTTTAAGATCACCCGCGCCGGCGAGCTCATGAGCCGCGAGGCCGCCCATCGCCTGGGTGTCGAGAAGGGCATTGTCGACCTGTCGCTGGCACCTACGCCTGCCATTGGCGACTCTGTCGCGCGCATCCTCGAGATCATCGGCGTGGGCACCTGCGGTGGCCCCGGCACGACCTGCGCGCTCGCCATGCTCAACGATGCCGTCAAGAAGGGCGGCGTCATGGCCAGCTCCAGCGTGGGCGGTCTCTCCGGCGCTTTCATCCCCGTGTCCGAGGATGCCGGCATGATCGCCGCCGTCGAGGCCGGCGCGCTTTCGCTCGAGAAGCTCGAGGCCATGACCTGCGTGTGCTCCGTTGGCCTGGACATGATCGCCATCCCCGGCGACACCCCGGTCGAGACCATCGCCGGCATCATCGCCGACGAGATGGCCATCGGCGTCATCAACAACAAGACCACGGCCGTCCGCGTGATTCCCGCCATTGGCAAGGGCGTGGGCGACTGCGTCGAGTACGGCGGCCTGTTTGGCCGTGCGCCCATCATGCCGGTGAACCCCAACGCCGGCACCGTGCTTGCCCACCGCGGTGGACGCTTCCCGGCGCCGCTGAACTCGCTGAAGAACTAGCTGAGGGGTTCGGGCGAGGAGCCCCGGGGAGGGCAAATATATAAGGTCGCCTGCTCGGACAGTCCTGACTCGCACGGAGAGCACATTAAGTGCTCTCCGGCTCGTGCGGAACTCGCGATCGACCAAAGCCCCCGGCGCGCCCTCTTCCTTGTGGCGTTTTGGCCTGCAGCTTGCGAACGTTGCTCTGCTCGTCCGCTTTTTGATTTGGAGAACCGGGTGGGCTGAAATGTAGATACGAGTAGGGGCTCCTCCGTTGATGAACGGGGGAGCCCCTTGTTTCGTTTTGGTTGTTGTTGTGACCTAGAGGTGGCTGATGATCAGTTCCATCTTGCCTTCGAGGTCGATGGAGCTGACGGTGCTGGGGGCCAGCAGGTGGCTTCCCTTGCGGACGGGGTCGCCGCAGATGGTGCCTTCGCCGTCGATGACCGACAGACACATGAAGGGCCAGCGCTGCTCCAAGGTCTTGCTGCCGTCGACGCGCACGCGATCGACGGTGTAGCAGGGGTTGGACTCGAGCTCGGTCACGCCGTCCACCTCGGGCGCGGTCACGGTACCATCGACCGGGGCCTGGACGTCAAAGTCGATGCAGTCGAGGCTCTGCTTAATGTGCAGCGGGCGCAGTTTGCCGTCGGTGCCCGGGCGATCATAGTCGTACAGACGATACGTCACGTCGCTCGACTGCTGCGTTTCCAAAATGAGCGTGCCGGCCTTGATGGCGTGAACGGTACCGGAATCAATCTGGAAAAAGTCGCCCTTGTGGATCGGTAGTACGTTGAGCATGTCGTCCCAGCGGCCGTCCTTGATCATCTGTGCGGCCTCAGTGCGGTCTTTAGCACGCTGGCCGACGATGATCGTGGCGCCGGGCTCGCAATCCAGCACGTACCAGCACTCGGTTTTACCCAGGCTGCCGTTCTCGTGCTCGGCGGCGTACTCGTCGTTGGGATGAATCTGGATCGAAAGGTCGTC
The DNA here is from genome assembly GCA_900551365.1 of uncultured Collinsella sp. Classification (GTDB taxonomy): domain Bacteria; phylum Actinomycetota; class Coriobacteriia; order Coriobacteriales; family Coriobacteriaceae; genus Collinsella. Next base: position 9,318 of record URVZ01000021.1, read on the forward strand.
CTTGGCGTCCAGAATCTTGATGAGCAGCGGGAACTCCTTGCCCTCGCAGTTGCCAAAGAGCTCGCGGTGCTCGGCCCACAGCCACGACAGCGTGTGGCCGGCGTACGGTCCCTCCGCAATCTGGCAGTCACCGTTGGGATGGGCCGAGATGGCCCAGCACTCACCGATGGGACCTTCGGGAATGTCGTAACCAAATACGGTTTCGAGCTGGCGGCCACCCCAGATCTTCTCGTGGAAGATCGGCGTCAGTTTAATCAAATCGGACATATTCATACCCCCATTATGTTGCGCGGGCGTTGCACAAAACAGCTCAAAACGAGCGCCCGCGTGACTACAAAAACTTATGCCAACGTTACGTTGTGCAACTCAAAGCGATCGCCAACGTTGCGCGAGATCGAATACTCAAAGGCGGCGCCGCTGTCCAAAAAGCCAATCTGGGTGAGCTCGAGCAGGGGAGAGCCAAGTTTGGTGTCCAGACGCTCGGCTTCTTCCTCGGTTGCTGCCACGGCGCGAATGGTACGGTGGAAGCTCGAAATCTTCAGCCCACATTGCTCGCGGATGAAGCGGTAGACCGATCCGTACAGGTCCTTCTTTTTAAGGCCTGGAATCAGCTCGAGGGGCATGTAGGTGTACTCGATAACGATGGGCTTCTCATCGGCCTGACGCACGCGCACGACGTGATAGGCAAAGTCATCCTCGGCAATTCCCAGCTGGGCTGCGATGTCCGCTGGTGGATTAACGATCGAGAAATCGTAGACCACCGAGGTCACCTTCTCCCCGCGATGCTCATACGAAAAACCCTGGGTACGGTCGTTTTTGCCCTGGAAAAACGCCTGGCCGGGAAGCCCCGCCGTGTCCTTAACGTAGGTACCCGATCCACGCCGGCTGGTAATAAGACCTTCTTCGGTGATTTGTTCAATAGCTCGTTTGACGGTGATTTTGGAAACGTTATAGAGCTTGCAGAACTCAACGACGGTAGGAAGCTTGTCGCCCGGTTTAAGAGCGCCATCCTCGATAGTGCGACGAATATCTGCAGCTATCGCTTCGTATTTGGGAATCATGGAACCTCCTTTCCAACCTGATTGAGTATAAAAGAAAGTATAGTTAACACCTAAGTATCTCTATTGAGTTATTGAAAAGTTCGAGAAAGATAAAATTAAAAGTCGCCCCGCTTGAAAAATTAGAGCGTTTTAAATGATAAACGTCTGAGTAGTGTCGTGTTGAGAAATGATCGGTCCGAGGACGGGGCCGAACCGATATAACACCCAGCGAACCGAATCTCGTACTCTGCGCTTCCCCAGATAAAACCTGCCAAAACAAACCTGTCCTTTTTGGCAGGTTTTTGCCTTGGGAGCGGTACCATACAGGCAATGTTTAAACGAGAAAGGCGGGCTCCCATGGAACCTAAGCAGTATTACATCGGCATCGACGTCGGCGGCACCTCGGTCAAGGAGGGTCTGTTCGATGAGGACGGAAACCTGCTTGCCAAGGCCAGCGTGCCCACGCCTCCCATCGTTGACGCTGCGGGCTTTGCCGCGGTGACCGAGGCTATCGACCAGGTGGTCGCCAAGGCCCAGATTCCGCGTGCCTTTGTGTCGGGCATTGGCCTGGCCGTTCCGTGCCCCATCCCGGCATCGGGCGATGCCAAGGTCAAGGCGAACATCGCCATCAACCTGCCCGAGCTCAAGATCGCGATCCAGGAGCACTGCCCCGACGCGGTCGTTAAGTACGAGAACGACGCCAACGCTGCTGCTATGGGCGAGGCCTGGCTCGGCTCTGCCAAGGGCGTACAGAACGTGGTGATGGTCACCATTGGTACCGGCGTGGGCGGCGGCGTTATCGTTAACGGCGACGTGGTATCGGGCGTTGTGGGTGCTGGCGGCGAGATTGGCCACATGTGCCTGAACCCGGCCGAGGAGCGCACCTGCGGCTGCGGCGGCCATGGCCACCTGGAGCAGTATTCCAGCGCCACCGGCGTGGTGAGCAACTACCTTGCCGAGTGCAAGAAGGCGGGCGTCGAGCCCATCGAGCTGACCGGCCCCTCCGATTCCAAGGACGTGTTCCAGGCCTGCCGCGAGGGCGACAAGCTCGCGCTGGCCGCGGCCGATACCATGGCCGACTATCTCGGCCGTGCACTGGCGCTTATTGCCAACGTGGTTGATCCCGAGATGTTCCTCATCGGCGGCGGCGCCTCCGCTTCGGCCGATGTCTATCTCGACAAGGTTCGCGAGCACTTTAAGCAGTACGCGCTTTCCGCCTCGCGCGAGACGCCCATTAAGGTCGCTTCGCTCGGCAACGACGCCGGCATCATCGGTGCCGCATACGTAGCCCTGCGCGCCGCCGGTAAATAGCTGGTGCAAGGGGGTCAGGTTACTTTGCACCAACATGGTGCAAAAGGGACGGCCTTGGCCCCCATGCCTGCCCCAAATTGTGCCGTGCCCCTTCCGTCTGCGAAGGCTCGGCGCCAGCGTGCTACCATAGCTACGTCCAAGTACACATATCAAGTGGAGGATATCCATGGCAAACGTTCTTGTCTTTGGTCACCAGAACCCCGATAACGACGCCATCATGAGCGCCGTCGTCCTGTCCCAGCTGCTCAACCAGGTTGAGTATGCCGGCAACACCTACGAGGCCTGCGCCCTTGGTCAGCTTCCGGCGGAGTCCGCCAAGCTGCTCGCCGACGCCGGCATTGCCGAGCCCCGCGTGATTGAGTCCGTCGAGGCCGGTCAGCTCGTCGTCCTCACCGACCACAACGAGTCCGCCCAGTCCGTCGCCGGCCTTAAGGACGCCACGGTCTTTGGCGTCGTCGATCATCACCGCATCGGCGACTTCGAGACCGCCGGCCCGCTGCACTACATCTGCCTGCCCTGGGGCTCCAGCTGCACCATCGTCACCAAGCTCGCCGACGTGCTCGGCGTTGAGCTTTCCGACGTCCAGGCCAAGCTGCTGCTCTCGGCCATGATGACCGACACGCTCATGCTCAAGAGCCCCACCACCACCGCTGTCGACCGCGTCGTCGCCGCCAAGCTCGGCGAGCAGGTGGGCGTCGACCCGGTCAAGTTTGGCATGGAGGTCTTCCTCACCCGTCCGTCCGGCTCCTTCACCGCTGCCGAGATGGTCGGCAACGACATCAAGATGTTCGAGCCCGCCGGTAAGAAGCTGCTCATCGGCCAGTACGAGACCGTCGACAAGAGCCGCGCGCTCGGCATGATCGACGAGATCCGTGAGGCCATGCGCGCCTACGCCGCCGAGAAGGGTGCCGACGGCATTGTCCTGTGCATCACCGACATCATGGAGGAGGGCTCGCAGGTCCTGCTCGAGGGCGAGACCGAGGCTGCTCAGAAGGGCCTGGGCATTGCCGACGAGCACGACGGCGTCTGGATGCCGGGCGTCCTCTCCCGTAAGAAGCAGGTCGCTGCCCCCATCATGGCCGCCTGCTAGGTTTAGTTGACCGAACGCCACGAGCGGATCGCGGACGCCCCGCGCTCCGGTCGTTTTTTGTGCATGCGCCGCGTCGTCTCTTGGACAGGCGTGCCCGTGCCGTTGAGCAAATAATGTTCAACCTGTGGTTCCGCTTTTCGGCCACGCCTGCGTGCTTGTCGTGCAGGGTAGGCTAGATGCAAGCGTAATACGTTAGAGCGCGGCGCCGCCACTTGGGCGGGCCGTGCTTTTTTAAGACGGGAGCTTTCCCGTGAAAGGAGCCGCCCATGGCAGCAACCGAGCAGCTGTTCAACGTCCGTGAGCGCAAGCGCTTTGAACGCCACGACATTTGGGAGCGCATCGCCGAGAACGGCACGATTTCCGCCGCCGTCATGGTCTTCGCCGCCATCGCCGCCGTCATTTGCGCCAATACCGATGCCTACGAGGTCATCCATCACTTTTTGGAGACCCCGCTGTATGTGGGTCTGGGCAACCTTACGGCCGGTCTTACCGTTGAACTTTTCGTCAACGACTTCCTCATGGCGATTTTCTTTTTGTTGGTGGGCATTGAGCTTAAGTACGAGATGACGGTCGGCGAGCTCAAGAATCCGCGTCAGGCCATGCTTCCCATGCTGGCGGCCGTGGGCGGCGTTGTCGTTCCCGCCTGCATCTACCTGATCTTTAACCATGCCGGCGCGCACAACGGCTGGGCCATTCCCATGGCAACCGATATTGCCTTTGCGCTGGGCGTGCTGTCGCTTTTGGGCAACCGCGTGCCCAACGGCGTGCGCGTGTTCTTCTCGACGCTCGCCATCGCCGACGACCTTATCTCCATCGCCGCCATCGCCATCTTCTACGGTCAGAGCCCCAATCCGTTTTGGTTGGGCGCCGCTGCGCTTGTGACCTGCGCGCTCGTGTGGCTCAACAAGACGCAGCATTACCGCCTTGCCCCGTATTCGGTACTGGGTCTGCTGTTGTGGTTCTGCATGTTCAAGAGCGGCGTACATGCCACGCTCGCCGGCGTCATCTTGGCCTTTACCATCCCGGCCAAGTGCGGCGTCAAGCTCGATAGCCTCACCGATTGGTTGGGCGAGTGCCTGCCGCTGCTTGATGACCGCTACGACGACGAGGCACACATCCTGGGCCAGCATGACTTTACCGTCTCGACCACCAGGGTCGAGCGCGTCATGCACCGCGTGACCCCGCCGCTCATCCGCATGGAGCGTCTGATCTCCACGCCGGTCAACTTTGTGATTCTGCCGATCTTTGCGTTCGTGAACGCACAGGTTCGCCTAGTGGGCGTGGACATGAGCACACTGCTCACCGACCCGGTGACGCTCGGCGTGTACTTTGGCATGCTGCTGGGCAAGCCGATTGGTATTTTTGGCATGACATTTACCCTGGTCAAGCTCAAGGCTTGCCAGTTGCCGCGCAACGTCAACTGGCACATGATTGCCGGTGTGGGCATTCTGGGCGGCATCGGCTTTACGATGTCGATCCTCATCAGCGGCCTCGCTTTCCCGACGGCCGAGTTTGAGGTTCTTGCCGCCAAGGCTGCCATTCTTGCCGGTTCGGTCACCGCGGCCGTGCTCGGCATGATCTACATGAGTGTGGTCTGCAAACACCCCGCGCCCAAGAACGAGTAAAAGCACAAACAAGTTTGAAAACGCCGCCCGTGAACACCGTCACAAGCGGCGTTTTAGTCATTGGGGACGTTCTTAAATGACTAGGTTTATTCCACGGTGCCGTAGACGGCGCCCCAGCCGTGGGCGGCCAAGGCGGAGTTGAGCTGGTCGCAAAGCGATTGGCGGTCGTAGTAGCCGGGCGGCAAAAGGTTGACGATTTCCATGAGGTCGGGCGCGAGGTCCAAGATCTCGGCCTGCACGATGAGATCCAGGCGGTCGATGGCGCGGCGGTCATAAAACAGTCCGTCGACCAGGCGCTGCAGGTCGCCGAATTCCTCGGCCTGGAACGATCCGTACTCCATAGTGCCTCCTTGGGCGCCCCACGCCGGCATGCGCGGCGATGTCGTAATTCATTGCGATGGACTTAATCTATCACGGCTTCATACCGTTGCGGCAGTGGCGGTCTATACTTAGACGAACTGCAACGTCCCGCTTCGCGAAAGGTCGCACCCATGCAGACGATCTACCAGAAGATGGAAACCACCGAACTCGATGCCGCCATCGAGGCGCTCAAAGCCGAGGTCGCCGAGGTCAAGGCCAAGGGCCTGGCGCTCGACATGGCCCGCGGCAAGCCGTCGCCCTCCCAGGTGGGCATCTCTCGCCCCATGCTCGATATCCTCAATGCCGATGCCGATCTGCACGACGGCAACGTCGACTGCTCCAACTACGGTTGCTTTGAGGGCATTCCCTCGGCACGCAAGCTGGCGGGGGAGTTCCTGGGTTGCCCCGCCGAGCAGACGCTCGTACTGGGTTCGTCGAGCCTGCTGATCGAGCACGATATCGCCGGCATGTTCTGGCGCTGCGGCTCGTGCGGTAGCGAGCCTTGGGAGGCTTATGAGGCCGCGCATGACGGCAAGAAGGTCAAGTTCCTGTGCCCTGTTCCCGGCTACGACCGCCACTTTGGCATCACTGCCGACTTGGGTATCGAGAATGTCCCCGTCGCGATGACCGACAACGGCCCCGACATGGACGAGATCGAGCGCTTGGTTGCCGCCGACGACTCCATCAAGGGCATCTGGTGCGTGCCCAAGTATTCCAACCCCACGGGCATCACCTTTAGCGAGGACACCGTGCGTCGCCTGGTCGAGATGCCCACGGCCGCGCCCGATTTCCGCATCTTCTGGGACAACGCCTACTGCGTGCACGACCTGTACGACGAGACCGACGAGCTCGCCAACATCTTTGACCTCGCTCGCGCGGCGGGCACCGAGGACCGCGTGGTGGCCTTTGCATCGACGTCCAAGATCACCTTCCCGGGCGCCGGCATCGGCTTTATCGGTGCGAGCCCCGCGGTTATCGCGGAGTTCTCCAAGCGCCTGAAGGCCGGCCTCATCAGCGCCGACAAGCTCAACCAGCTGCGCCACGTGCGCTTCCTTCCCACCATCGAGGCGGTCAAGGAGCACATGAAAAAGCATGCCGAGTTCCTGCGTCCGCGCTTTGAGGCCGTTGAGCGCAAGCTCACCGAGGGCCTGGGCGATACGGGCTGTGCCACCTGGACGCACCCCCGCGGCGGCTACTTTGTAAGCTTCGATGGTCCCGAGGGCTCGGCCCAGAAGGTCGCCGCGCTTTGCGCCGACCTGGGCGTCAAGCTCACGCCGGCCGGTGCCACCTGGCCCTATGGCAAGGATCCGCGCGATACCAACATCCGCATCGCGCCGAGCTATCCCACGGTCGAGGACCTGGAGGCAGCACTCGACGTACTGGTGCTGGCCGTCAAGCTCGTCGCTGCCGAGCTTGCTCGTGCCGAGCGCGCCTAACGCCTAGGGCCCCGCAAGTCCGCGCCCAGTACTATCCGCACTTTCGATACGTAAAGGAGCGTATACATGGATTTGGGTATTTCCACCAACCCCACACCGGAGATCTACACCATTAAGGTGACCGGCGAGATCGATATCTCTAACGCCGATAGCCTGCGCAATGCCATTGACCTGGCGCTCGAGCAGCCCACTGAGGCCGTTGAGCTCGATTTTGCCCAGGTGAGCTACATCGATTCGACGGGCATTGGCGTGCTCGTGGGCGCCGCGCACCACGCGGTCGACCACGGTAAGCGCTTTAGCTGCACTAATGTGCAGCCCCAGGTGATGCGCGTGGTTCAGCTGCTGGGCGTCGACCAGGAGATTTCGATCACGGCGGCATAATCTTTGCCCCCAAAAAGGGCGTGCCGTTTGGCATATGTTTGTGATGCGCTCGGACGTTTTGGCGTCCGGGCGCTATACTTGACCGAATGAATAGACGAGTTCCGGCCGAATGGCGCGGTGCGGGCTCGACTCACATCGAGCCTTGGAGGTATGTGTGTTTGGTATTGGAGAGGGTGAGCTCGCGATCATCGTGGTCTTCGGCTTTTTGCTGTTTGGCCCGGATAAGCTCCCACAGATGGGCCGCACGATCGGCCGTGCCATTCGTCAGTTCCGCGAGACGCAGGAAAAGATGACGGCCGTTGTTCAGTCCGAGATTATCGATCCGGTAAGTGAGGCCGCTTCGGCACCGGTCAAGCCCAAGAAGACTGCCGTCGATGACGATTCCGATGCAGACGAGGATGCCGTCGAGACGGCTGCGCCCGCAAAGAAGGAGACCTTTGCCGAGCGCCGTGCCCGCCTTGCCGCCGAGAAGGCCGCGAGCGAGGCTGCCGCCGAGGGCGAGGGTGCTGCTGAGGAGTCCGAGGCCGAGGGCGCCGAGCCTGCCGCTGCCGCCGAGCCTGTCGTCGAGCCCGAGCTTGCTGCAGAGCCAGAGTCCGAGCCCGAGCCGGCAGAGCCCACGACGGCTGACCTCTACGCCCGTCGTCCCCGCAAGCGCAAGGCCGTCGTCGACCAGCTCGCTCGCGAGCTCGAGGCCGAGGACGAGGCTGCCACCGCCGACGCCTCGAAGGGAGGCGATGAGTAATGCCTATCGGACCTGCGCGCATGCCGCTCTTCGATCACCTGGGAGAGCTCCGTCGCCGCCTGACTATCGTGGTCGTGTCGGTGTTTGCCGCCGCCATCGTGCTGTATTTCGCCACGCCCGTGGTGCTCGACATCCTGGAAGACCCCATCCGCTCCTTTGTGCCGGACGGTAAGTTCTACATCACCACCACGCTCGGCGGCTTTGGCCTGCGCTTCTCGCTGGCCATCAAGATGGCCGTGGTCATGTGCACGCCCATGATCATCTGGCAGATTCTGGCATTTTTCCTGCCGGCACTGCGTCCCAACGAGCGCAAGTGGGTTGTGCCTACGGTGCTCGCCTCGACGGTGCTGTTCTTCCTGGGCGCAATCTTTTGCTACTTCATCATTATCCCGGCAGGCTTTGAGTGGCTCATCGGCGAGACCTCTGCCGTCGCAACCGCGCTGCCCGACCTGGAGAACTACGTCAACATGGAGCTGCTCTTTATGATCGGCTTTGGTGTGGCGTTTGAGCTGCCGCTCATCATCTTCTACCTGTCCGTCTTCCACATCGTGTCCTACGCGGCCTTCCGCGGCGCCTGGCGCTACGTGTACGTGGGCCTGCTTGTGGGCTCGGCTGTGATTACGCCCGACGGCTCGCCCGTTACGCTGGGCCTCATGTATGGTGCCCTGCTCTCGCTCTACGAGATTTCGCTCGCCATTGCCCGCGTGGTCATTACCGCGCGCGAGGGCAAGGAGGGCTTGTTTGTGAGCCGTCTGGACCTGTTCTCGGACGATGAGGACGACGAGGAGTAAATCGGTATGCACGAGGTTGGCATTGTCAACGGCATACTCGATACAGTGATTCGCGCGGCGCGTGGGGCGGGGGCCTCGCGCGCCGTTTTGGTAACGCTGCGTATCGGGGATATGACCGAAGTTGTGCGCGAGGCGCTCGACTTTGCGTGGGAGACATTTCGCGATGAGGACCCGCTCACGCGAGGCTGCGAGCTTGCCGTGGAGGAAGTCCATCCACAAAGCGAGTGTCTGGACTGCGGGGAGGTCTTTGAGCACGATCGCTTCCATTGCCGCTGTCCCCAATGTGGCGGCGCCAACGTGCGTCTGCTGCACGGCCGCGAGCTCGACATCGCAAGTATCGAAATCGAAACCCCCGACGATTAGCCCGCTAGCCATCTGGTGATGGGGTATAAAGGGGCCAAAGTAAGGAGTGCCGAGTATGGCTGAGAAAACGATTGATATCGCGTCGCCGATTCTGTCGCGCAACGAGCGCCTGGCAGATCAGCTGCGACAGCGATTTAAAGAGACAAACACCTATGTGATCAATGTGCTGTCGAGCCCCGGTTCGGGCAAGACCACCACGATCCTGGGCACCAACGAGCGCCTGCGCGACAAGGCTGGCCTGCGCTGTGCCGTCATCGAGGGCGATATTGCCTCGGATGTCGACGCCATCACCATGAAGGAAGCCGGCATGCCCGCCATCCAGATCAACACGGGTGGCCTGTGCCACCTCGAGGGCAACATGATCATGGAGGCCGTTGACGCGTTCGACCAGGCGGTGGGTCTTCAAAATATCGACGTCATCTTTATCGAAAACGTGGGCAACCTGGTCTGCCCGGTCGACTTTGACCTGGGCGAGAACCTGTCCATCATGATTCTCTCGGTGCCCGAGGGCGACGACAAGCCCATCAAGTACCCGGGCATCTTCCAGCACGCCGGCGCGCAGCTGCTCAATAAGGTCGACGTGGCCCCGGCTTTCGATTTTGACATGGATAGGTATACTAGGACACTCGATGACCTCAATCCGCAGGCGCCGCGGTTTGCCGTGAGCGCGCGCAAGGGCGAGGGCATGGATGCCTGGTGCGATTGGCTCATCGGGCAGATCGAGCAAGCAAGGGCGTAAATCGGCCGCCATACGGGCGGGCGTAGCCGCAGAGACACGAGATAGGAGCCTCTTTTGAAGCTCATCATCGCCGAGAAAAACGACGCCGCGCGTCAGATCGCCGAGCGTCTGTCCACGGGCAAACCCAAAAAGGACAAGGTGTACAACACCGCCATCTACCGTTTTGAGTGGAAGGGCGAGGAGTGTGTGACGATCGGTCTCGCCGGTCACATCCTTGCGCCCGATTTTTGCGACAGCGTGCTGTTCGATAAAAAGCTGGGTTGGTATTCGGTGACCGAGGACGGCGAGATGCTGCCGGCCGACATGCCCGATGGCCTGGCTCGTCCGCCCTACGACACCAAGCGTAAGCCGTTTCTTGCCGACGGTATCTCCATCAAGGGCTGGAAGCTCGAGAGCCTGCCCTACCTCACCTGGGCGCCCGTCATTAAGCTACCGGCCGAGAAGGAGCTCATTCGCTCGCTCAAGAACCTGGCTAAGAAGTCCGACAGTGTCATCATCGCCACGGACTTCGATCGCGAGGGCGAGCTGATCGGTTCGGACGCCCTCAACAAGGTGCGCGAGGTTGCGCCCGACCTGCCGGTCGCCCGCGCCCAGTATTCTTCGTTTACCAAGGCCGAGATCACGCAGGCCTTCGATAATCTCGTCTCGCTCGACCAGAATCTGGCCGACGCCGGCGAGAGCCGCCAGCACATCGACCTCATTTGGGGTGCGGTGCTCACGCGCTACCTGACGCTCGCCAAGTTTGGCGGCTTTGGTAACGTGCGCTCTGCCGGCCGTGTGCAGACGCCGACGCTTGCCCTGGTGGTCGAGCGCGAGCGCGAGCGCATGGCGTTTGTGCCCGAGGACTATTGGCAGATTCGCGGCATGGGCGCCGCGCAAGGCGCTGCCGAGGACGATCGCTTTAAGATCGCGCACAAGACAGCGCGCTTTACCGACAAGGATGCTGCCGAGACGGCGTATAGTCACGTCGACGGCGCCGAGACGGCAACCGTCGCCGCGGTGACCAAGCGCTCCCGCAAGCAGCAGCCGCCCACGCCGTTTGCGACGACCTCGCTACAGGCCGCCGCCGCGGCCGAGGGCATCTCGCCTGCGCGTACCATGCGCATCGCCGAGTCCCTCTACATGGCGGGCCTCATCAGCTACCCGCGTGTCGACAACACCGTGTACCCCGCGACGCTCGATCTGGGCGCCGTGGTGAGTGACCTGGCAAAGATCAACCCGGCGCTGGCGCCCGTGTGCAAAAAGGTACTCGCTGGCCCCATGAAGCCCACGCGCGGTAAAGTCGAGACCACCGACCACCCGCCTATCTACCCCACGGGCGAGGGCGATCCGTCCACGCTCGACGGCGGCCAGCGCAAGCTCTACGACCTGATAGCCCGTCGCTTCCTGGCGACGCTTATGGGTCCCGCGACCATCGAGAACACCAAGCTCGAGCTCGACGTGAACGGTGAGCCGTTCGTGGCTTCGGGCGATGTGCTCGTGACTCCGGGCTTCCGCGAGGCGTATCCGTATGGACTTAAGCGCGATGAGCAGATGCCGCCGCTGGAGCAGGGCGATACGGTCGATGTGTTCGACATTAAACTCGAGGCCAAGCAGACCGAGCCGCCCGCGCGCTACAGCCAGGGCAAGCTCGTGCAGGAGATGGAAAAGCGCGGCCTGGGTACCAAGTCCACGCGTGCGAGCATCATCGAGCGCCTGTATGCCGTGCGCTATCTCAAAAATGATCCCGTTGAGCCGAGCCAGCTGGGCATCGCCATCATCGACGCGCTGACGCAATTTGCCCCGCGCATCACGAGCCCCGATATGACCAGCGAGCTTGATGGCGATATGACCCGCGTCGAGCGCGGCGAGGACACCGAAGAGCATGTCGTGACGCACTCGCGCGCGCTGCTGGCTGGCGTGCTCGACGAGCTGCTCAAGCACACGCAGGAGCTGGGCGACGCCATCAGCGACGCCGTTACGGCCGATGCGCGCGTGGGCGCCTGCCCCAAGTGCGGCAAGGACCTGGTTATGAAGACGAGCGCCAAGACCCGTGGCAGCTTCATTGGCTGCATGGGCTGGCCCGACTGCGACGTGACCTATCCGGTGCCGAGCGGCGTCAAGGTAAGCCCGCTCGAGGGCGAGGCAGCCGTGTGCCCCGAGTGCGGCGCGCCGCGCATTAAGTGTCAGCCGTTCCGCCAGAAGGCTTTCGAGATCTGCGTGAACCCGACGTGCCCCACCAACTACGAGCCCGACCTTAAGGTGGGCGAGTGCAAGGTGTGTGCCGAGGCCGGACGCCATGGCGACCTGATCGCACACAAGAGCGAGAAGAGCGGCAAGCGCTTTATCCGCTGCACCAACTATGACGATTGCGGCGTGAGCTATCCGCTGCCGGCGCGTGGCAAGCTCGAGGCGACGGGCGAGACCTGCCCCGAGTGCGGTGCCCCCATCGTGGTGGTCAACACGGCGCGCGGTCCGTGGCGCATCTGCGTCAACATGGACTGCCCGACCAAGGAGAAGAAGCCGGCTCGCGGCCGCAAAACTGCGACCAAGGCGAGTACGGCAAAGAAGACGACGGCGGCAAAGAAGACTGCTGCCAAGAAGACGACCGCCAAAAAGACGACGGCCAAGAAGTCGACTACCAAAAAGACCGCTGCCGACAAGTAGCCGCACGGTCGAAACATCACCTAAAACAAAAACGAGCGAGGACCCCGCGATCCTCGCTCGTTTTTTAGGCAGTCATTGGGGACGTTCTTTAATGACTAGTCGTTTAAGACCGTCGCATGTGACTAGTTCACTTCGACGGGTTTGGCGCCGGGATAGCGCTCCTCAAAGTCTAGGCGGTACTTATTGTCATTGGTGCCCGCCACGTTGTCGCGCGACAGCGGCGCCACGATCTCATTCTTGTGGTCCGCAGGCTTGGCGTATTTCAGGCTGATCTCCCAGGCATCACAGATTGCGTCAATGCGGTGATCCAGGTCGTCGTACAGGGCGATGATGTCCTTCCAGGAGCTGTAGTTCTTGGAGCTCGTGGGGACGTCCAGGTCCTCGACGATGTCGTAATACTGCTCGATGGTGTCCTCCGTGCGCTCGGCGACGTCGGCGAGATTTTGACGGGTGGTGCGATCTTCTTCCAGATAGCTGCCGTTGAAGTTCTGCGCGCAGCCACGGACGTAGTTGTCGAGGTCTTCGAGCAGGTCGTAGTATTCGCTCAGTCGGCGGTAGAGGTTCTGCTCGGAGAGCGTTGCTTCGCCGCCATCCTCGTCGTCATCGTCATCATCGTCGTACAGGCTGTTGGGATCGCCGAGAGGCTTTAGGTCATCGTCGTCGACGTCATGGTGCAGCTTAGCTACCTCGGCAGTCGTCTGCGTGGCGGCGTTGTCGAAAGGCTTGATCACAAAGAAAACGACCAGGGCGATGATGATCGCCACCAGCACAACGATAACGGCGATAAGCGGCCCGGTGCCGCTCTTTTTGGGAGCGGGGGTCTGTGGCGAAGCAGGCGCGTATGCGGGAGCCGGCTGCTGTTGGGGCGAGCCACTCGCGACGGGTATGCGCTGCGTGGTCTCGACGGCCGCGGGGCCTGCGGCGGGGTCGGGGCGATAGGCGAGGGGGTCGTCCGCCTTGGCTTGCGGCGTATCGAGGGAACCGGTCTGCTCAAAAGCGGGCTGGCTATCGCTTGCGGTTGTTTGCTCAACGGGTGCACCGCACGAGGTGCAGAACTTGGCATCATCTGCAAGAAGCTTGCCGCACGAGGCACAATACCGAGATATTGCCACTCCTTTCGCCACATTTCAATTCAATACGACGATTATACCCAGCACCCCAAAAAGCCGGCAGTTGGGGACGTTCCTTTTCTGCTGGCACTTTAGGAACGTCCCTAACTGTCACCTAGTCATTTAAGAACGTCCCCAATGACTAGGTCTGATTTGGGGTGCGCCTGCCCCTGGGGTATCATGGCTTGGTTGCTATAACTTGCATTTACGCGCCTTGTAGGAAGGGGCTGCGCCCATGGCTTTTGAGCCTGCTCAACATAGCTTTATCACGCTCGAGGGCGTCGACGGTGCCGGCAAGTCCACGCAGGCGCGCCTGCTTGCCCGCGCGCTTGAACTCGCTGGCTACCAGGTTGTGAGCCTGCGCGAGCCGGGCGGCACTGCCATCAGCGAAAAGATTCGCGCTTTGCTGCTCGACCCCGCCAACACGGCGATGGGGGAGACCTGCGAGTTGCTGCTCTACGAGGCGGCACGCGCTCAGTTGGTGCACGAGGTCA
>URVZ01000022.1 GCA_900551365.1 uncultured Collinsella sp.
ACCACGGTGCCGTTGCCCATGTTGTCTTCGATGGAGACGGCGCCGCCGGCGTTTTCCAGGTACTCCTGTACCATGGGAAACCCCGCCCCGGTTCCGCGGATATACCGCTTCATCTTGCTGTTTGCGCTGGTCACGCCAAAGTCGAAGGCGCGTTCCTTGTCATCGATGCCCGGCCCCTGATCGGCAAAGCGAATCGTGTCTCCGCCGTCCAGGATCGAGATGATGGGCTCTGCAAAGTGGGCGTGGATAAAGTTTTCGACAATCTCGCGGATGACCATGAGCGAGATATGGCCGCCTTGTTCTTTCATGCACTGGTAGACGGTGTTGGTCGTCTCTTCCAAATACGTGCGGACATCTTGCGGATCAATGACGACCACACGCGGTGTCGACAGCATGTCGTCATAGACGGCGATGCGTGCGGCGTACATGGCTTTTGGCGCCTGCGTGGTCGTCTGCTCGCCTTCCTCACGCTCTTCGCGCACGCCGGTGATGTGCTCGTTGTCGGGTGCCGGGTCTCCGGAATCGACCATGGTGTAAAAGTCGTCAGACATGCCGCTCGCAATCTTTCAAAAGGTTTCGAACAAATAGTAGCTCACCGTGCAACGTTTCTCATCTTTCGACAACTTTTCAAAACTTGTTGAAAACTTTGGAAAACGGGCGAAAAGTTCTCAACATTGCCAACATGACCTGTTGAAAACTCGATGAAATATCGTGAAAGGTTGCCATGAGGCGCAAATTTCGGTTGTGCTTATGGGGGAACCGTGTGAACTGCGCAACCTTTTACCTTTGATTTCTTGACATTTGAACATTGATTTCCCTACAATCTTCAAGCTCACGTGTCTATATCTGCGTCCGCGTCCCCGCGGACACTCGAAATGCAGCAGGAGGAACTTAAGATGAAGCGTACGTATCAGCCTAATAAGCGTAAGCGTGCCAAGACCCATGGCTTCCGTGCCCGTATGGCTACTAAGGGTGGTCGTGCCGTGCTCGCCCGTCGTCGCGCCAAGGGCCGCAAGCGTCTCACTGTCTAGCAGCGATACACACATCTCGCATGAAGACTATTAAGTCTCGGCAAGATTTCGAGCATGTGTTCAGTCAGGGGCGTCGTTTCAATCACCCTCTGATTCGAATGACCATATGTGAATCGGTTGGCGAAGGCGACTCCGGAAGGGTCGCCTTCGTTGGTGCTAAGCGACTCGGTTGTGCCGTCGTGCGCAACCGATCTAAGCGTGTGATGCGCGAGGCCGCCCGCAGCTGCGGATTTCCCGTTGCGGGTTATGACATCATCTTGTTTGCAACTCCCAAGACGAGGGTTTCCTCGCCGCAGGAGATGGACAAGGCGTTGCGTTCGCTTATGAAGCGCGCCGGCGTTGCCGGGGAGGAGCGATGAGCAATCACGTTTTGCGACGTGTTGCCATCGCTCCTATTCGCATATATCAACAGGTTATTTCGCCCTTATTGCCTGACGCCTGCATTTATTACCCAACGTGCTCGCAATACGCCATCCAGGCGATTGAGAAGCACGGTGTTTTGAGAGGCTGCTGGCTTGCCGTGAGGCGCATCGCTCGTTGCAATCCCCTGCACGTCGGCGGTTATGACCCTGTGCCCTAGCGGGCACTCGCTATCGGAGGAAAACTTACATGTGGGATTGGATCGTTAACATCCTTTTCGAGCTGCTCAAGCTCATCCAGACCTTTGCGGTCGACTGGGGCCTGTCCATCATCATCCTGGTGGTCATCATCCGTCTGCTGCTGACGCCGCTCATGCTCAAGTCGACCAAGTCGACGGCTCGCATGCAGGTGCTGCAGCCCAAGATGCTCGAGATCCAGGAGCGCTATGCCGACGATCCCCAGCGTCAGGCCGAGGAGATGCAGAAGTTCTACAGCGAGAACAAGTTCAACCCCATGGCTGGCTGTCTGCCGCTGCTGATCCAGATGCCTATCCTGTTCGCCCTGTTCACGTTGCTGCGCAATCTGCCGCAGTACTTTGACGAGGGCACGTTCTCGTTCTTCAACATCCTGCCCGACCTGACCACCACGCCGAGTGCTTCCTTTGCCGATGGCTTTATGGTTGCACTGCCTGCGCTGGTTTGCCTGATCCTGTTCGCCGTCCTGACCCTGATTCCGCAGCTCTATATGTCGCGCAACCAGACCGGCCAGCAGGCTCAGAGCATGCGTATGATGGCCGTTGTCATGACGGTCATGATGCTTTGGATGGGCTGGAGCCTTCCCGTTGGTGTTCTGCTGTACTACGACGTCTCGTCTGCTTGGCAGGTTATCCAGCAGATTTTTGTGACGCAGAAGGTCATCGACAAGGCGAAGGCCGATGAGGAGGAGCGTCTTAAGAACGCTCCGCTGCAGGTTGAGGTCACTCGTCGAGAGAAGAAGCCGCGTCCGCACAAGAAGAAGTAGTGGGATATCAATCTTATTTAGGTACCTAACTTTTGGAGTACGTTATGTCTGAAGAGATCATCGAGGATATGCTTGAGGAGGTTGCCCCGCAGGTCGCGGGCGATTATCCCGAGATTGCACAGCGCTACAAGGCTGGTGAAGAGCTGACCGATGAGGAGCTCGACACCATTGCCGATGTTGCGATTTCCATCCTGCGTTCCATCCTTTCGCACTTCGATGCCGCCAACTCTCCTATCGATGAGTATGAGGGCGACGAGGGTGAGCTGATTTTGGATGTAACGGCTCCCGACCTTGCTGTTCTCATTGGCCGTCATGGTCGCACTCTTGATGCTCTTCAGGTTATGTTCTCTTTGCTGGTGAGCCGCAAGCTCGGCTTTAGGTATCCGGTTGTAGTGGACGTCGAGGGATACAAGAGTCGCCGTCAGGATAAGGTCGCCTCCATGGCTCAGTCTGCTGCCGAGCGTGCCATCCGCACTCATAAGAGTGTTTCGCTTCCGCCCATGAATGCCTACGAGCGCCGACTGGTTCACATTGCACTTCGTGGCAACGATGCAGTCGATACTCATTCTGAGGGTTCTGACCCTGATCGCCATGTGGTGATTGTTGCTCGATAATCTACTCGAGCTTATGCTAAGGGGACGTGGTTTCCACGTCCCCTTTTTTTGTCAAAAGTTCTCGATACACTGATTTTTGTCAGAAAGGAGCTTTCGTTGTTAGTACTTACTGATCAGCAGGCTGACGAGATGTTGAGTCGTCTAACTTCCTATTGCAAAGAGTATTCCTTGAGCGTAACTGATGTTGAGCTGAGGAAATGTATTCAGCATTTGGATTTGGTTCTAGAAACAAATAAGACAACCAATCTCACCCGTATTCTTAACGTAGAAGATGCTGCAGTACTTCATATCCTCGACTCACTTGTTTTGCTCCCCTATATCAACAAGGCTCCTGAGGGAGCTTTGCTCGATATGGGAACAGGTGCGGGCTTCCCTGGTATTCCATTAACTATAACCACGCATCGTAAAGCTACTTATATTGACTCTGTTGGCAAGAAGGTTGATGCGGTTAATTCCTTTGTCCATGCTCTTGGATTGAAACATGCTCATGCGGTTCATGATCGTCTTGAAGAATATGCTCGAAGCCATAAGAAGCAGTTCTCTGTTGTAACCGCCCGCGCACTGGCCCCTCTACCGATTCTTGTTGAGTATGCGGTTCCGTATCTGAAGGATGGAGGGCTATTTGTTATAACCAAGGGCAATCCTTCGGATGAGGAGCTTGCTACCGGCATGTCAGCAGCTAAGATTTGCGGCTTCACTTTGCTTCTGAATGACGCAATTGATTTGCCTGAAGGCTTGGGTCATAGGGAGTTCATTGTTCTTAAGAAGAGTCATCCAGCATCTGTCTCATTGCCTCGTGCAAATGGCGTGGCAAAGAAGAATCCGCTTGCCTAGATGTTTCACGTGAAACATAATGGATACTAACAACTTGCAGTGTTTCACGTGAAACATGGCGGTTGATATCGAATCGGAATGTTTCACGTGAAACATCCTCCGTTTGACAGCTTTAATACACACCAGGAGGGACCGTGGGATTTCGCGACGTTAAGCGTTCTAAGAGCGCAAAAGACACGCGTATCATTGCAATCATCAATCAAAAAGGCGGCGTCGGTAAGTCAACGACAGCTGTAAATCTTGCAGCAGCACTTGGTGAGCAGGGTCGTAAGACACTGATTGTCGATTTTGATCCACAGGGAAACAGCACCAGTGGATTTGGAATTGAAAAAGAAGACCTTGATCACTGCATCTATGATGCATTGTTGAATGATGTGCCGGCAGAATCGCTTGTTCTTGATACAAATTGCAAAAAGGTATTTGTAATTCCGGCAACAATTCAGCT
The DNA here is from genome assembly GCA_900551365.1 of uncultured Collinsella sp. Classification (GTDB taxonomy): domain Bacteria; phylum Actinomycetota; class Coriobacteriia; order Coriobacteriales; family Coriobacteriaceae; genus Collinsella. The sequence goes on from URVZ01000022.1 coordinate 4,305, forward strand.
TGCAGGCGCAGAAATTGAGCTCGTAAGCGCAATTGCTCGTGAAACCCGCCTCAAAGATTTGCTTGAGCCGATTCAGGACGAGTTCGATTTCATTTTCATTGACTGTCCTCCTTCGCTCGGCCTGCTTACTATCAACGCCTTGACAGCAGCAGACAGCGTTTTGATTCCGATCCAGTGCGAATATTATGCACTCGAGGGTGTTACAAAGCTGCTTGAGTCAATGAAGATGGTCAAATCACGTCTGAACAAGGGCTTAGACACCTATGGAGTGCTTATGACCATGTATGACTCGCGTACTTCACTATCGAATCAGGTTGTTGAGGAGGTTCAATCGTACTTTGGTGATAAGGCGTTTAAGACGCTAATCCCCCGTACGGTTAAAATCTCCGAAGCTCCGTCTTTTGGAGAACCGGTAATTACCTATGCACCTCAAAATAAGGGTGCAAAAGCATATATGAACCTTGCAAAAGAGGTGATCAAGCGTGCCTAGTGTAAAGAAACGTGGCGGATTGGGACGTGGACTCAATGCTTTGGTCTCAGAGGCCGAGTATGAGACCGGCGGTTCGGCTGCATCGGCTTCAAATGCCGCATCTGAAACAAAACTACCTATTGAGGATATCGTTCCCAACCCTAATCAGCCGCGAATTCACTTTAACGAAACTGAACTTCGCGAGTTGAGCGAGTCAATCCAAGAACATGGCGTTTTGCAGCCGCTTTTGGTTCGCAAGCATGGAAACGGCTATGAGATCATCGCTGGTGAGCGTCGTTACCAGGCGTCAAAGCTTGCTGGCCTTGAAGAATTGCCAGTCATCATTAAAGAGGTAAATGATGAAGAGATGCTGGCTCTAGCTCTTATCGAAAACCTTCAGCGTTCTGATCTGAATCCCGTCGAAGAGGCTAAGGGCTATCGCCAACTCATTGATGCCAGCGGGATGACCCAGGAGGCATTGTCGAAGGCAGTAAGCAAGTCACGCTCTGCAATTACAAACTCGCTGCGTCTTCTCGATCTCCCCGAAGTAGTTCAGCAGATGATTTTTGAGGGCAAACTTACTGCTGGTCATGCACGTGCGATTCTTGCAGTTCCCTATGAGGATGCGCGTATTCGACTTGCAGAGAAAGTTGTTACAGAGGGCCTTTCCGTAAGAGCGACAGAAAATCTTGCTCCGTTGTTTTCTGCCGGAGAAACACCTAAGACGCCGAGGCCTGCAACGCCTCAGTCTTTTAAAAAGGCTGCCCGCGTGCTTCGTCAGGTTTTTAATACCAACGTGCGTGTGAAGAGCTCGCGTGGAAAGAATAAGATTGAGATTGAGTTTAAAGACGAGGAAGAGCTCTCTCGTATTCTTGGCGAAATGATTCAGTTTGATCAAGGAGGCCAAGATGAGGAATAAGATTTTAACAGCGATTGCATTGGTGACGACTGTCGCGGCTGGTGCCTTTGCTGGCTATAGGATCGCGACAGACGATGAACTTCGAGGTCGTTTGCTTCGTAGCGCGCAAGATATCGTCGATACTTCCAAAAAGAAAATGGATGTTATGACAGAAGATGTTGCCATGCGTACTGCTCAGGTAACGAAGAATCCCAAGATTAATCAAGGTTGGGTCAGCAACCAATGGGAAAATGTAGGCTATTAGGTACCTAACAATTACTCAGCATATTTTGAGGGGTCCTTGTCTGATTCATGAGACAAGGACCCCTTATTTTGGCCGTAAAAATGGGACAGGTAGCAGCTGAATCAAAATTAAGGTCAATAAATGAAACGACCCCGGTTGCATATTCTGTAACCGGGGTCGTTCGATGTTTCACATGAAACGTTTTGGGATGCGACTCCCCTATGCGTTCTTCTGAACTTTGAAGCGCTGCTTCAGCTGTCCGCAAGCGGCGTCAATATCGTTACCACGGGAGTTACGAATCGTGGTCTCGATGCCACGGGACTCAAGACGACGCTGAAGATCCTCAACCTTATGAATCGGCGACGGCTTGAGCGGGCTACCCTCGATGTCGTTAAGCTGAATGAGGTTAACGTGGCACAGCGTTCCCTCGCAGAAGTCGCAGAGCGCCTGCATTTCGGGATTCGTATCGTTGACGCCTTCGATCATGGCATACTCATAGGTCGGGCGGCGGCCGGTCTTCTCGGTGTAGAGCTGAAGCGCTTCGTGAAGGCGAAGCAGCGTGTACTTCTTAACACCGGGCATGAGCTTATTGCGCGTCGACTGGATGGCGGAATGCAGGGAAACGGCAAGCGTGAACTGCTCGGGGATGTCGGCAAATTTGCGAATACCGGGAATAACGCCGCTGGTAGAGACGGTGAGGTGACGAGCGCCGATACCGATGCCATCGGGGTCGTTGAGGATTCGCAGCGCCTTGAGAACCTCGTCGTAGTTGGCAAACGGCTCGCCCTGGCCCATGAAGACAACGCTCGTGGCGCGCTCGCCAAAGTCGTTGGATACATGAAGTACCTGGTCGACGATCTCTTGAGCGGTCAGAGAGCGCTTGAGGCCGTTGAGACCGGTAGCGCAAAAGGCACAGCCCATGCCACAGCCTGCCTGGGTGGAAACGCAGACGGAAAGCTTGTTACGACGGGGCATGCCGACGGTCTCGACGGAAACGCCGTCGTGGTACTCGAGCAGATACTTGCGAGAGCCATCTTTGGAAACCTGCTTGGTGAGTTCAGTCGGCGTGTCAAAGGCAAAAGCCTCTTTAAGCTGCTCGCGGAAAGCCTTGGGAAGGTTGGTCATATCGTCAAACGAACAAACGTTCTTCTCAAAGACCCATTCGATGAGCTGCTTCGCGCGGAAGGCGGGCTGGCCAAGCTCGGCCACGAGCTCGCGAATATCGTTTTGGCTCAAGTCGCGAATGTCCTGAGATTTAGTCCTGGGATTCATGGAAGCCTTTCGATTTTGGGGAAACGTAGAGGGTATCGCTACAATATGGTATCAGCTGCAGAAATTATAGAGGAGGAGTCTGCCCATGCCGGGTAAAAGCCTAGAGAACATGCACGTAGCGGTCTTGGCAGGCGGTCATTCCGCTGAGCGCGAGATCTCGCTCAATTCGGGAAAGAACGTCGTGGTTGCCTTGAAGGAGGCCGGCTACACTTCGGTGGAGCTGCTCGACACGGCTGCCGATGATTTTATGGTAACCATGGCGACCGGCGGCTTTGACGTGGCGTTTATCGCCATGCACGGTGCCGGCGGCGAGGATGGCGCCATGCAGGGCGCCATGGAGACCCTGGGTATCCCCTACACGGCCTCGGGCGTGCTTGCCAGCGCCTGCGGTGCCGACAAGGAGGTCTCTAAGCTCCTGTACGCCAAGGCGGGCATTCCCATTGCCCCCGGCCTCGCGCTCGAGGTGGGCGATGAAGTCGATATCGATCATATCGTCGAGGTTTGTGGCGAGCGCTGCTTTGTGAAGCCGGCCGTCAACGGTTCCAGCTATGGCATTTCCCTGGTCCATGAGCCCTCCGAGCTGCCCGCGGCAATCGCCAAGGCGTTTGCGTACGGCGACAAAGTGCTGGTCGAGAAGTGCATCGAGGGTACCGAGATCACCGTCGGTGTGTACGGCGAGGACGACGTGCGCGCTCTGCCGATTGTCGAGATTCGCAAACCCGAGGACTGCGAGTTCTACGATCTGGACGTGAAATATGTCGACCCTACGGACATCCATCGCATTCCGGCGCAGATTTCACCCGAGAATTACGCTCGCGCTCAGGAGCTTGCCTGTGCTGCTCACAAGGCCCTCGGTTGCCTGGGTATCTCGCGCAGCGACTTTATCGTGAGTGAGGACGGCCCCGTTATCCTCGAGACCAATACCATTCCCGGCATGACCGATACGTCGCTGTATCCGGACGAGATCCGCCACACCGACGACATGACGTTCCCGCAGGTCTGTGACAGCCTGATTCGTATGGGCCTTCGTCGAGCGGGCATTGCATGCTAATCGAGGACGCGGTTTCGTCAGGAACGCCGCAGTTTGTCATCGACTCCTATGCCACGCTTGCCGAACGCGCCAAAACGCAGTCCTTCGGCCTTATCGAGGAAGATGTGATTGTCCTCGATACCGAGACCACAGGTCTTTCGGTGCAGGACAATGAGCTGATCGAGATCTCGGCGGCCCGTCTTTCGGGCCGAGAGGTCGTCGACCGCTTCGATACCTTCGTGCATCCCAAGCAGCTGATTCCCGCCGAGATCACCGAGCTCACGAGCATTACAAATGCCGATGTGGCAGATGCCCCGTCGGCCGTTGAGGCCGTAGCCGCTCTCGCCGATTTTGTCGGTGGTTGCCCGGTAATCGCACATAACGCCACGTTCGACCGCTCGTTTATCGAGTCGGTCAAAGGCGGCGTCAACGTGAGCGATATCTGGATCGATTCGCTGGCGCTGTCGCGCATCGCGCTTCCGCGCCTGGCATCGCACAAGTTGTCTTTTATGGCCGATCTGTTTGGCTGTGACTCGGTATCACACCGTGCCAATGCCGACGTCGACGCCCTGTGTGGCGTATGGCGCGTGTTGCTCGTGGCGCTCACCGACTTGCCTCAGGGCCTCATGGCGCGCCTAGCCGACATGCATCCGGATGTGCCTTGGTCCTATCGTCCTATCTTCTCATTCTTGGCAGGGCAGAACCCTGGTTCTATCTTCTCTCTCAGCGCCGCTCGTGCTGACGTTCTCAAGGCCGATCGCGCCGACGATCGGGTGGACGCCGACGAACTGCCGGTCCTCAAGATGCCGAGTCGTGAGGAGATTGAGGCAGACTATGCGCCAGGTGGCCTGGTCAATCGCATGTATCCCACCTACGAGCCGCGTGATGAGCAGATCGCGATGGCGCTCGAGGTCCGCGATGCGCTGGTCACGGGCACTCATCGTGTAATTGAGGCGGGCACGGGCGTCGGCAAATCGATGGCCTATCTGGTGCCTTTTGCCGAGGCAGCGCGCCGTAACAACATCACGGTTGGTATTGCGACCAAATCGAACAATCTTGCCGACCAGCTCATGTACCATGAGCTGCCAAAACTTGCCGAGCAACTGGACGGTGGTCTGTCATTTTGCGCTCTCAAGGGGTATGACCACTATCCATGCCTGCGCAAGCTTGAGCGCATGAGCCGCGGCCAGGTCGAGATTACCACCAAGCGCGATCCGGCGGACACGCTCACGGCGGTCGCGGTCATTATGGCGTACGTCTGCCAATCAGCCGATGGCGACCTCGACTCGCTCGGCATTCGGTGGCGCAGCGTCAACCGTCCCGACTTTACGACGGCCTCGCGCGAGTGTGCTCGTCGCCTCTGCCCGTTTTTCCCTGATAAATGTTTGGTCCACGGCGCTCGCCGTCGTGCGGCGCATGCCGATGTGGTGGTCACCAACCATTCCCTGCTGTTCCGCAATGTCGCGGCCGAGGGCAGGATTTTACCTCCGATTCGTCATTGGGTAATCGACGAGGCCCATTCCATCGAGCGCGAGGCGCGCCGCCAGTGGGCGCGCGTGGTGTCGGCGGACGAATCACACGTTCTGTTTGAGCGCCTGGGTGGCTCGAGCACCGGCGCGCTAAGCCAGGTTTCCCGTGATTTGGCAACCTCCGAGGGCTCTACGCTCTATCTGGGCCTTACTGCCAAGGCGACGTCGACGGTTGCGCGCGCGAGCATGGCAATCGCCGACGTGTTCGATGGCGTTCGCGAGCTCGGCCGCCGTGCGCGTGGGGGTTATGACAATGCCAATCTATGGATTGGCCCCGAGCTGCGCGAATCTGACGACTGGCATGATTTCTTACAGTCGGCCTACACTGGCATCGACGCATTGGAACAGGCTGACAAGAGCGTCGACGCGCTGGTGCAAGCCGTCGCCGCCGACAAGCCCGAGGTTGTTGTTGACCTGGGTGATATCTCGCGTCGCCTGCACGAGCTGGTCGAGAACCTCAAACTCATCATTGATGGCACCGATGAACACTACGTGTATTCGCTGCAGGTCAATCGCAGGCTGCGTGCCGGCGGAGAGTCGATGACCGCAGAGCGCATCGACATTGGCGAGGCCTTGGCAACCGAGTGGCTGCCCGAGGTTCACACGGCTATCTTTGCCTCGGCGACTATGACGGTGTCCAAAAGCTTTGAACACTTTAACCATGCGGTCGGCCTCGATCGCATCGGTGCTTCAACATCCTCATCGCTGCACTTGGACTCGAGCTACGACTTCGATTCGAACATGGCTGTAGTCGTTGCGGGCGATATCCCCGATCCGCGCGATCGCGAGAGCTATCTTACGGCGCTCGAGCGCGTGCTGGTCGACGCCCATCTTGCCATGGGCGGATCGGTGCTCACACTGTTCACCAATCGGCGCGACATGGAAGACCTGTACGCCCGCGTTGAGCCCAAGATGGCCCGTGCGGGTCTGGAGCTCGACTGCCAGCAGCGCAACTCATCTCCTCGTCGCCTGCGCGACCGGTTTATCAACGAGCCGACCTCGTCGCTTTTTGCGCTTAAGGCCTTCTGGGAGGGGTTTGACGCCAGCGGCGAGACGCTGCGTTGCGTCATCATTCCCAAGCTGCCGTTCTCGAGCCCCACGGACCCGCTCTCGTGCGAGCGCAACCTGCGCGAAGACCGCGCTTGGGCGCGCTATTCGCTGCCCGAGGCGGTGCTCGAGGTTAAGCAGGCGGCCGGCCGCCTTATCCGCTCGTCGACCGATTGCGGCGTGCTGATTCTGGCCGACCCGCGCCTGGTGACGAAGGGCTACGGAAAGAAGTTCTTAACGTCGCTGCCCACGAGCTCCTACCAGCGCATCGAATCGGCGCAGATCGGTCACTATCTGCAACTGTGGCGCGCACGTCACGAGCGGCGGCGCTAAAGCGGACAGACGAGGGTTTTTGCCATATCGCACAGACGCTTTGACAGGGCGGGGTCATCCAAGATGCGGATGGCTCCGCCCGCTGCGATTACCTGGCTCAGTAGCCAACGCTCGGAGCCGTAATGCACGGTTACCGTTGCCATGTCTGCCCCGCTGCGCTCGATTAGGGTGATGCCGGCCCAGTCCAGATGCTCCGCCATATCGAATGGCATCAAGAGCTTTGCGCTACGCTGCGTCCGGGCAAGGGAATCGTGGAGGGATGCGACGTCCGGTGTGTGAGGCACGACGGAGTCTTCCGTCAAGGTGAGTCCCTCGATTTTATCCATGCGATAGGTGCGCTGCTCATCGATCGCGATGTCCCAGGCAATCAGGTATGTTTGGTCGCCGTTTGCCGTAATGCGCAAGGGGTCGACCAGACGCTCGCGTGGCCGCGCATCGTCCATCGAGCGATACGAGATGCGGCAACGAACACCGTCCTGAATGGCGCAGCTCAGCTGCTGCCAGTGCGACCCGTGGTTGACGGTGTCAAAGACGCGCTGGTTATAGCCGAGCTCTTCGGGCAGAAGGGCATGTCGAATCCGAGCTGCCGTCTGCGGCTCGATCCCCAACGATTCAAGTTCATGGTTGAGCACGGCGCCCTCGGCGGCACTCAGGCGCAACGGTAGCACGCGCCCGGCGTCACCAGTGAGGGCCACGCGCTCGCCGCGGCATTCGCAGATGATGCGCGCGCCCGATTCTCGGTCCGCGAGCGTCGAGACGATCTCGAGAATCTCGTCGAGCGACGCCCCCGTGATGTCAAAGCGGCTGCAAATCTCGGTTCGTGTCATGCCGCCATCGCCGGCGGCGTAGAGGGCCTCCATGATGTCGATGGCGCGCGAGAGTCTCTGCTCGCTGGTGAGTTTACGCACGGGCATGCTCGTGCACCGTCCTTTCTATGAGGTGGTTCCACGCCTGCTTGAGCGATTTGGGGGCCATGGGCCTCATGCCGTCCATGGCGTGGGCCATGCAAAATGAGGCGGCGGCTTCAAGGTCACGCACGTCAACGGTCCAGGTCCATCCCGCATCGGTGTGTGCGAGCTCACCTCGCCCGCGCGTGAGGCCGTTGATCATATCGATCTGCGTCTGAGGACCGAACGAGAACGTGGCTGCAACGGGCGGTCGGTCGGCAAAATCGAATTCAAAGAACAGATAGTCGTTGAGATTGAAGTCTGCAGGGATGGCGTAGGCCTTCGAAGGACGCCAAGCGCGAACGATACGGTCGCAGCGGAATGTCCTGATGTCGTCGGTGGCATTGTCGAGGCCACAGAAGTACGCCACGCCCTCGCGCTCGAACATGCCGTAGACGCAGGCGGTACGTTCTTTCTGCTCGCCGCGTCCGTTCTGATATAAAAATCGCAGCGCGCATCGCTCGGCAAAGGCGCTCCATACCGCATCGACGGTGGGAGAGCGGCGGATCGGTGCTTCGTCCACCGCCGACATGCCGGTGAGGTAGGCAATTTTGGAGCGAATATCGGCAAGCGGCGCGGCAAAGGTGGAAGAGCCGGCCGCTAGTGTCTGGTCGATGGCGTTGAGCAGGATATCGGCGTCGTCTGCGGTGATGAGGCCGCCTGCTGCAAAGGTGTGCTCGCGGTCGATTGTCCACGAGCTTTCCTCGGTCTCCTGCGCACCGGCGGGGCGAACCTCCTTGATTAAGATGCCACGCTCGAGCAGTTTGTCACGATCGCGCCGAAACTTGCGCTTATCCGAGTCGATATTGCCCGAGCCATATCCCAGGTCAGAATCCAAGACGATCTGCTCGGTCGTCAGCGGTTCGGGGGAGCTGTTGAGCACAAAGAAAAGATTGAGGATGCGCTGAGCCGTTTTATCGAAACCGGGCTCCGAATTCCCCTTTTTAATTGTCGCGGTCGCGTCGCTTGCCGTCATAGAGTCCTCGCATGAGAAGGTGGTTTGCTGCCATGATTTTAGTCCGATATGGAGATTAGGCTATATCCTTGTCCGCTCGAGGCGTTAAGATGGCCCGAATTCGGTCGTTTGCGCTCGCTCGGGGTATACTTTCGACTATATACGGTTCTAATGTGCATGCATTGGGCCTATTTGTCGGATTATGGATGTGGAGCGCACATGGCGAACACCCAGAACTATATTAACCACCTGCTGCAGAACACCGGCATTACGCCGGCATGCAGCGAAGAAGAGCGCTTGGCTGCCGAGGATATCGCTCAGATCTTCCGCAACCACGGCTTTGACCCCGAGGTTCAGGAGTTCAATGCCCCGGCGCCCAGTAGATTGGCATTTGCCGTTACCGGTATTCTTGCGTTTGCCGGCGCCCTGCTGATGGGCATCGGCGGCGGTATCGGCTTGGTCGGCACCTTGCTGGCCATTGTCGGCGCCGTTCTTTACGTGCTCGAGCGCACGGGCCACCCCGTGGTTTCGCGCCTGGGCAAGACGGGCGTGAGCCAAAATGTCATCGCCTACCACAAGGCCTCGGGCCCGCTCGCGTCTCCGCGCAACCGCCCGGTGGTCGTTGTCGCACACTACGACTCTCCCCGTGCTGAGCTGCTCGCCCGCGAGCCCTATGCTTCGTATCGTGCGCTCATCGCCAAGCTGTTGCCCGTTGCCACGATTGCCCCTGCTGCCGTTGCCATCCTGCGTATCCTGCCGCTCCCCGGCGCGCTCAAGGTTCTGCTGTGGATTGTCGCGATCCTCGCTTCCCTCGTTGCACTTGCCAACGCGGCAAACATCATCTCTAACCGCCACGTTCTTCCCTATACGTCCGGCGCGGTGTGCAACAAGTCTTCTGTCGCCGCTATGCTCGGCGTTATGGACAACGTTGCTCCCTTCCAGGGCGAGAACGAGTTTCCCGACGATGTTCCGTTCGATACCTATTTTGGGGAGCAGAAACGTCGTGCCGAGGAAATGGCGCGCGCGGCGGCGGAGTATGCCGCGGCTCAGCAGCAAAACGACTACGGCAACACCATCGAGTATGAAGAGCCTACCTACGCCGAGGACGAGTTCGGTCAGCCGATTGCTCCCGACGCTCAAACCGAGCCCGAACAGGGTGAGGCTTTCGACGAGCAGATCGAGGGCTTTGAGGGTGCGTCTGCCGACGAGACGCTGATTGGCGCCATCGTGCCCGAGGATCAGAATCAGGCTGTCCAGGCCGAAGAGTTCAATGACGAGGTTCCCGCTGCCGAGCCGGCGGAGGAGCCTGCCGCGGCTGAGCCCGAGCCCAAGCTCTATCGCAATGCCGCCGGCAACATCCGCTTTGGTTCGGATGCCATCCGTGCGCTCGGAATGCTTCCCGAGTCCTGCACGCTCGATTACGAGGAGGGCGAGGAGCCGACGTTTGAGCCCGAGCCTGCCCCCGTTGTCACCGTGGATGATGAGTCTGCCGCGGTTACCGCTGCCGTTGCCGAGCCCGAGGCGGTGTCCGCGATCGATTCCGCGGCAGGACTGGACATTTTGGCTCCCGCCGCGCCGGCGCAAGACGTTGCGGACGAGGCTGACGACGATTACGTTGAACAGCCGAGGCGCGTGTCTTACGAGAGCGATACTGATTTCTCGGCCGAGATTCCCGCGGCAACGCCCCATGCCGATATTGCATCCGCGTTCTCTTCGATTGGCGCCAGCGCTTCCAACTTCTTTAAAGGCGCGCTTGCAAAGGGCAAGAAATTTGTCGACGATTTTGAGGAGAAGCGCGCTGCCGCACGCGAGGCTGCCGAGCAGGAGGCTATCGCTCAGCAGCAGGCAGCCGAGGCGGCACGTGAGCTCGCGGCGCAAGAGTTCGAGCAGAACGAGGCTGTGCAGTCCGTGCCCGTCGACGCCGCTGAAGCTACGACGTCTTTCGAGGCCCAGCAGCACGTCGATAGCACCATGTCGTTTGATGCCGCACAGTTCGATTCCACGATAACGTTTGAAAAGCAAGGCACCGCGATTGCCGAGCCCCTTTCTGCTTCCGATGAGCAGGACGACGCGGCAGACGATGACGAGACCATTGATGCTGCCGAAATTCAGGATGCTGCCGAGGACGAGCCCGTCGAGGCCAACTCTGACGAAGAGCAGTACGCGGCAGCCGAGCAAGATGATTCGACCGAGGTCGAGCAGGAGGAAGTGTCTGCGGTTTCCGAGACTCCCGAGACAGATGAGTCGAGGCCTTACTCCACGCAGATTTTCACCATGCCGACCCCGAGTGGTTCCGGTGCCACGGTTGCCGATACTGCTCCCACCCAGGACGAAACGGTCGATTCCCTTATGGCCCAGATTTCCTCCCAGGCATCACCGCGTCCGCAGATGAATGTTCCCGATCCGGCGTCGGCTCCGTCGCCCGCACCTTCCTCGTCTCCGCTGGCTTCGGTTCCCGATCCGTCGCTACCGTCGATGAAGCAGGCAAACGTTGCGTCTCGCACGTCGCTGTTCGACCTTCCCGACCCCTCCGCGCAGGTCAACGACCCCTTTGCTACCGCCCAGGGTCCCGAACCCACATCGGCACCCGTTGTGCCTCCCATGCCCGTTGCGTCGGGCGCTCAGCCGATCGAGACCATTTCGGCTCCCGCCCCGGCGGCACCCAAGTCTCGCAAGCGCGGCCTGGGCGGCCTGTTCGGTCGTAAAAAGAAAAACGAGCAGGACAGCATGAGTGACTGGCTGGGCGTCGAAGACGATTACGATGCCAAGAAGTCCGGTCGCGGTATCGGTTCGTGGGATAACTTCGAGGACGATAATGACGGCTGGAAGGGCGGCGCTACGTCTTCCGACGGCGCTTCTTCCGAAGATATGCTCTCGGCTGTCGCCTCTATGGGCGATGATGAGCTGCTCGGTCACGATATCTGGTTTGTGGCAACGGGCGCCTCGGATTGCGATGGCGCCGGTATGAAGGCTTTCTTGGCTTCGCATCGCGATAAGCTCCGCGGCGTATTCTTCATCAATCTCGAATCCGTTGGCGCCGGTAGGCTTTCGGTGGTGACGGTTGAGGGCGAACAGCAGCTGCTCAAGGGCGATCGCCGCATCATGAACCTGGTCAGCAAGGTGTGCAAGTCGTTCCATGTCGATTGTGGCGCGCTCGAGATGCCCTATGCCAAGACCGATGCCTATGCCGCGCTCGAGGCGAGCCGCCGAGCCCTTACCATCGCCGGCGTGGACGGCACGCGTCTGGCTTGCGCTCGTACCGAGGACGACCTGCCCCACAATGTCAACCCGACGAACATTGCCACGGTATCCGAGGTCGTGACCGAGGTTATCCGCCGTTCGTAGACGGAGCTCTAAGGAGTCAACGTGTTTTCGTATATTAAGCGCCATTGGCCTGTCTACGTGATTTTGACCTTGATTGCCATTGCGTTAGGATTTGGGGCTGCCTACATCGTGGGTGCAAAGGGCTCGACCCCCGCCTCCGCAATCAGCGAAGAGGTGGAGCAAGAACAGAGTACGGGTGCCGATGGGATTCCTGAGTCCGAGCAGGCAATCGTTGATGGTGGATCTTCGTCTGCAGAGTAGATACGGCGATTTACATGATTGAAAGCGGGCGAGCCAGGGGACCGGCTCGCCCGCTTTTTCATCGCGCTAGCGCTTCTTTGGGATCGACCTAAGGCGAGTGAACCATAGGGCTGCGGCACCCGAGGTCAGGAGCGCGGTGATGCAAGCGGCGATGGGAGCTGATCCTGTTGCCGGTAGGTCCTGCGGTAGGGTACAGCGTTGAATGACGCTGTCCTCGTCATGTGACTCAAGTTTATCGCCGCCACCGTTGCGGCAAAGATCGACGCGCGCGCTGTTGGTGAGTGCGGTTTGGGGCGTATAAGCCGACGTTGCCTGCATATGTACGACTGCGCCCCGAGCGTCTGTGCCAAGGATTGCTTTGGCATCGTCAAGGTCGTCGTGCTCATCTTTGAGATCATCGCGGGTCCAAGAATCCGCATCGCTTCGAGTCGTAAAGTCGGCGGCTACCGCACCGTATTCAATTCGAATGCCCGTTACGACGGTATTGGGTGTAAGGTCGAGCTCTTCCGCCTCGAGTGTGGTGGATTCCGTGGTCGAGACATTCGCCTTCCAGAGGCGCCAGCCGTCGTAATCGACGAGGCGACAGTCCTCACCAAGGCTCTCTTTTACTTCGTCGGACTCAAGCCAAGGATTTTCGTGTCCATCGTCAAGTGTCGCGTTCGCCGGTTCATCGACGTCTGTCGAGTCCAACGGCGTCGTGCGATACCACACGTTGCACAGACCGTTGAGGTCGCCGATGGCGACGGGGGTTTCGATTGAGACGAATCTCGCCGTATCGTCCTCGGCACACTCAAGATCATCGGTAATTGTGAACTCATCAACCCAGGTAGTTGAATCGTTTCGAGCGTCGATGGTATAGGAGAAAAGCCCATCCGTATTGGTTTGCATCGCGGCACGGTTTTTACCATCGCCGTTAGCCAACAGGCCCTTTTCGATAGGTTGGACAAGTTCCTGACGCTTGTCGACCTGCCCCTTGATCTCGATGGGCGCATCCTTCATCGCGACGGATTGGACTTCTCCCGTATCCTTTATTTCAAACGTTATCTCCTCGGCAAGGTCATAGGTCCGCGGAGACATCATTTCGCGCAACGAGTAGGTGCCGGGTGCAAGATGTTCGACGCGGTGTGGCTTGTCGGATGAGGTCCAGGAGTCTATTTCGGTTTTATCGGGACCATATAAGGTGAGCTGTGCGCCTTCCACTTCCTGCTCACCGCTTGCATCGACCTTGGAGATATCAACCTTGGTGTAATCGTCGGATACGTTAAGCCGTGCTTCTACAACGGGTGTTTTCTGGTCGGCATAAGTAAGGTCGACAATATGGGTTGTCTGATCGAGCAAGAAGCCTGCCGGCGCTTGAGTCTCGACAACCTCGTAGCGTGCGGTGCCAGATCCCAGTGGGAGGTTGCCCGCGCGTGCTTCTCCAGTTTCATCCGTCGTGACGGTCGCGACAGTCTCACCGTCGAGCGCGGCAATGCTACCGTCGGGGCGCACGATATCACCCGAGGCACGGATCTCAAAGACGGCGCCCGCGAGGCTGCTGCCGTCTATGGCATCGGTTTTAACGATCCTGATGTTTCCGGTCGCGGCGTGGTCATAATACGAGGCGATTGCAACGGGCGTTAGGTTCATGTCGGCGGGTATGTTTACCTCGATCTCTTCGCCGACAAGATAGGGCTCTTTGGCCGAGGTTTCGCGTACATAATAGGTGCCCGGCACGAGCGATTCGGGCAGTGTGACGGTCCCGGTCGCGTCAGTCGTAAAGGTGTCCATTACGTTATGTGCTGGATACCAGCAAGTTTGTGAGACAGGTTCGTGATTGCTGTCGAGGAGTTGGAAGGTGAATCCGGCTAGGGGAACAGAAGCGCCTGTTTGGGCATCGCGTTTTACAATCTGGAGATGCGTCGACAGAGCGTGGTTGTCCACGATATATTGAAGCTCGGCGCCGTCGGAAATCTGATTGGCCCCGACGGTCCATTCCCCTGCACGTTTAAAACCCTCGGGGACGGTTTCCGGAACCTCGCGAACCGTGTAGCCGGCACGGTCGTATGGGACGGCTCCGTGGACACCGGCGGGTCGCTTGCCTGCGCCGAACCATGCTTCGGGCTGATCTTTGGTGGAGGCAAAGCCATAGATGTTTGTGATCAGTGTGCCAACAACCTGCTGAGAGCTGTTGCTGACAACCTCAAAGACAACACCACCCGCCGGCTGCTCCAGGCCGGATTGGTCGCTATTGCCGTAATCCTTGAATTTGGAAATCTCAAGGTCAAACGCAATGGGGATATCGGAAATGCGAGATTCGATCTCGACTACGCCTGAATCGCCGAGCTGGTCGGCTCCAACGGTATAGGTCCAGCTGTCGTTGGATGGCAGGTAGCCCTCGGGGGCTTTTGATTCGTAGATGGTAAAGGTTCCTAAGGGGACATCGACGAGGGTAGCCCGACCGCTTTCGTCAGTCGTGAGAATTTGCGCCCATCCAGGGGTTGATTGCGACACACACGTGAACTCTGCTCCTGCGAGTGAAGATCCCGCCTGGGGGCCGGCATTCGTCGCGGCATCGAGTTTTACGATACACAGATTGATGGTGCCGGGCTGTTCATCAATGGCGACCTTTCCACCGTCATTCCCCGTGGTAAAGGCGATGCGATCGCGACGGGGGACATAGCCGGCCGGCGCCTTCGTTTCAACTAGGTAGTATGCCGTGTTGGGCAGAAGTGTTGCCTGCGCTCGACCGTTGCTGTCCATCTGGACGGTGCCGACACGCGCGCCGCTGGTGCTCTCAAAAACATCGAATGTTGCCCCGTCAAACTGATAAGTATTGTTTCCGCTGGTAATGGCAGCGTTTGCAGACTGCTTTTGGAAGGAAACAGAGACCGCCGGCAGTACATAGAGCATGTCCTGACGTTTGCTGCCGCCCGATACGGCTCCTAGATAGCGCCGCGCGCGGTGCGGAGCGGCTTTGATGCTTCCTGATTTTGCGCTGTCGTGGAGCCACCGCGCCGCCGCCACGACTTCATTGTCAGTGATAAAGTGCCCACTCTTGGTTTTGCCCTGAGCGGTCGTGTAAGAGTAGGTACCGTCGACATGGGTAGTGCCGTTGAGCATCCATACGGCAAGCTGGGTTGCGGCGCGGGCACGATCGGGTGAAAGATGGTAACCGCCAAACGACGTGGCGGTAGGATATCCGTGACAAACGATTGCCGCGAACTCGTCGTCGAGCCACACCCAGCCTTGATCAAAGTTGAGCCATGGGCCGCCCGGCTTGGTGGGGCCGGGGCGCTCCTGGTTCATGCAGTAGGCAATCGAGGCGTCTTGAGCTTCATACTTGCCGATGAGGAAGGGCCCACAATCATCGCTAATAGTGCGGAAGCCGAGCTGGTCGTAGCCATCGACGGCAAATGCGGCTCCCGGTGTCAGGCAGCCGAAAAGCAGGAAGAGGAGCAGGAGCAGCGGACCTGTTGCGATTGCGCTGTGGACAGAGTGCGTGGGTGCGTTGGACATGGCTGCTCCTTATCCCTCGTGCGCCGCATGGGGAGGTTGCGACGCGTAGGATGAGGCTACCCCCGAGGTTCATGCGGGTAAGTACCGGAGCCTGACCAAAAGCTTGCCCGATTTCTGACAAATCGAGCTCAAATACAACAATCAGATAAAAGTGCAGGTAGAAGATGGTAAGAAAAGAAAGACAAAGGTCCTCATCTCCACAATTGGCGCGGTTTTCAAACGATTCTCCACAGCTAAAACAAGCATCGACACCCTTGTATCGAACAAGACAACGGCGTTATACTATCCCCCACATATGCGGGCATCGCCAAGTGGTAAGGCATCAGCTTCCCAAGCTGACACTCGCGGGTTCGAGTCCCGTTGCCCGCTCCAGCAAAAAGCACAAGCACGGCAGCGTTACGTTGCCGTGCTTTTTACTACCAAGCGCCGGGGCTCGAACCCGCCAGGGTGCGAGCGTTAAGCAAACGCGAAGCGTTTGTAGCGAGCAGGCGAAGGCGCCGACAGGCGTCTGAAGCCGGTGCGGATTTGCGAAGCAAATACGCGGACGTCCCGTTGCCCGCTCCATGGAGCACAGAAGACCTCGGGACGGCCAATTCAACAAAGTCTTCCCCATCGTCTCCGTGAATCCGAGGAGATCGACCGCAGCCGGTGCGTATTTGCGAAGCAAATGCGCGGACGTCCCCATGCTCGCTCCAATTCCAAAATGTTAGGTTAATGCCTGCTGCCCATACTCGCACCTGCGCACGGTACAATGGTTGGGTTACGACCAACGTGCCAATAACCAAAAAGGAGCCGCTATGATCGATCGCTATACCCGCCCGGAGATGGGACACATCTTCTCCCTCGAGAACAAGTACGCCATTTGGCAGGAGATCGAGGTTCTGGCCTGCGAGGCCCAGGCGGAGCTCGGCAAGATCGGTATTTCCAAAGACGAGGCCCAGTGGATCCGCGACCATGCCAACTTTGAGAAGGCGAAGGTCGATGAGATCGAGGAAGTCACGCGCCACGACGTCATTGCCTTCCTGACCAACATGAAGGAATACATCGATGCCGATGTTCCCGAGGGCGACCCCAAGCCCAGCCGCTGGGTTCACTATGGCATGACCAGCTCGGATCTGGGCGACACGGCCCTGTGCTACCAGCTCACCCAGGCCTGCGACCTGATCATCGAGGACGTCAAGAAGCTCGGCGAGATTTGCAAGCGTCGCGCCTTTGAGGAGCGCAACACGCTCTGCGCCGGCCGTACTCATGGCATCCATGCCGAGCCGATGACCTTTGGCATGAAGTTTGGCTCTTGGGCCTGGGAGCTCAAGCGCGATCTGGATCGTCTTGAGGACGCCCGCAAGAACGTTGCCTTCGGTGCTATCTCGGGCGCTGTCGGCACGTACAGCTCCATCGAGCCGTTCGTCGAGGAGTACGTCTGCGAGCACCTGGGCCTGGTTCACGACCCGCTGTCCACGCAGGTTATCAGCCGCGACCATCACGCCTATCTCGCCGGCGTTCTTGCCACCACTGCGGCCACCTGCGAGCGCATCGCTACCGAGGTTCGCAATCTGCAGAAGACTGATACGCTCGAGGCCGAGGAGCCGTTCCGTAAGGGCCAAAAGGGCAGCTCAGCCATGCCACACAAGCGCAACCCCATCACCATGGAGAAGGTCTGCGGCCTGTCGCGCGTCGTGAAGGCCAACGCGCAGGTTGCCTTCGACAACGTCGCCCTGTGGCACGAGCGTGACATTTCGCACTCCTCTGCCGAGCGCGTCGCCCAGGCCGATAGCTTCATCGC
>URVZ01000023.1 GCA_900551365.1 uncultured Collinsella sp.
CGAGTTCCGCACGAGCCGGAGAGCACTTAATGTGCTCTCCGTGCGAGCAGGACTGTCCGAGCAGGGAGTAAAGTCCTCCGGCTGCCTCCGGACAGGTCAGTCTGCTAGCAGGTCGGATACTCGCCCTCCCAGACGATGCGACGGTACTGATCCGGGTCCGTGTCACCTTCCGTGGAGAAGCAGAGCACGGAGCTCGTCTTATCCAGGCCGATGAGCTCTTTGAGCTCGGCGTACTCAGGATCGAGCATGAGGGTCTCGACCAGGCCAGTGGTCACCGCGCCGGACTCGCCGGAGATGACGCGCGGGTCGCCCTTCTCGGGGGCGCCCAGGGTGCGCATGCCGCGAGCGGTGACCCAGTCGGGGCAGGACACGAAGGCGGTGGCATGGTTGCGCAGGATATCCCAGCCCAGGATGTTGGGCTCGCCGCAGCACAGACCGGCCATGATGGAGGGCATGTCACCGTCCACGATACGCGGATCGCCGTCGCCGGCGGCAGCGCCCTTGTACAGGCAGGCGGCCGGAGCGCACTCGACCACGACGAAGGTGGGCGGGTTATCGGGATACAGGTTGGTGAAGTAGCCCACCACGGCGCCGGCGAGCGAACCCACGCCAGCCTGGACAAACACGTGCGTCGGGCGGTTGATGGCCATCTCGCGCAGCTGCTCGGCAGCCTCGGAAGCCATGGTGCCGTAGCCCTCCATGATCCAAGACGGGATCTTCTCGTAGCCCTCCCAGGCGGTGTCCTGAACGATGACGCCGCGCTCGCAGGCGTCGGCCTCGGCGGCGGCCATGCGCACGCACTCGTCGTAGTTGACCTCTTCGATGGTCACCGTTGCGCCCTCGGCGGCGATGTTATCGAAGCGGGGCTTGGTGGAACCCTTGGGCATGTGAACGACGGCCTTCTGGCCCAGCTTGTTGGCAGCCCATGCCACGCCGCGGCCATGATTGCCGTCGGTAGCGGTAAAGAAGGTGGCCTGGCCAAAGTCCTTGGCAAGCTGATCGGAGGTCAGGTAATCGAAGGTGCACTCGGCAACGTCCTTGCCGGTCTCGTCGGCAATGTAGTTGGCCATGGCAAACGATCCGCCCAGAACCTTAAAGGCGTTGAGGCCAAAGCGATAGCTCTCGTCCTTAACGCACAGGTTGGACAGACCCAAGCGCGCAGCCTGACCGTCCAGGCGGGCAAGCGGGGTGACGGTATATTGAGGGAACGACTGGTGGAAGGCGCGGGCCTTCTTCACGTGGTCGAGGCTCATGATTCCCAAGTGCTTGTCATCGCTCTTGGGCATCGTGTTGCCCGCCCACTGGATCTTATCGGCCATACGGTGAACTCCTTAAGTCCTCTCTTGCCGGCCCCCGCATACGCGTTTCAGCCCATTCCCATTCATGCGACTGAACTTTTATGTGGATGCCAAACAAAAAGTTTGTTAGCACTGTTCTATCACACTTTTTGCTTGGCAAACCTAACAAATTGTTTGTTGCCGTAATCGGTACCTTTTCGCCGCCGAACGGTCATGAATTGCCTTGTTGATGGATTTGTTTGCGAACAGATGTGGTTTATGGCAAAGTGTGCCCAAACTAATTTTTAGGAAGGCACCCATGACCCCCGCACAGATTGAGTTTTACAAGCGCCTCGCACACGGCCTGGCGCTCCAATTTGGCCCCAACTGCGAAGTCGTCGTCCACGATCTGGAGACCGAGGACGTGGACCACTCCATCGTAGTGATCGAAAACGGCCACGTCAGCGGGCGCAAACTGGGTGACGGCCCCAGCCATATTGTGTTTGAGTCCATGCACGAGGGCAGCACCGACGTACACGACCGCGAGCCGTACCTCACTAAAACCACCGATGGCAAGCTGCTCAAGTCCTCGACCATCTTTATCCGCAACGACGAAGGCAAGCCCGTCGGCATTTTGGGCATCAACTTTGACATTACGCTTATGAAGGCTTTTGAGCGTTCGCTCGACGCCTTTACCGGCACCGGCGGCACGGGCTATACCGAGCCCGAGCCCATTACCAAGAACATCGGCGACCTGCTCGAGGACCTGCTGCACGAGTGCGAGCAGTTTGTGGGCAAGCCCGCGGCACTCATGACCAAAGACGAGCGCATTCGTGCCATTGGCTACCTCGACCGTCGCGGCGCCTTCCTCATTTCCAAGTCGAGCGAGCGCGCCTGCGAGTTCTTTGGCATCTCCAAGTACAGCTTCTATAGCTACCTCAATGAGGCCAAGGCGGCGGCCGGCGACAAGTAGGCACTCGCCTGGATTGCCCCTCCCCTTTTGGGTGCGAGTTCTGGAAAGCACGAATCCAAGACCGGGCCGCTTGGGAAGTTCCATATAATCGATGTCATTAGTATTTCGAAAGGATGGAACAGAATGGCGTTGAGCAAGGCATCATGCACCGGTCGCGGATTGATTCCGGCAATTGGTGGACATGTGCACCGCATGTTCGATGAGGGTGAAGACGACCTGTTTTCGCTAAGCCTTGACGACGTGATGGATGATCGCCCGTGGACCGCCGACGAACTCATGGGCGGCGGGGATCGCCCGTCAAGCCCCGATCCCACACTTGCGCCTAAGCCCGCATCTGCGCCGACTCCTGCGCAGTCGCCTGTTTCGACGCCCGCGCCTACGCCCGCACCCACTTCGGCGTCCACGCCCGCTCCCCGCCCCGCAAGCGACCCGTCCGAGACGGCAGCATTTCTCGCTGCAGCGGCGCAGGGCAAATCGGCCGACAGCACTGTTATGTACAACGCCCAGCAGTTGCCCGTTCCTGCGGCACGCAAGCCTCCGGTCACAAGGCTCGATGAGCCCGTTGCCCATCAGGTCGCCTACGATTCCTGGGCTGCAGCCGATCTGGATGAGACCTCTACCGGCATGCCGGCGCTCGACGTTCCAGTTAATCCGCTTTTTGCCGCCAACACGAGCGCCGCGGACTATGAGGGCGGTGCAGCATATTCCGATTATTCCGATGGCTATGCTGGCACCGGTCGCATCGAGACCGAGGATTATGGCACCGCATCGAGCGATTATCTCAACGATCCGTACGCTGCCACGCCTGCACCGGAATATGACCCGGAGGCCGCGTCTGCGCCGGCGTATACCAAAAGCACGGGCGAAGAGCGCTTCGCCGATTATTACGCCGAGGAAAAGGCGCTGCGTTTCTCGGAATTTCCGCAGGCAGTCAAGGTTGCCTTTATCGCCATTATCATTGCCCTGCTCGGCGTCATTGCGTTTGAGGGATTCCAGCTGTTCCGCGGCCCCACCCAAGCGGAGTCGGAAACCCAGCAAAAAGAGGACGATAACGAGTATCTGGACATCAACACCCTCAAGGGCGACCCCAACGACGAGGACGACGAGTAACAGATGCCGAAAACTGAGGGCCGTAAACCAAATCAAGCGACTCGCGGGATTGTGGGGGCGTAGACGGGCGAATGGGCCATCGACGATTTTGAGCTGGCAAGGGCCGGGAATTAGATTCCCGGCCTTCAACCTAGCACTGCTTTATGAGATCGAGCACCGCAGGAATGTCATCGGCGTTCCGAAGCGCAACGTAAGTGGGTAAGCCCGGGCCAAATCCGCCCTGTGCGCGTTTGTCCTGACACATGTCCTCTGGATCAATTAGGTCGTCCACGCTCTTTGCCAGGCCAACGGCGATCCAACCACCGTTGCTGGTCCTGCCTTCTAGCACGGCATGCAGTTTTCGCTTGCCCGACCTGAGTCCTACATAGTACTTGGCTATATAGGACTCCCACGAAGGATTACCACTCAGAACAGACTCGCGCACCTCATCGAAAAGCTTCTGGTTGAGTCCGCCTTCGGCAAAAGTGGGGTGATTCTCCTGCAGAGTCCAAATAGGCGCCTCGTCAGACTCCCCGCGAGAAGGACGGTACTTGTCGACGACGTCTGCCGGGAGGTCGGGATACTTCCATATCTCGCACGCTTCTTTCGCCAGCTCGTCCGCGCGCTGCCCAATCTCTTCCTCACCCCATTTTTCATGCGAGACAATCGATTTGTTTAGGTAGAGCGGGCTGCACTTAAATCCGACGTCAGGCAGATTGAGCTTGTCCGAGAACGACCGGTTTGAGTACTCCTGGTTGTATCCCGTCAGCGTAAGATTTCCCAAGTTGTTGCACAGCCTGTCGTGGACGTCTTCCCAGTTCTCACCAAGCGATTCCTTCCAGCCGTGCTCATCATCGATCGTCTGGGGCATGATGTGCTCGATCTGGTAATCGTCGGCTGAGATGGACTCCTTCGGGTGGTGCCAGTTCTCCATGCGTTCCAGGTAATAGCGCTTTTTAGAGAAGCGGTTGTAGCAGTCACGCGTCTTAAACTCCTCGACAAAATGCTCGTCTGTCGGAAAGTATGCGGTCATACCGCTGCTGTGGATAAGGAGCATCGCCGTAACGTACTCCTCGATATCGTCCTGCTGCTCGAGATTGCGATACATGCCGGCAAAGAAATTATTTAGGCCCGTGGTAAGTCTGCCGCAAACCGCTCGCCTGAACAGAAACGACTCGATAGTCTCGCAGATACGTAAAAACGCATTGCGGTCTAGTCCATTCCCCTCGTAAACCGAATAAAGCAACATTAAGAGGGGCCTTATCTGCTTCACGTCGAGGCTTACGATTCTGCCGAACACTCGGCGCAGTCCGTCGTCCTTCTCCTTACCAAGGAACAGACTGGCGTATCTATGTGCATACCCGCGCAGCTCCTTAAGCAGGCCCTCGGTGTCACCATCGTAGTCGTCGGCGAAATAGCGCTTAAACTCGTAGTAGGCCTCGTTCTCCTTCGGCATCCTATTGGGAACTTTAAGCCACAGCCAGTACCAGATAAATGCATTGAACTCGTCCTCGCCGCCTTTTCCGAACAAGCACTCGAGTGGATGCCAATAACCCTCATAAAGCTTGGTCTGTTCGTCGTTGGGAAGCGACATTAGAACGTAGTTACGGATGAGGTCAATGGGCGTGAGCGGCTTGCCCTTGGAGTTCATGGACTCAAATATGAGCTGGGCATTATCAACGCCAGCGGTGAGCTTAGTGTCGATGACCTGCACGCGGTTTAGCCCCGCCCAAAGCCTTGCAGGGTCGAATGATTTCCCGTGCATCTTTTCACGGAAGAACGCATGGTTTTCGACAATGCGATCCGATTTTTCATCTGGCACGGGAGCCCCAGACATGATGGAGAACAGCGTCTCTTTATCGTCCTGCGAGAGCACCAGCTTGTAGCGTGCCAGACCGTTGTAGTCGTCATCGTTAAAGAGGTAATTTTTCCTCAGCGCCGAGATTTTGAGGTCGCCAAGGAAGCCAGCCTTGTCGGGGTTGCTCTCCAAATAGTCAGCCAAAGCTGCAATCATCAACGAAAACGTCGTCATGCGCTGCTGTCCGTCAATCAGAGGCACGCGCGAAATGCTCGTGGCAGAGCTCTCGGACTCGGGGATATAAAGCATTGACCCCACGAAGTGCGATACGCCATCACGACCCGCTCGCATGACGTCATCCCAAAGCACCTCGCACTCTTTTACACTCCACGAGTAAACTCGCTGGTACACGGGAATGACGAACTGCATCTTCGCCACGCCCATAAGGTCGAGTAGATTTGCCTCGGTTGCTTTCATTTGCGATTGTCCCCTTTCTTGTTTACGCCGCTTGCGGTCAGTCCTCCACTGAACGAAAGGCGCTAAAGACCAGAGCATCGAAGCACTGGAGCAACCGGGATGCTCATATCGTTAGATTCTACAACGAAAGCAAACACTTACGCCGTCATGGTGGCGCGCGATCGCTGCACGCCACTCCCCAAAATCATACGATGTCAAAAGACTGACACTTGTGTATGCCTTTTGACATTGCCACAGTCTTACGGGCTTCTTGTCTCATATGCCAAGAGCGGATATCTAGATCGCTGCCCCTCCCGCCCAAAGGAGCTCGACAAGAACTGATCGAAGGGCAAATCAGACATCGAGCAAGTCGCCGACCTGCACTCAGCCTCGACAAGTGGCATCGAACACAAGCTCACCGGCATAAAGCTTGCGTTAAAACCAAAACACGTTGCCGCGTCGCCCAACGAGACGCACCCGTGGCTTCCCACGTCCATAATCGAGGTGTAAAACGCCTGCAGGTCAGCCCAGTCCGTAGGAAATGCGGAAAGGTCGATATGTTTTGCCTGGCACTCGGTCAAAAGCTGTCGCCGGTCCGCCCCGCTCCAGCAAACCACCTGGGCGGAGTAGCGACCGATCCAATCGCTTAGCCTTTTAATCACCATGTAGAGCGGATCGGCCATCGCGGTATCCACGGCTGATATCCCCGTAAGCTCGCGGACGGGAAACGCAACGCCTTCGGTAAATTCCGTCTGCACAAACTGCGAGAACTCGCCCATAACGTTGCCGTGGTAATCGAGCTTGACGGCACCGACCTCGATAATCTCATTGTGCAGCCCACGGCGCTGGCGCTGCTTTGGCACCGGCGCAAACTCAAAGTCCAGCACGATCTGGCGCGCAAAGTTCGTCGTATCGATAGCCGAGATACACGGCGTCTTTTCAGCTGACACGGTTAGGGCCTTTCTCCGTTGCTTGCCGCTTGTTACATAAGCGGCTACATTGCCGTAAGGATAAGCGCCCGTGCGGACATGAAAGTGGGGCGCAATACCATGCGCCAGGCACACGCCATGCAGACGGCCCCAAGAGAGTTGCCCGCTCTATTCAAATGCATGAAAAAGATTTAGGCCCGGTGACTTGAATCAGCGGTCATCCCGGGCCCATCAATATGCAGTGTACCTACAGAGGGCTGGTTAATCAAACGGGCTTTCGGTGACGAAGACCTGCGCGTCTAGCCCCAATCGCCCAGCGCCGTCTTCTGCCGCCCTTACGAAAGGCTGCTATTCGAGGGAATCACGTTGCTGTTATTATCGAACATATATTCGTATTTATGACCGCGCTTTGATAGAATGGCAGTTGTTGACGGCAGTTCCATGTGCCGGGCAGCGCCCTCCATGCGACGGGAGGTGATGCCCATGACCGATCTGATTGATTTCGTGAAGCTCCTGACCGCTTTGGTCTCGCTCCTCACGGCGCTTATCGGACTTTCCGAGGCACTTAAGCAGCGTACGAAGCAAAAGAAGAGGGGTCGACGCCGTTAAGGCATTGACCCCTTGAACTAAGTAACGGCGCTGCCCAGCTATCACCCTTGGGCTGCCATCGACTTTATTCTACCTACGGTTGCCAGGTTTAACAAATGAATTTTCAGTAATGGAGCCTCGGAGCCCGCTCGCTCAACCACCTGGTCATCGGATTAGCCGGATTCTGGGACACGCCTTCCGTCCCAGGCCTCTATCGGAAAATGCGTCCCACCCTGAGGCTCGATTCCGGGACACGGTTTCCGTTTGAAGCCCCGATGGGAAAGCGTGCCCCGTTCCGAGAGCTCATTCCGGGATGCAGTTTCCGCTAGAGATGCCACCGGGAAAGCGTATCCCGTTTTGGAGCCGAATTCCGGGACGCAGTTTCCGCTTGAGGCCCGATCCGGAAACGGCATCCCACTCTGGAGCCAAAATCTGGGACGCGCTTTCCGCTGGCATTCCACCGACAGCCAACACGACAAAAGAAGGGGCCCCGTTCCAGCCATTCGAGGACAGGCTTTACCCCCGAGTAGCGTTATCCCGCCCTCACATCTCGGCAAACGAGATCAGCTTGACGTCTCCCCTACTCTCCGCGGCATCCCGACATCCCTGCGTAAAGCCGCTTTTTGAGAAAAGCGCATAGCTTTTATGCTGCCGCCTAAAGAGCTCGCTTCGGTACACGAGCTTTTCCAGAACATCCTCGCCCGCCGGCTCATTGCGCCATTTGCACTCCGCAAACAGCGCAGCGCCCTCGCCATCGTCAACAATCAAGTCGATTTCTTCCTGCGTATGCGTGCGATTGTCCGTCCCCCACCAGCGCCCGACGCTCGCCGGAGCCACATCGAGCT
This sequence comes from uncultured Collinsella sp., assembly GCA_900551365.1. Lineage (GTDB taxonomy): Bacteria > Actinomycetota > Coriobacteriia > Coriobacteriales > Coriobacteriaceae > Collinsella. The sequence continues at coordinate 7,956 of URVZ01000023.1, forward strand.
GGCCCGCGCGCGCGAGTTCGTACGCGTATTGTCTGCATATAAGCTCAAAGACCGTACCCATGTAATCCGATACGTGCGGCTCAATGCGCTTATACGCCATCTCGGCCATATCGTTTTGAATCAGCCCAATGTTCTGCGGCACAAACTTGTACCAGAACCTAAACATCTGGTCGCTCAGCAGATACACGGCTCGCTTATTGCTCGTCTCGTTTAGGGGCAGCTCGCGCTCGACAATCCCAAGCGACGCCAGCTTATCCACATAGCTCTTAACGTTGCTCGCAGGGATTCCCGTAGAGCTCGCGATCTCCGAGATTCTCGAGCGCCCCTGAGCAATTGCTTGCACGATCGCATCATATTGCTCGGGATTGCGGCACTCTTGCAACAGCAGGTTACTCGGCTCCTCAAAGAGATAGCCCGTAGGAGTAAGAAAAAGACGTTTGATGTTGTCCTTGAGCGATACGGCAGGATCGACTTTCTCGATATATGCAGGAATGCCGCCTGTCATGCCATAGCAAACTGCAGCGTCTTCGCGACTCATGCTCTGCCACAGGCCGAGGGTCGTCGTAAAATCGAGCGGCATGATCTTAAACTGGGCCGTACGCCTACCGTATAGTGGGCTCTCGTAGCCCAATACCTGTTCCTCCATAAACGAAAGAGACGAGCCGCACAGGATAAGCATGAGCCTGGTCTCTTTGTACAGGTGATCAATCTTGTCTTGCAGCAACGAGCTGATTTCGGGATTCGATTGGGCGAGATAGGGATACTCGTCAATCACGACAACTAAACGTTCCGTGCGAGCCATGGTGGCCAATGCATCAAACGCCTCGTCAAAACTACGAAACGACACGCCAGCAACACCAACGGAGCCCGCAAGTATCGCCTGGCTAAAGCCATGCAGGTTTGCCTCTGCATTGGTACGACGAGCTTGAAAGTAAATAGCCTTCTTGCCTTGGATAAACTCTGTGATAAGACGCGTTTTACCCACGCGACGGCGGCCGTAGATTACGGGCATCTCAAAGGAGCCCGTGCCATACAGTCGATTGAGCTCGGACATTTCCGCCGTTCTTCCGATAAACATAGGGCCATCCTTCCTTCACGTTATAGCTAGCTATATTATACCGTCCTATAATATAGCTAGCTATAACGTAATTCGACAAGCGACGCACGCAAAAGGGGCGGTATACCACCGCACGTGGACCGTTCCGGAAAATGTATCCCGTTCTGGAGCCAAAAACTGGGCCGTAGTTTCCGCCAAGCATGTCATCCGGAAAGTGCGTCCCGCTCTGAGCGCTCATTCTGGGATGCAGTTTCCATTTGAGGCCCATCGGGAAAGCGCGTCCCACTCTGGGGCCGAAATCTGGGACACAGTTTCCGGTTGAGGGCTGTTCCGGAAAGCGCGTCCCATTCCGAGTGGCAATTCCGGGACACAGCTTCCGCAGATACAATGCAACGATCCACAGCCCTTATCACATGCCTTCAAATATGCGATCCAGAAACACAAAACAGCAGATAGATTGCTCTTTTTCGGAAAAGTAAACGTCCCTAAACTTACCAAGGCTTCATATCTAGCTACCGTTCACGGGTGCCGATTACCGCCCGCCGATTCGGCTTCAAAAAATGGCGTCAAAACCAGGCCATCTACCTGCATGGTTAGATTTTGGTCAGCTTTTGGTCAGCTGAGCGGCAAGTTCCAGCTGATACGTTTTTGCTACCCAAAAGGAGGCGGTAGCTCATGACCCATTGCAATGACCAGCTCATCGACCAACTGCTCACTCAAGCCGAACAAGAGGGGCGCTGTCTGATTCCCCCGAGCACGGCGATCCGAAAAGCGCTCCTTCGGCGCACCGGCGGCACGGTTGTCTCGCCCATGCCGGGGTTGTTTGCGCGAAAAACGCGCTGGGATGAACTCAACCGAGCGCAACGCCATTGCGAAATCCTCCGCGCCCTTGCGATCATCCACCCCGATTGGACGTTCTGCTCGTTTTCGGCAGCTTGCCTGCTGGGGCTCGAGGTCTCGTGGCGACACCTGAACGTCGTGCATGTTTGCAGCTCGACAAAGCCGTCGGCTCGTCCGGGCGCACATATTCAGCGACACCAGATTGAGCCGGCCGGAGCAATACGCAGAGCCGGCATATCGGTAACGCCGCCCATCCAAACGGCCACAGATTGCCTGCTGCAAACTGGTTTTGCCGACGGCATGCCCATTGCCGATTCGGCGATCTCAAAGCTCGGCCTTGCGCGGGAACAGCTGATGGAGGCCGTTGAGCAACGAGCGACTGCCCGCAATGGTCGTGCGATTCGCACCGCCCTCACAACGCTTCGATATGCCGACGCCCGCGCCGAGAGCGGCGGGGAATCGGTCGCCCGAGCCGTCATGATCGAGACGGGCTTTGCGCCCGACTGGCTTCAATACGAGTTGACGGACCCCTTCGATTCGGCCAAGCCCATACGAACGGACTTTGCCTGGGAGCGCCAGGCGCGGGAACTCACGCTGGGCGAGCTCGACGGGCTCATCAAATATACCGACCAGACCATGCTGGCCGGACGCACCACCGCCGAGGCGCTCGTTGCCGAACGACAGCGCGAGGCGCACCTATCGCTCTACGGCCACCCTCTGCTGCGCTTTACCATGAACGAGGTCCGCTCGACAGGAATGCTCGCCAAAAAGCTGCAGACGGCAGGCATCCGGCAGACCGCGCTGCCGACATGGCTCAACGAGGTGGACCTGTAGGAGCTGCTAGGCCAAGCATCGCCGAATCGCATTCCCCCTATCTGGGCCGCGTTTTCCCAACGGCCACGCCAACGGAAAGCGCGTCCCAGCCTGGACGCTCAAAACGGGATGCACTTTCCGGATGGCGGGCCTGGCGGAAAGCGTGTCCCGGAATCCCGTCTCAGAGCTGGACAGGCTTTCCGGTTGAGTCCTTCAACGGAAACCGCATCCCGGAATAAACACTCAAACTGGGATGCGCTTTCCAAGTGAGCGGTTAACGGAAAGCGCATCCCACTCTGAGGCATGATTCCGGGACGCTGTTTCCGCCAGAGGCTCTACCGGAAAGCGCATCCCATTCTGAACGCCAATTCTGGGATGCAGTTTCCGCTCCAAACAAAAGGCCCCGGCTCGCGATGGAGCTGGGGCCAAAGGCGCAGCGTATGTAGTTGATGCTAAGCGCAGACGGCAGCCAGCAATGACCACCCGCGCCCTACCCTACCCGCGGTGACGGGCGCGGCTGTACGGCGTATCCACCATGGGCAGATCCGGACGCAGCTTGCCGTCGAATGCGCGATAGGCGTTCTGCACGGCGGGCGCCGTGGGGATCGTTGCGATCTCGCCGATGCCCTTGCCGCCGTATGCCACGGGCAGCAGCTCGTCCTTCTCCACGTAAATGGCGTGGATATCCGGAATCTCGGGCGCACGGAATAACCCGAGCGTACCGTACCTTGCCTGGGGCACGCAGTCCTTGAGCGGCCAGTCCTCGGTAAGCGCATAGCCCATACCCATGAGCACGCCGCCTTCGATCTGACCCTGGATGGAGATGGGATTGACCACCTTGCCGGAATCGTGCGCGGCATAGACCTCGCTCACGCGGCCGTCATCATCAAGAATGACCACATGCGTGGCAAAGCCGTAGCAGATGTGGCTCTTAGGGTTGGGCACGTCGGCACCCAGTTTGTCGGTCGGCTCCAGATATACGTAGCCAAACTCGCATCCCTCGAGTGCCTTGATAGCTGCCGCAGGATCCTGAGGATGCATACCCTGGCCGGCGACGAGCTCCTGCGTGCGAAGCTGATAGGCGCGGCCGTCGTCGTACTCGATCTTGACGCCGTCGCCATGTGCGCTCACGGGAGCATCGGGCGCGGGCTTGCCGGCCTCGACGCCAACCATAGCATCGCGCAGTAGGAAGGCGGCGCCGCGCACGGCCTCGCCGGTCACGACCGTCTGACGCGAGCCAGACGTAGTGCCGGAGTCGGGAGCGTTCTCGGTGGAGCACTCGCCGTTGGCAATGCAGCTCAGCGGCAGACCGCAGGCCTCGGCAACGTCCTGCAAAAAGACGGTGTTGCAGCCCTGGCCGATGTCGGACGTGGCGGCATAGACCACGGCCACGCCGTTCTCGACGCGAATCTTGCAGCGGCCGGCATCGGGCAGGCCCACGCCCACACCGGCGTTCTTCATGGCGCAGGCGATACCGGCGTGTCCGGGATGCGCGTAGTAGGCATCCTTGACCTCGAGCAGTGTCTCCTTAAGCGCCGTGGAGCAGTCGGCAATCTGGCCGTTGGGCAAAACCTCGCCCGGCTCGATGGCGTTTCTGTAACGAATCTCCCACGGATCCAGGCCGACCTTCTCTGCCAGTAGGTCGATCAGGCTCTCGAGCGCAAACTCGGACTGGCAAACGCCAAAGCCACGGTACGCGCCGGCGGGCGGGTTGTTGGTGTAGTAGCCAAAACCGCGAATGTCGGTGTTCTGGTACTTGTAGGGGCCGACGGCATGCGTACAGGCGCGCTCGAGCACCGGACCGCACAGCGATGCGTAGGCGCCGGTATCAAAGTTGATCTCGCAGTCCAGACCGGTAAAGTTGCCCTCGGCGTCGCAACCCAGCGTAAAGGTACCGTCCATGGCATGGCGCTTGGGATGGAACGCGAGCGACTCGGCGCGCGTGAGCTTGCACTTCACAGGGCGTTGGAACTTATACGCGGCGAGCGCGGCAAGGTGCTGGATGGACACGTCCTCCTTGCCGCCAAAGCCGCCACCCACGAGCATGGTCTCGACGACCACGCGCTCGGGCTCGTTGTCCCAGCCAAACATGTGGGCACACTCTTTGCGCGTATCGTAGGCGCCCTGGTCGGTCGACTGCACCTTGACGCCGTTCTTGTACGGGAAGGCGACGGCGCACTCGGGCTCCAAGAAGGCATGCTCGGTAAAGGGCGTGGTAAAGCGCTGCGTCACGGTGAACGCGCTTTCGGCCAGCGCCTTGGCGGCGTCGCCGCGCGTCACGTGGCGGCTCTGGCACACGTTGTCCTTGAGCTCCACCGTGTTGCCGAAGGCAAAGAAGCTGTCATGCAGGCGCGGGGCGTCGGCGGCCCTAGCCTCGACAATGTTGCGCACGGGCTCCAGAGGCTCGTAATCGATCTTGACGAGCTTCTTGGCCTTCTCGAGCGTCGCCTCGTCCTCGGCGACCACCAACACGATGGCGTCACCCACGCAGCGGGTGATATCGCCCTGGGCGATCATGACGTCCCAGTCCTGAATAAGGTGGCCGACCTGGTTGACCGGCACGTCCTCGGCGCGCAGGATGCCCACCACACCGGGCAGGGCCTCGGCCTTGGAGGTGTCGATGGAGAGCACACGGGCGCGCGGATACTTGGAGCGCACGGCGCTGGCATAGGTCAGGCCCGGCTGGTCGAGCTCGTCGATGTCGTCGGGGTACTTGCCCTCGCCGAGCACCTTCTTGCGCACGTCGATACGGAAGGCGCGCTTGCCCACGCCGTAGTCATCGCCGCGCTCCAGGTCCTCGTCGATCTGCTTTTCGCCGCGGAGCACCGCGGCTGCCAGCGAAATGCCCTCGATAATCTTCTTGTAGCCGGTGCAACGGCAGACATTGCCGCGGATGGCGTACTTGATCTGCTCCTCGGTGGGCTCGGGGTCCTCGGCGATGAGTGCCGCACCCGCCATGACCATGCCGGGGATGCAAAAGCCGCACTGCACGGCGCCCACGGCGCCAAAGGCGTACACAAAGGCCTCGCGCACGTCCTCGGGCAGGCCCTCGACGGTTACGATGTTACGGCCGGCGGCAAGCGCGGTGGTCAGCACGCACGCCTTGACGGCCGCACCGTCCACGTGGATGGTGCAGGTACCGCACGCGCCCTCGGAGCAGCCGTCCTTGGCGGAGTGAATGTGCAGGTCGTCGCGCAGATAACGCAGCAACGGTTTGTTTTGGGTCGTCGTGCGCTCGACGCCGTTAACGGTAAAAGTGAATTCCTGTGCCATGGTGATTCCCTTCTACACGCCGGCGGCAATGCCGGTGCGGTCGTGGATGGCGCCATGCGGGCACACAACCGCACACATGCCGCACGACAGGCAATCCGCGCCATCGATATGGGCGCAGTTGTCCTCGATGCGGATAGCGCCGGCGGGGCACTTTTTAGCGCACATTCCGCAACCGATGCAGCTCGTGTCGCAGATCTTGCGGGCAATGGCGCCCTTATCCGTGTTGTTGCAGCGCACCAGGATGTTCTGGTAGCCGGGAACGAAGGCAATCACGCGCTGCGGGCACGCCATGCCGCACAGGCCGCAGCCCGTGCACTTGGAGCGGTCCACGCGGGCGACGCCGTCGACCAGTACGATGGCACCGTGGGGGCAGGCCGTGACACAGGCACCACAGCCAATGCAGCCTTCGCTGCAGCGGGCGTCGCCGCCTGCGGAAGCACAGCCGCTTCCGCAGGCAACGTAGGCCACGTTATGTTGAATGGATTTGGCCATAAGAGACTCGCCTATTTCTTAAGAAGGTACGAATAGTTGTCGCGCACAGCCCTGATGGTCAGGCGGACGGCCTCGGGAAGACCGGTGTTGACGGCATCGACCGAGACAGTGCGGACCGTGCCGGCGACGCGGACCTTAAAGTGATCCTCGTCCACGGCCAGGAAGCCCTCGTTCTCAGAGTTCTCCATGTCCTGATCGCTCCAGAACAGGGTGAGCTTGTCCTTGTAGGGACGACCCTCCTGGTAGGGGCAGAACACGGCGCAGTTGCCGCACTCGTTGCACATGCCATCGACATGAACGACCTGATGCTTGGCCAGGCCCGGCACCTTAATGGCCACGTTGGCGCGGTTGGGGCACACGTCGCAGCAGACCTCGCACACCGAGCCGCAGCCCAGGCAGCGGGTCTTGGTGCAGTTGCGCTTGTCGCGGCACAGCGACCCCTTGCGCTCGTAGCAGGTGTCCTCGCGGCCAGCCTGCTCGTTGCAATCGGCGTACTTGTTAAAGTCCACGCCGGCGATGGCGCGAGCGACCTCGGCGGCGTCGGCAATAGCCTCAACCACGGTGGCAGGACCGCGACGGCAGTCGCCCGCAGCCCAGACGCCCTCAACACCGGTGGAGGTGGCGGCAAGACGGCCGCGACGGTCGTGCTCGACGCCCGCGGCGTCGTACAGGCTGGCATCGATGCCCTCGCCCACGGCGCAGATCACCGTGGTGGCAGGCAGCTCGACGGTCTCGCCCGTGGCGACAGGGCTGCGACGGCCGCTTGCATCCGGCTCGCCAAGCTCCATAACGTCGCAGGTCAGCACGGCGCCGTTGAGTGCCTTGGGCGCCAGCAGCTCGCAGAACTCAACGCCGTCGGCAAGAGCAAGATCGAGCTCTTCCTCGTCGGCGGGCATCTGCTTCTTGGTGCGGCGATACACCAGGCGCACGTTCTTCACGCCAGCCAGGCGCTTGGCCACGCGGGCCGCATCCATGGCGGTGTTGCCGGCGCCGATGACTACGACGTCCTCGCCCAGCTCGAGCTTCTCGCCCTTCTTGGCGGCCTCGAGGAACTCCAGCACGTCGAGCTCGGCGCCCTCGTCTAAGCCCGCAGAGCCGGGCATCCAGGCGCCGGTGGCCACGACCACGTCGGTAAAGCCCTGGGCCTTGAGCTCGTCAATGGACTCCACGCGGGCGTTGAGCTGAACCTTGGCACCAAAGGCCAGGCAAAGCTCGGCGTCGTGGGAGATATCGTCGCTGGCAATACGGAACTCGGGGATCACGTGACGGACCACGCCGCCGAGCGAATCGCGGGCCTCAAAGATAGTGACGGGCACGCCGGCGCGCGTCAGGAAGAACGCCGTCGCCAGGCCGGCCGGGCCGCCGCCGATAACGGCAACGTTGCGCTCGCCGTCGTTGGTGATGGTCTGGGCGCGCAGCTTGGGCAGCACGGCGGTCATGGCCTCGCGGGCGGCCTTGAGCTTGCTGGCGCGGATCTGGGCGCCCTCGGGCTCGTAGAATGCACGCTCGCAGGCACGGCCGCAGGGATGCGGGCAGATGGTGCCGGTAATGAACGGCAGGGCGTTGCGCTCGATGATGATGTTGAGTGCGTCCTCGTAGCGGCCCTCGTCAACAGCCGCCAGATAGGCGGGAATATCCTGCTGGATGGGGCAGCTCGTGCGGCACGGCGTGGTAAAGCAGTCGGAAAGCGGGCTCTTGCCGGCAACCTTGCGGTCGGGCAACGGGCGCAGCGGCTTCTTGTAGAGCGGGTTGGTGAGCGAGTCGGTCTGGATCGCAGTCACGGCCTCGAGCGAGACGCCCGCGAACGGCTTGCCGTCCAGATCGGTAAATTCGCCAGCCATCTGGCTAAAGCGCTCGTAGCCACCGGGCTTGAGCACGTCGGTCGCCAGGGTAACGGGCCAAATGCCGGCATCGTACAGGGCACGGATGTTGTAGACCGTGGCACCACCGGAGTAGCTGATACGCAGCTTGCCATCGAACTGCTCGGTAATGCGACGGGCGGCCTCGATGGTCAGCGAGAACAGCGAACGGCCCGACATGTACATCTCGGTGGAAGGCAGCTCGTTCCTCGTCACGTCGACGGGGAACGTGTTGGTCAGCTTGACGCCAAACTCCAGGCCACGCTCGGCACACAGGGCAATCAGGCGCTCGAACATGGGCACGGCGTCGGCCCACTGCAGGTCCTCGCGGAAGTGCGTATCGTCGAAGACGATGTAGTCAAAGCCCAGCTCGTTCAGACGCTGGCGGGCAAACTCATAGCCCAGCAGCGTGGGGTTGCACTTGATGTAGGTGTTGAGGCCCTTCTCGGTGATCAGATAGGTCGCGATGCGCTCGATCTCCGCCGGCGGGCAGCCATGCAGCGTGGACTCGGTGATGGAGTTGGAGACGCGCGCCGGGATGGACTCGACAAACGCGGCATCGACATGCTCAAACTTGTCCAGGTTAGCGAGCGCCCATGTGCGGCACTCGTTCCAAACCTCGGAGCCGCTGGCGTCCTTCATGCCCTCGATGTAGGCGTCGACCTTGGGGCTCTTGATACCCTCGAGGTCATAGCCCACCGACATGTTAAAGACAAAACCGTCCGGGCTGCCCAGGCCGTACTCGCGAGCGATCAGGTGGCAGGCAAACCATGCCTTCACGTACTCGGCAAAGGCCTGCGGAACCTCGAGCTCGGTCGACCATTCGCAGTTGTAGCACTCGTCCTGCGCCACGATACAGGGCTTGTTCACACACTTGGAGAGCTCCTCGCCGTCCATAACCTGAACGGTCTTAAGCTCAAAGAAGCGGGAACCGGCCACATAAGAGGCCACAATGTTCTGGGCAAGCTGCGTGTTGGGACCGGCGGCCGGGCCAAACGGAGTCTCGATGCGCTCGTCAAAAATGGGAAGCGCGCCCTCCTGGTTGGTCGTGACCATCTTGCGCACGCCAAAGACGGCGCCCTGAGTCTTGTGCTCCTCGATGATCCAGTTCATCAGCTGCGAAAACGGGATCGGCCTCATGATGTCGCTCATAGTGAGCTCCTCTCTGTAACGCCCGGCGAGACCGCGCGGCGGGCGCAAATACGGTGTAGCGCTAGCACAGCGCCGGCGACCCCGCGGAGGTCGCCTATACGCGCGTCGAATGCGGCGAAACACCCGACGCGCGTGAATCTACTTGTGAATTAGTAGGTGCAATCGTTGAGCGTGCTCCAGAGCTTCTTGGACTCAGCCATGGTCCACGCGTTGATCTTGTCCTCATCAATCCCAACGAACTCGCGATCCTTGTACAGGACGCGGCCGTTGATGATGGTGGTGCGGCAGTTTTTGCCCATCATGCCAAAGAGCATGTGGCCGTCGATGTTCTCCTCGCTCAGCGGCGTAAAGGGCTTGTAGTCCATAACGATAACGTCGGCGGCAGCGCCGGCCTCGAGCACACCAAGCTTGCGATCGAAGTACTTGCTCGCCATCTTGGCGTTGTTCTCAAACAGCATCGTCATGGCCTCGCACCAGCCCACGTTGGGCATGGCAGCGTTGTGGCGCTGAATGATCAGGAAGACCTTAAGGCTCTCGAGCATATCGTGGGTGTAGGCGTCGGTACCCATGCACACGGGGATGCCGCGGCGGAAGAACTCGAGCACGGGGGCGCAGCCCACGGCGTTGCCCATATTGGATTCGGGGTTGTTGACCAGCCAGGTGCCGGACTCCTTGACGATATCCATCTCGGCAGGCGTCACGTGGATGCAGTGGCCCAGCATGGTGTCGGGACCAAGCAGGTTGTGCTGCAGCAGGCGCTCGACGGGGCTGATGCCACCGCGGTTGAGGCGGGAGTCCCACACGTCATTCATGCCCTCGCACACATGGATGTGGAAGCCGGTCAGGCCGTTGTTGGCCTCGGCCATCTTGTCCATGGTCTCGTCCGACAGCGTAAAGGTGGCATGCCCGCCAAACATGGCAGCGATCATGTGGTTGTCGTTATCGCGACGCTCCTTGGCGGCCCACTGGGCAAATTCGGCGTTCTCGGCAATGGCCTGGTCGCATTTTTCCTGGCCACGGCGATCGGAAACCTCGTAGCACAGGCACGAACGCATGCCCAGCTCCTGAGCGGCGTCCTTAATGGTAAAGAGGCTGCCCGGAATCTCGCAGAAGCTCGCATGGTGATCGAAGATCGTGGTGACGCCGTCGCGGATGGAATCCAGAATCGTGGCATAGGCGCTGGCCTTGGTGCCGTCGAGCGTCAGGTTGTCGTCGATCTTCCACCACTGCTGCTCAAGATTCTCCAGGAAGTTGGTGGGGTTGCAGCCCTTAATGGCAAGGCCGCGGGCCAGACCCGAGTAGATGTGGGTGTGGCAGTTGATAAGTCCGGGCATGATGAGGTTGCCCTGGGCGTCGACGTACTCGGCATCCGGGTACTTGGCCTTGAGCTCGCGCTCGGGGCCCACTTCGACAATCGTATCTCCGTCAATGGCGACCGCACCGTTGGGAATGAACGGAGTCTGAGCGTTGCGGGTAAAGACGGAACCGTTAGCGACCAGAAGCATAAATGCTCCCTTCAACATCAGGGGCGGGGTTTGACACCTCTGACATGGCGGAAGTGCGAAGCGCCGGCCTACACCGGAAACGGGCCCTCTCCCGTCAACGCTTCACCAAAGGGACGAGCCCTTTGAAGTGCGGCTTGGCGCCGCATGGCGCCGGCGGACGAGGCGATGCGTCCGCCGGCGAATAGCACCGAATTGGTTACTTCTTGCTCTCGGGCAGGACCAGATTCACAGCGGCATCCTTGGCGGCATCGATGTGCTGAGCCACGACCGGCGTCTGCGGAAGGATCAGGTTGAGCACGATGGCCATGATGGCGGTGGGGGTTACGGCGTTGGAGCCGATGACGGTGGACACCCAGGTGGGCATGCCCTCGCCGGCAAGGCAACCGCTGGCCATCCAGATACCCAAGCCAAAGACAACGGAGGTGCCGACGATGGTGGTGGTGCGCTGCGTGAGGCCCTCGCGGGTGAACATGCGCACACCGTTCATGGTGATGGTGCCAAAGACGCCGACGGTCGCGCCGCCGATAACAGGCTGCGGGATGGCGGAGAGCACGGCAGAGAGCTGCGGGAACAGACCGGCGATGGCAAAGACGGCCGCGATGATCACAAAGACCCACTTGTTGACGACCTTGTTGGAGCAGATGATGCCCACGTTCTGGCCAAGGGCGCTGGTGGGAAGACCGCCCAGCAGGCCGCCGACCATAGAAGTGAGGCCCTGGGACACGATAGCGCCGGAGAGCTCGCGCTCGGTGGGCATACGGTCGATGGAGCCCAGGCAGGCGGCGGAGACGTCACCGATAACCTGGATGGCAACCATGGGGAACACGACGGCGAGGGTAATGCAGACCTCGGGATCAAACTCGAGCGCGTAGGGCATGAGCTTGGGAAGAGCGAAGACCTGAGCGGTGGCGACGCTGGAGAAGTCGATCATGCCAAAGGGGATCGAAACGATCATGCCAACGATCATACCAAAGAACACGGATCCCAGCTTGAGCGTGCCCTTGCCAAAGTTGGCGAGCGCGAAGACGACGGCGAAGGTGATAAGAGCGACGCACCATGCCTGCGGGGTGCCCCACAACGGCGTGCCCATGCCACCGGCCATGTATTTGACGGCCGTGGGATAGAGAGAGACGCCAATGGAGAAGATGACCGTGCCGGTCACGACGGGCGGGAACAGCCACTTAATCTTGCTGTAGGCCAGACCAAAGAGGACCGCGACGGCACCGCCAACGATCTCGCCGCCCAGCAGCGCGCCAAAACTAAAGCCCGAGGCGCCCATGGCCTGAAGGGCCGGCAGGAACGCGAACGAAACGCCCATGACGATGGGCAGGCCGCCGCCAATGCGACGGAAGGGAGCGAAGGCCTGAAGGGCCGTGTCGATCGCCGAAAGAATGAGTGCAACCTGAATGATGTCGGTGCTCTGCTGGCTATTAAAGCCGTAGACGCCGGCCATGATGACCGCCGGGGTAATGATGCCGGCAAACGATGCCAGTACATGCTGAAGGGCACACGGGATCATTTCCTTAACGGGCGGCATGCCTTCGCGAGTGAACAGGGCTTCAGTGCCGTTCGTAACCGTCTCCTGGGTCATTTGACCACCAATCCTCGAAATAGTTGTTTTCGCATCTAACGCTCTATTGTGACGCAGTGCGGGGTTGAGGTTGTGCCTTCGTTGCATATCGTATTAAAGATGATTCTCATTCTCAATAATAATTTTTTGTTATCAGACTATTCTTCAGCTGAGATAATGCATTTCCGCAGGTCAGGAAAGTGTCTGGTCAAAATGACATCTAACTTTTCTTTTGGTCGACCGTTTACCGCTAAATTCCTACCGTTCGTCTGTATTACGCAATGTACCTGCGGATATACGAGTCAATAGACACCGTGTTACCATGAGAAAAAATTGTTATGAACATTTCCGATTTCACCCAAAGGAGTTGCCCGTGAACGAGACCGTACGCCGCTTTTTGCCGATGGTCGATTTCCTGGAGCAGGTACTCGGTAAGAACAGCGAAATCGTCCTGCACGATTTCTCGGATCCCGACCACGCCATCGTCGATATTCGCAACGGCATCGTGAGCGGCCGTAAGGTCGGCGGTCCCGCCACCGATCTGGCACTCAAGATCATGCACGATGGTAAATATCGCGATCTGCCGTTCATTACGGGCTACGAAGGCCGCGGTGCCGGTGGCAAGACGCTGGAGTCGGCGACGTACTTCATTCGCGAGGACGGCGAGATCGTCGGCATGCTCTGCGTCAACACCGATCTTTCGGCCTTGCGCAACATCAGTGCCATGGCCCAGCAGCTTATGGCCTGCTTTGACGCCGCTCCCGCACGCACCGAGCCCTCCCCCATCGAGGTCGAAAGCCTTTCGGAGTCCACGCAGGAGCTCATCGACCGCAGTATTTCCGAGCTGCTGAGCGCTCGCGGGCTGGATGTGACGTCGCTTGGTCAAAGCGACCGCGTGGACGTCATTCGCCACCTCAACGGCAACGGAGTGTTCATGCTCAAGGGCGCCGTAGCCTGCGCCGCCACCGCGCTGGGCATCTCGGAGCCCAGCGTCTACCGCTACCTGCAAAAAGTCCGCAAGGAAGGCTAACCCGCTGACTCCTTGGGGACGGAGGAAAACGGATCATTTTTGTCGCATCGCTTGACAAAAGACCCTGCAGTTCACATGAACCGCGCCCCAAATCTTGGACGCCCTAAATAGCGACTAGGCCGCAAGGGCCT
>URVZ01000024.1 GCA_900551365.1 uncultured Collinsella sp.
ACGCGCATAAAGAAAGCCTCCCATTTCTCATGTCCAAGAAATGGGAGGCAGTTCACGAAAGCTACCGACCGGGCAAATCGTAGGCAATATGGTTGCTGTCGAGCAGCTGTTCAGCTTAGCCCAGCAGGCTTAAGCCCACGGAGACAAACGCCAGGATAACGCCGACGATGGACTCGCCGCCGAGCAGGCCGCTGGCAACGACCAGACCCTGTTCCTGGAAGGCGGCGTCCTTAGCAGCCCTCTCCTTGTCAGAAAGACCAGCGGTGGCGTCGCGGTGGGCGGACCACTTGTCGTAGGCGAGCTTAACGCAGGAGCCTAGGAAGGCCGTGAGCGACATGTAGAACGGCAGGTACACGCCCAGGCCGATCATCATGGCCGGAATGCCGAGCCAGTACATGACGATGCCGGCGATAAAACCGCCCGCAAACCACGGCACGCTCGGGATGCCCGAGACCATGGTGGCGACCACGCTTGCCTGTGCGGCCACAAAACTCTTGTCGGGGCCAAAGGCGTCCGGACCATAGGCGGTGACGAGCGCGACCATGACAGCGGCGGCGACCAGGGCGCCCACGATGCCGCCGATGGCCTGGCCGACCCACTGTGCGCGCGGGTTGGTGCCCAGCACGGCGCCGGCCTTAAAGTCGTTCATGACGTCGCCCGCAAGGCCGCACGCTACGGCCACGATGCCGGCGATAAAGAACAGCTTGACCTGAGCGAGCTGCGCGAAGGCTGCCACGATGAGCATGACGATGAGGCCGAAGATCTCCATGGGGTCGATACCCGTCTGCCCGCAGCTCTGCGCACTCATGATGGTGGTGACAAAGGTGAACAGCGTGACGATGACGGCTGGAACGGGACCAAGGTCGAGCGCGATGGCGACGATCACGGCGATGGCGGCGGCGCCCAGGCCGATGATGCCGGCGTCGAGCTTAAGGGAGCCCGAGATGAGCGACTGCTCGTCGGTGTCGGTGGAGCTGTCGGCGGCGAGGCCACGGACGATGCCGGCGACCTGCGGCAGGATGTCCTTCAGGACGACGGCGACGCCAAAGCCCATCATAAGACCCATGCCCAGGGACTTGACGATGCCCTGCGCGGTTACGACGTCGAACAGACCGGCAGCGGTGCCGCCGACGATGATGCCAAAGTTGCCCAGCAGCGCGCCGGCAAACCAGAAGGCGACGGGGGCGAAGCCCACCAAAAAGCCGATGGACAGCAACATGGGCGAGTTATAGATGGCAAAGGTCACGCCGGGGATATTGAGCGTGCACAGCATGCTGGGCACCACGCCCAGAGCGTCGCGAAGCACGCTGTAGATGCCTGCGATGGTCATGGAGCCAAAGAGCTGCTTGCCGGTCTTGCCGCCGGCCTCGGTGGCGCGCAGGGTCTGAGCTGCGGCGTTGCCGGTGGGGAACTCGAGCGCGGCGTCCACGATAAAGTGACGGTGGATGAGCGCTGTCGCCAGAAGGCCCAAGACGGTGCCGGCGAGCGCCACGATAAACATGTCGAGCCAGCTGATCTGATCGGCATAGCCCAGCATCCAGGCGCCCGGGATGGTAAACGCCAGACCGCCGGCGACCATGGCGCCCGCGGACATGATGGTGTGGGTGACGTTGGCCTCGTTGAGGCTGGCGTTGCCCATGAGCTTCAGGAAGAACAGCGAAATGACGGCAGCGAAAATGATCGGCCAGGGGAGTGCGCCCATCTTGAGGGCCGTGTAGGCCGAGCTCGCCGTGATGATCACGCAACCAAGGACGCCGATGACGACGCCGCGCAGCGTGAGCTGACCGCGCATCGAGGTGCGGTTCGAGGGATTGCTCATATAGAACTCCTTTGCGTATATCCGCTTCCCCCGGGAGCGCCGCTACGGATACGGCGCGGGAAGTCGGGTTACCAAGGGCCGCCGCGTGAGCTCGCAAACGACCGCGCACCAGTATAGCCGCAAGTTAGTCATTTTGGGATGACTGGTTTAGGTAGGCGATATACTGCTGGGCAGACGAAAGGAGCGCCGACGATGCTTAATGGGTGCGCATATATATTGACGGTCGACGTGGGCAACACGTTCATTCGCTTTGGCCTGTTTGCCGAGGATTCGGCCGCGGCGCAGGAATGTCCGCTTGCGACGTGCGAGATCACGACGCCGTCGAGCATCACAGCAGACGAGGCGCGCATGCGTCTCGTGCAGGTCATGGCCGCACTGGCGGCCGATGCGGGCATGCCGGGTGCACTTGTGCCCGCGGCTGCCGTGCTGAGCTGTGTAGTCCCGGCGCTCGAGCGCCCGTGGAAGGCGGCGCTTTCCCGCACCTGCACGGGGCGCGTGCTCACCGTGGGACCGGGCCTCAAGACCGGCATGTCCGTGCACTACGACGATCCGGCCGAGATCGGTCCCGACCGCATCGCCGACGCCGTGGCTGCCCGGGCCGTTTACGGCTCGCCGTGCATCGTGATTGACCTGGGCACCACGACCAATATCGAGGTCATCGACGCGCATGGTACCTTTGTCGGCGGCGTTATCGCGCCGGGCCTGGCCCTCGGCGCCCGCTCGCTTTCGGCGGCAGCAGCGCGCCTGCCCCAGGTTGAGCCCTCGGCGCCAACACACGTCATCGGCCGCAACACGCGCGAGGCCATGCGCTCGGGTGTGGTTTTGGGCGAGGTGGCGCGCATCGACGGCATGCTCGACATGGTGCTTGCCGAGATGCGTGCGACCAAGGCCGCGGGGGAGGGCAGCGTGCCCATCGTCATTACCGGCGACGATGCCGAGGCGCTTGCGGCCCTTGTCGGCCATAGCCTGACGGTCGACGATGCGCTGACGTTGCGGGGTCTCGCCGAGCTCTACCACATCAACCAAAAGCCCCGCCGCGCGTAGCGATGGGGGCGATGGGACAAAACGTCTCCACCTTCCACCTGCTACAATGGGTCAAACTATTGCGATTTCGGAGGTGTCTGCCATGTCGGACGATCTTCATCAAACCGCGTCGGGCAAGCGCCGCGACGTTATTAGCTGGGATGAGTTCTTTATGAGCGTGGCCATCGCCGCGCAGCGCCGCAGTAAGGACCCCAACACGCAGGTGGGCGCGTGCATCGCCAGCACCAACCACCGCATCCTTTCGGTGGGCTACAACGGCACGCCCTCGGCACTCAACGATGACTTTTTCCCGTGGGGAACGAGCGATGACCCGTTGCAGGACAAGCACAACTACGTGGTGCATGCCGAGGCAAACGCCGTGCTCAACTACCGTGGCTCGCTCAAAGACCTTGAGGGTTCCACGGTCTACGTTACGCTGTTCCCGTGCCACGACTGCGCCAAGATCCTGGCGCAGGTGGGCGTGGGCGAGGTCGTCTACCTGGACAATAAGTATGCCGACACCGATGACGGCCGTATCAGCCGCCGCATTCTCGACTCCTGCGGCATCAGCTACCGCCAGGTCATCGTCGATGTCCAGATTGGTACCGGGGGACAGGCTCGGCAGTAATATGCGTTGTCGCTATCTGACGACGAACGCAGCTCAAAGAGCCCCGTCCCAAATTGACTACTCGTGAAAGTCGCGTCTGCGCGCATGGACGGCTCGTGAGCGGGTACATGGCTGTAGTAACATAGCTTCTGTCCGCGGGCGTGCCCGCGTTATTGTGAGAAAGGAGCCCCTGTGGCTGTTAACGAAGAGCTGCTTAAGAAGGTTCTTGAAGAGATTCGCCCCAACCTGCAGGCCGATGGCGGCGATATGGAGTATGTGGGCGTCGACGACGAGGGCGTCGTCAAGCTGGAGCTGCAGGGCGCCTGCGCCGGCTGCCCCATGAGCTCACTGACCCTGTCTATGGGCATCGAGCGTATCCTGAAGGAGCATGTGCCCGGCGTTACCCGCGTCGAGCAGGTCAATGTTTCCGGCGAGGCCGAGGACCTGTACGACGAGTACGCGCCGTTCTAAGATGCGAAAGCTGCGGACGGTACGCTCCGCATAGACGTTACGCCCAGATATGCGGCTGCGAGCGCAAGGCCCGCGGCCGCATTTGTATGTAGGGAGCAGGGGATCGATATGCTCAACGACCTCTACCACATGCTTGATCCCGTCGCGATCTCGGCGGGCCCCATCACCATCTACTGGTACGGCCTGGCCTACGTGGTCGGCGCTCTGCTCACGGCGGTCGTTATGTACCGCACGCAGCGTCGTTGGGGCTTCGACATTACGATTGATGACCTGACGAGCGTCGTGGTCGGCGCGGTCTTTGGCCTTATCATCGGCGCGCGCCTGTTCTACGTCGTCTTTTACGGCGATGGCTACTATTGGGCCCACCCGCTCGAAATCTTTGCCACCAACGAGGGAGGCATGAGCTTCCACGGCGGCCTGGTGGGTGGCATCTTGGGCGGCATCATCGTGTGCCGCATGTATAAGCTCGACGCCTGGACTATCGCCGACCTTGCCGTCATCGGTGCTCCGCTGGCGCTGTGCCTGGGCCGTTGTGCCAATTTCGTCAACGGCGAGCTGTGGGGTAAGCCGACCGATCTGCCTTGGGGTGTTGTCTTTGGCGGCACCGCGGGCGATATGCCGCGTCATCCTTCCCAGCTCTATGAGGCATTCCTAGAGGGCGTCGTGCTCTTCTGTATTTTGCAGGTGCTCAGCCGCAAAAAGCCGCTGCTGCCCCAGGGCACGTTTATGGGCGTGTTCGTGATGGGGTACGGCATCGTCCGCTTTCTCGTTGAGTTCGTGCGCGTGCCCGATGCGCAGCTGGGCTATCTGCTGGGCGGCGTCATCACTATGGGCCAGCTGCTGAGTTTGCCGCTCGTGATCGCCGGCCTGGCGCTCATCATCTTCGCCCGACACCGCAATCGCCCCCAGCGCGTCTATTTGGACGCCTAACCACTAAGACCACCGCAAAGGGGACAGGCGCCTTTGTGGTGGTCTTGCCGAGTTTGATAGGTTTCTAGAAAGGCTTTCGGACTGTGAAGGATTCCGACCTCTCCACAACGGCTGCGCGCGACGCTGCCCGCATCGTCTGGTTTAAGCGCTACCCCGCCAAGCAGACGCTCATCGCATTTTTGCTCGCGCTGTTGGCAACCACGGCGTTTTCCATCGATCCCGCCCCGGTGTCGAGCAACGCAGTCTTGGCGATTGACCCCAAAGCCTCGGGCATGCTGTACGTGTGCTACGAGGTGCTCCTCTCGTTTGCCGGCCATACCGACGCGGTCATGCTGCTTGCGCTTGCCTGCCTGCTCACGCTGCCGTTTCGCTACGTATTCTTTGGCCGCGGCGACGCTTGGCGTCCCTCGGTGATTCTTCCGTCGCTGTTCTTTGCCGTCTGCATGGTGTTTGGCCGTAGCTACGACCTCACCGATTCGGCCGGGATCGTGCTTGGCGACAAGGCACGCATCATTTGCGCCTGGATAGGCGGTGCGGGCTGGATGCTCTTGGCGGTCGTTGCCTTCTACCTGGCTTTTGAGTGTCTAGATTGGCTGAGCTCTCGGCGCATTCCGTTTTCCGAAGCGCACTTTGGCCGCGTATGGCGTGTGGCTCACGCCGTGCTCTCGGTCCATCCCTTTGCCGGGCCCTTCCTGGTGCTTATGATCGCCTGGGCGCCCACGCTCATCGCTTCGCTGCCCGGCCTTTTTATGGGAGACACGGGTGCGCAGATTCGCCAGTGGTTCAACTACCCCAACGGCACGAGTGACTACCTGCGTCTGCTCAATCCCAATGTGTTGCTCAACGGACATCACCCCGTGGTGCACACGGCTATCATCGGTTCGTGCGTCCAGCTGGGGCTTTCACTGTTCAACAGCGCCAACGCAGGTCTTGCCATCTACACCTGCGCTCAGTTCGTCATTACGGCCGCCTGCATGGCCTATTCCATCTCGTCGCTGCGCAAACTGGGCGTGAGTCTGCCGGTCCGCGGCGTGACCTTGCTGTTCTTTGTGTTTATGCCCATGTTCTCCAACTACGCGGCCCTGCTTACCAAAGATGTGCTGTTTGCTGACGCGTTTTTGGTGCTGTTGGTGCAGACCGTGAAGCTCGTGGCCTGCGGCCTGCCCCGTCGCGATGCCAATGCCGAGCGTGCGGGCGAACAGAGGCCCGTGCTCTTTGCGCGCCATGACTGGTTGCTGCTCGCTCTGGGCGCCATGGGTTCCACGTTTCTGCGCAACGGCGGCCTGGTGTTTCCCCTGGCGGCATGCGTAATCGCGGCGGCGTTTTGCGCATGGGACGCGCATGTGGACCATCGTGCAGCCAAGCAGGCTGGTGCTGCGCCTTCGGTCGCCATCCCGCGTTTCCGCTGGGTGGGAGTTCTTGCGGTGCTTGCACTCTGTCTTGCCTCTAATATGTACTTCACCAAGGTCTTTATGCCGGCGCACGACATCACGCCTGGTTCCAAGCGCGAAATCCTCTCGATTCCGTTCCAGCAGACGGCTCGTTTCGTCCAAAAGCACGACGGCCTCAACTCGGGCGTCAACCCCACGGTTAAGGAGGACGGCACCATCGTGGAGGCTCCTTGCGACGGCTTGGTGACCGACGAAGAGCGTGCCGTGATCGACCGTGTGCTCAAGTACGAGAATCTGGGCCGCCGCTACAACCCCGACAAGTCCGACGCCGTCAAGAACTGCTTTAACGAGTACGCCTCGCAGGAGGACATCAAGGCCTATTTCGAGGTGTGGGCCCAGATGTTCAAAAAGGATCCCGAGTGTTATATCTCGGCGCTTATCAATAACTACTACGGCTACTTTTATCCGAGTGCCCGCGATGCGTGGGTCTACAGCACGGCGCGCAGTGCCGAGATCATGGCGAAGCCCGATAACCTCAAGTACTTTGACTTCCATCCGGTCGATAGCAAGGTTGTGCGCTGGTGCGACCACCTGATCAACCTGTACCGCGTGGCAGTGCAGCGCATCCCGTTTATCTCGCTCGCCATGAGCTCGGCCACCTATGTGTGGATCATGATCGCCGTGGTGGTCTATCTGCTACGTCGTCATTCGTGGCGCGGGCTGGCCATTTGGGTGCCGCTGCTGGGCGTGCTCGCCGTGTGCCTGATCGGTCCCTGCAACGGCTCGACCTACATGCGCTACCTGTACCCGGTCATCGCCTGCATGCCCTTTGCCATCGGCGCCACCATCACCCGCAGCGACCTCCTCTGGTCCTAATTTGGTGCAAAGGGGACAGGTTACTTTGCACCAAGGGGCTGTATCATCACGACGCCTTCATTTTGGGGTTTATCTCGCAGGCCAGTAGGTATATCATAACGACGTTTGTTTATATTGCCCGAGCATCTGCGCTGGGCTTTAGGTCGAAACCGATAGGAGACACGTATGTCCGGACACTCTAAGTGGGCCACAACCAAGCATCGTAAGGGCGCGCAGGACGCCAAGCGTTCCGCCCTCTTCTCCAAGCTGAGCCGCAATATTACCGTTGCTGCCCGTCTTGGCGGCGACCCGCTGCCCGAGAACAACGCCAGCCTCGCCGCTGCCGTTGCTAAGGCCAAGGCTCAGTCCATGCCCAAGGACAAGATCAAGTCCGCTATCGACAAGGCCTTCGGTTCGGGTGCCGACGCCGCCGTCTACGAGAACATCGTGTACGAGGGCTATGGTCCCGCCGGTGTCGCCGTTTACGTTGACTGCCTGACCGATAACCGCAACCGTACCGCCGCCGATGTCCGTTCCGCCTTCTCCCACGCTGGCGGCAACCTGGGCACCTCTGGCTCCGTCGCCTTCCAGTTTGAGCGCAAGGGCCAGATCGTCGTCGCCAAGGAGGTCTTGGACGAGAACGCCAAGAAGGAGACCATGATCGCCAACGGTGCTGCCGGTGACGAGGATGAGTTCATGATGGCTATCGCCGAGGCCGGTGGCGAGGACTACGAGGACGCCGGCGAGGAGTGGATCGTCTGGACCGCTGCCAACGACGTCATGGCTGTTTCCAAGGCACTCGAGGAGCAGGGCATCCAGGTCAAGGGCTCCGAGACCACCATGGTCCCGACTACCCCGACCGAGGTCTCCGGTACCGACGCCAAGAAGGTCCAGCGCCTCATCGACCGTCTCGAGGAGCTCGACGACGTCCAGGACGTCTACAGCACCATGGACATGACCGACGAGGTCATCGCTGCCCTCGAGGAGGAGTAGCGCCTGCACGGGTTAAGCCGTGCATATCTGGGCATAATGAAACGAGCATGCAAGCCTCGTGGAATAGATGAGCCGGATCCGCGTGCGTACAGCACCGGACCCGGCTCTTTTATAATGATGCGAACCGTTTTGCATTCTGTGGACCGAAACCTGAAGGGAGCGCGCGTGCGCGTACTCAAACGAGCCCTAGCGATCGTGTATCTTGCCGCCGCCATCGTGGCGCTGGGCACGCTTGTCTGCCAGTTCTGGGGACCGTATACGTATCGCTTTATGCTGCTGTTGCGTGACACCATGCCTCGCGTCGTCGTTACGGTGTGCGCCGCCATCGTGGCACTTGGCGTGCTCATCGGGTTTTTCCGCCTGATGTTCGCGCGTCGCGAGCCGTCCTGTGTGCATCCGGCGGGGGAGCGCAATATCGAGGTCACCCTCGCAGCGCTTTCCTCGTGCGCCCGTGCCGCGGCGGAGTGCGATGATCGCGTGATGGTTGAGCATATCGAGGCGCGCGTTCAAGGCTCCGACGAGTCGCGCGTTCGTTTTAAGGTCGAGGCCATCGCGCTCGATGATAAAGACGTTGCCTCTCTTGCCACCGCGATGCAGCAGCGCATCGAGAAGGCCTGCGACACCATGCTCGGCACGCCGGGCACGACCGCGCGCGTCCATTTTTTGCCGTCCAAGACTACCGTCCAGACCGTGGAGGTTTCCGGTGAGTGATACCAACCAAGACAAGACCGCCCGCACGCCGCGCCTGACGATCGACCAGAACGCTACGCCGGCAGGCGAGACCGCCGACACCAAGCCCGAGGCCGGCGAGCAGCATGACGTCGCCGCTAACGACTTTGACGAGGCCATGGGTCTCATCAAAGGTACGGGCGCTGCTATCTGGAGCTATGCCGTGCGCCACCCCAACACTACGCTCGGCGCCGTGGCAGGCTTTATCCTCGCTGTGCTGGTACTTACGTTGGGCCTGTGGGACACGCTCGTCATCGCATTCTTTGTGCTGATTGGTGCCGTGATCGGCCAGATTCGCGACGGCGAGAACGGTATCGTCAACTTCTTCGGCCGTCTGTTTAGCGGCCGCTAATATGTATTCGACTGTCGCATCCGCGGCAGGCATAAGGAGGAACCATGGCTTTTAACACGAAGGTCGATGTAGCCGATACCGAGCTCGAGGCGAACGAGGCCGCCGCCGAGGCGGAGGATGTAACGCTCGAGGACGAGGCGCTCGTCGAGGCCGAGTCCGAAGACGAGGCGGACGAGGACGACGAGGAGGCGGACGAGTCCGAGGACTCGCTGACCTATTCCAACGGCGTGATCGAGAAGATCGTCGCCATGGCCACCCGCGAGGTGCCGCACGTGTTGGGCATGAAGGGTAACCTTATGCATTTTGTGCAGGAGCAGTTTGGTGCCGAGAACTTGACCAAGGGCGTGACGGTCGAGGTCACCGACGACAACCGCGTGGTCGTCAACATCTCGGTCATCATCGAGTATGGCGCCTATGCGCCTGCGATCTTTGACGACGTTAAGGCGCGCGTCACCGAGCGTCTGGCCGCGATGACCGGCCTTGAGGTGGCAGGCGTCAACCTGCGCATCGAGGATGTCATCACCCCCGAGGAGTACGAGCACCGCACCAGCCAGCACGAGTAACCTACTAAAAAGGGACAGATTTGTTTCGATAGGTTTTACCTGCGAAAACGCTAAACGGTCGACCGCGCAAGCAAAAGCGCGGTCGACCGTTTTCTATATAGCCTCGATCTAGTCATACCGCTCGTCTAACTAAGGGTTGCAATCTTCGCGTTCCGCGTTACCCTAATGGGCGCATTGTTTCCAAATTGTTAACGAGGGGTTGCCGTAATGGCCGACGAACACGAGACCGAAAGCAAGGCATGGGCGATTGAAGCCGCTGCGGCAGAGGCGGCGTCGCGTGCCGCCGAGGAGGTGCATCGTCCTCCGGTGGTGCCGATGGAGCGCGTTGTCGGTCGCGAGGATATCGAACGTGGCGAGCGCGCCGGCCGCAAGCGCAGCCAGGAGCCAGGCTTTCCGCGCTTTTTTGCCGAGCTCAATTTGGGGCTGATCCTCACGGCCTTTGCCATCGTGGCTTTCAAAACGCCCAATCACTTTGCCTTCGGCGGCACCTCGGGTGTGTCGGTCATTCTTTCCACGCTGTTCCCGACTCTGCCCGTCGGCGTCTTTATGTGGATTATCAACGCGGTCCTGGTCATCCTGGGCTTTATCTTTTTGGAGCGCAAGGCAATCCTTTGGAGCGTTTTTGCCTCGTTTGCGCTTTCGGCCTACGTCTCGCTGTTTGAGCTGTTCATCCCGACCGATGTTTCGATGACGGGCGATATGTGGCTCGACCTGTGTTTTGCCGTCATCTTGCCGGCGCTGGGCAGTGCTATTGTCTTTGATATTGGCGCCTCCACGGGCGGCACGGACATTCTTGCCATGATCCTCAAGCGCCGCACGACGCTCGAGATTGGCCGTGCCCTACTGCTGGTCGATATCGGCATCGTGACCATCGCGGCCTTTTTGTATGGTCCGCGTGTCGGTCTGTATTGCGTGCTCGGCCTGTTTGCCAAGACGCTTGTGGTCGACAAGGCCATCGAGAGCATTCACCTTCGTAAGGTCTGCACGGTCATTTGCTCCGAGCCCCTTAAGGTCGAGGAGTTTATCGTCAAGCATCTTAACCGTACGGCGACCATCAGTCGCGGCTACGGTGCCTTCTCGGGCAAGTGCGTGACGGTGATCATGAGCGTGCTGAGCCGTCGCGAGGCCGTGCAGCTGCGCCGTTATGCGCGCGAGGTCGATCCGGGCGCCTTTATCACGATCGTCGACAGCTCCGAGATTGTGGGCAAGGGCTTCCGCGGCACGAACTAGCGCGGATATACCCTTCGAATCATTGAATAAAGCCGCCTACGTTGCAAATCGGCCATCTTGGGGTATTTGTCCCCACATTGGGCGATAATGTTGCCAAAGACATCGTTTGCGATCCAGGTGATTCGCTCTAGATACGAAGGGATGATTTCGATGTTCTGTTCGCAGTGTGGCGCCCCCATGGGCGATAACGACAAGTTCTGCGGCGTGTGTGGTGCTCCTAATGCCGGTGCCGCTGGCCCCGCTCCCCAGGGACAGCCTCAGCCCCAGCAGTTTGTTCCGCAGCCGCCCGTGGCGAATGCGCCAAAGGGCTGTGTGGCTCAGGCGTTCCAAGATATGACTAAGACTCCGGGCGTGCTTCAGCGTGTATGCCAAATCGCGTTTTTGCCGGCGCTGATTTGCGTTGTGTCGGTGCTCGTGTTGTTTATTCCCGTTATTGGCGGCATTGCGGCTGCCATCGGCTTTTTGGCAGCTTGCATTGCGAGCGTGTGCGGTTCCGGCTTTGGTATCGAGTGGGGTCGCGATCTGTCGCTTAAGGTCGATGACGGCATGGACCGTCCACTCATGCGTTCCACGTCGTTTGGTCTCGGAGTCTTTTCGAGCGTTATTTCGGTCGTGCTCGAGGTTATCGCTGCCATTCCCGTTATCGGTGTAGTGCTTTCGCTGGTGGAGAGCATGGTAATTGGCGCCGCAGGCTCGTATTCGTATTACGGCTCTTATGCGCTCGAAGCTGCGCTGTTTGGCTCGCTTGGCCTGCTTGTCCTGGCGCTAATTGCCTCGGCGATTCTGGGTGTCTTCTTTAAGATGTTCGCCGACATCGCCGTGATGCACTTTGCGGTGACCGGTCGCGTCGAGAGCGCGTTTTCGCTCGACAAGGTCTGGGCGGCGTTTAAGCACAACAAGACCAAGCTGTTCTGCGCTTCGTTCCTTCCGGAGTTTTTGACGGGCCTGGTTTCCAACGCCATTACGTGGATCTTGACAGCTGTCTTTGGTGCCATCGCCGGAATTGGCGCGTACGGCTATTACTATCGCCCCACGGGTATCGAGGCGATTGTTACCGCCGGTGGTGTCACGCTCGTATTGTTCCTGGTGCTGATTGCATTCGTCACGGTGTTCCTTACGGTCTTTGGCAAGATGCTCAAGCACCGTGCCGTTGGCTATTGGGCTGCACGTTATGCAAGCGAATGGACCGATGAGGACAAGGACGACGTTTTGACTTTTGTGCTCCCGGGTGAGAAGAAGCCTGCTCCTGCGGGATTCAATCCCACGGCAGCCACTGGTGCTGCGCCTGCCCCGGCACCCGCGCCTGCACCTGCCCCGGCACCCGCGCCTGCCCCTGTCCCCGCACCGGCGTCCGAGGCGACGCCTGCGGAGCCCGATTGGGATGCCGTTGCCACGCCGGCGGATGAGCCGGGCGATAATCCTGCTGCCGAAAACAATCAAACCGAATAGTCGGTCGAGGCGCCCTGGGCAACTGAGCCCGGGGTGCCTTTTTCTACTGCGAAAGCAAGAAAATGCCTGGGAAAACGGTTGCAGCAAAATTTCTCGGAAATTGGTCAATGTTGCGCAACAACGTCGCGGCTATTGTTGAGAACGTAGACGTGTAAGGTTTGAAGGCGTGCGACGCCTTAGGAAAAGGAGAGGCTCATGTTCTGTCCCACTTGTGGTTCTCCCATTTCGGATGATGCCAAATTCTGCCCTGTTTGCGGATCCGCCGTTGGTGCCGCTTCTGCCGCTGCGGCCCCGCAGCCCCAGCCCGCTCCGGCCCAGGCTATTCAGCCCGCGCTCCAGCCTCAGCAGCAGTACACCGGTCAATACGCCCAACAGTCCGCATCCGCTCCGATGGGCTATGGCCCCATTAAGGCTGACCGCAGCCTGATCGGCTGGCTGCTGCTCTCTCTTGTGACCTGCGGTATCTATTCGTTCTACTTCCTGTATTGCTTGGCACGCGACGTCAACACGTTGTGTCAGGATGACGGCGATTACACGCCGGGTCTGGCGGAATTCATCCTTCTATCGTTTGTGACCTGCGGCTTCTACGCGTACTACTGGTATTACAAGATTGGCAACCGCCTGCAGGCCAACGCTCCTCGCTACGGCCTGGTGTTCCAGGAAAACGGCACCACCGTTCTTCTGTGGCAGATCTTCGGCGCGCTCCTGTGCGGCCTTGGTCCCATCTTCGCTATGAACATCATCATCAATAATACCAATGCCATGGCAACGGCTTACAACACTCGCCTTGGCGCTCGTGCCTAACAATAAGGGCGGCGTGAACAGCTCCCAGGGACATAGGGGCACGGCAGAGCTCCTTCGCCGCGCCCTTTTTTGCACCGGCGCGCTCTTTGTCGCCTGGCTCGCGCTCTACCTGCTCGATATCGGCTGCGTGTTTCGCCTGATGACGGGCATTCCCTGTCCGGGATGTGGCATGACGAGGGCCTGGCTGGCAGCACTGCGCCTCGATTTTGCGGCGGCTTTTGCCTACCATCCGCTGTTTTGGGTGGTGCCGATTGCGTTTGTGCTCGCGTTCGTGCGCGAGGAGGTGACGTCGAGCAAGCTAAAGCGCGGCATCGACATTGCGGTTATTGTTCTGTGCGTGCTGGTCGTTGCCGTATGGATCGTGCGCCTTATCAACCCGGCAGACGCGGGCCTGCTCTTTGGCGGCCATGCGCCCGCCGGAGTCCCCACTGATATCATTCACCTCGAAACCCCACGCTGGCTCACCATCCTTCGCTCTTACTTGTCGTGACGGAGGACGCGCTAGAAAAGCGGTCGACACATAAGCGGGGGCGAACGTTGAGATAACGTTCGCCCCCGCTTTGCTATAGCCAGGTTGTTATAGGTGGGCGTGACGGCTACTCGCCGTGCTTCTCATCGTGGCGAGCGGCGGCACGGGCATCGTGAATGCCCTTGATTGCGGCATGGCGGGCGGTGCGGGCGTCGTGCACGGCGTCGCGGGCCTCGGCGGCAGTTGCCTTGGCAGAGCGCAGCTTGGCTGCCAGGTCGGGATTGGTCTCGGCAACCGCGGCGATCGTGGGGCCGTCGAGCTCTTCTTGCGTGGGCTCGGCCAAAAAGTCGATGGCATACTGAGCGGCTACCATGGAGCCCTTGGCGAGCACGCTCTCGTCGATCTTATAGAAGCAGGAGTGCTGGGCATAGGTGGCGCCAATCTGGGGGTTGCGCGTGCCAACAAAGGCGAGCACGCCCGGTACGCGGCGCAGATACTCCGAGAAGTCCTCGCCCGAAAGCGTGCCGCGGTAATGGCCCTCGCCCGCGGGACCCAGGCACTTGAGCGCAGCTTGGCGGCAGCGCTCGCTCGAGGCGGCATCGTTTTCGACCTTGTAGTTGGCGATGGTGTAGTCGGTGAGCTCGGCCTCGGCGCCCAGAGCAGCCGCGGTGTGCTCCACGATGCGGCGCATAAGCTCGGGCATCTCCTCATGCGTCTTGTCGCCATAGGTGCGCACCGTGCCGGCGAGGTACGCCGTGCCGGCGATAACGTTGCGCGCGGTGCCGCCATGCAGCTCGCCGACGGTGATGACGGCAGGTTCGTAGGGGCTAATCTCGCGCGAGACGATGGTCTGCAGGGCGTTGACGATTTCGGCGGCAACCATAACGGCGTCGTGGCCGCGCTGGGGCATGGCGCCATGGCACGAGGTGCCGCGGACGTCGATGCGGAACCAGTCGGTGTTTGCCATGCGTGGGCCGGGCTCGCAGCTTACGGTGCCGGCGTCGACCTCGCTCCAGATGTGCGCAGCGTAGGCGCCGTCGACGCCGTCGAGCACACCCGTGCCGATCATGAGTTTGGCGCCCTGGCCGTTTTCCTCGCTGGGCTGGAAAACGATGCGAATCTCGCCGTGGATGTCATCGGTCATGTGGCGCAGAATCTGCAGCGTGCCGAGCATCATGGCGATATGGCAGTCGTGACCGCAGGCGTGCATGCAGCCCTCGTTGACGCTGGCGAACTCCTCGCCGGTCTGCTCGGTGACAGGCAGGGCGTCGATATCGGCGCGCAGCAGGATACGGCGGCGCGGCGTGCCGTCCTCGCGGTAGGCATCCGGCGCGGTACCGCGAAGCGTCGCCACCAGGCCCGTCTTGAGCGGACGCTCGTAGGGGATATTCATGGCGTCGAGCTGGTTGGCGATGTCGGAAGTCGTGCGCTCCTCGGCAAGGCTCAGCTCCGGGTGCTTATGGAAGTGCCGGCGCTGCTTGATGATATAGGGTTCAAACTCGGCGGCGATATCCTGGATGGCCGCGGTGACGTCGTCT
Organism: uncultured Collinsella sp.; assembly: GCA_900551365.1. Lineage (GTDB taxonomy): Bacteria > Actinomycetota > Coriobacteriia > Coriobacteriales > Coriobacteriaceae > Collinsella. Next base: position 15,224 of record URVZ01000024.1, read on the forward strand.
GCCGCGCGAACCTCGGTTGCCGCCATAATCTGCTGTGCCTTGGTCTTCGTCATGGTCGATTTGCTCCTTGTTGGCTCGATCGCAAAATCGTACAGGCTCTCTCCAGTATGCCACCTGCCGCTAGAGCTGGTAAAGTTGCCGTTTGCCGCTTGGGGTTTTGTAACAAGAGTGGGGGAGTACACTCGGGGGTGTTGAATTTCCTGCCAGAGATGGGGATGCCCATGCAGCATATCGATCGGATTATCCGCTCCAAGAACGTTTTTACCGCCCAAGACGGCATCGATGCCGCCCGCGAGCTGGCGATTGCCATTGCAGGCGATCGCATCGTCGCAGTCGGCGCGCCCGATGACGTGATTGCCGCCGCACCTGCTGCCACGCCGGTAGTCGACTACGGCGAGCAATTCATCTGCCCCGGTTTCCATGATGCGCACCTGCACTTCTTCCATACCTCGGTCGGTTCCTCGCCGTACATGCTCATGGATATGGGCACGTCAGAGGCGGCACTGGTGCAGCATGCGCTCAAGTTTTCCCAAGGCTTGCCCGATGACGCCTGGGTCGTGACCCAGGGCTGGCGCGATTACCGCTGGGATCCGCCTGAGCACCCTACCAAGGCTTCCCTCGACGCCGCCTTCCCCGATCGCCCCTGTGTTATGTATTCGGGCGATGGGCATACCCTGTGGCTCAACAGCCGCGCACTCGAAGCCCTTGGCGTGACACGCGACAGTGAGCCTCCGGCGGGTGGCAGTTACGACAAAGACTCAAACGGTGAGCTTACGGGTATTGCCCACGAGGCTGCGGCCATGCAGCTGCTGCCGCGCTGTCTTGAGTGGCTGGGCGAGGACCGCATCGCGAGCGCTTACGCCGACCAGATGAAGCGTATGGCCGAGCAGGGCATCACCTCGATCTGCGATATGTCGCTCATGCCCATGCCGGGCTGTGACTTTATTCGCGACGATGTTTACGACAAGCTGCAGGCCGCCGGCAAGCTGGGCATCCGCGCCCATCTGTTTCCCACGCTGCTGGATGACCAATCGCGCTTGGAAGAACTCCAGACCCGCTACGCGAACAATGCGCTGCTCTCGGCGCCAGGCTTTAAACAGTTCTTCGACGGCGTGTCGAGCGAGCATACCGCATACCTCACTGAGCCCTATACCAACCCGCGCTTCCCGGGCGACCAGGGTCGTCTGACGGTTCCTGTCGAGCGCATGCGCAAGTTGGTTCTAGCGGCAGCCGAGCGTGGCCACACCGTGCGCATCCACGTTATCGGCGACGGTGCCATCCATGCCGCACTCGATATCTTTGAGGAGGCGGCAGAGCTATACGGTCTGCCCCCGCACGGCCATAATACGCTTGAGCATTTGGAGAATCTGCTGCCCGAGGACATCGATCGTCTGCGCAAGCTCAACGTCATTGCCTCGAGCCAGCCTTGCCACATCACGCTCGACCCGGGTGGCCCGGAGCGCGACCTGGGCCTGGAGCGCAGCCGCATCATGTGGCCGTTTGCGACCTATAAGCAACGCGGCATCCGCCAAGCTTTCGGCACCGATAGCCCCATCACGGCCGTTACCAGCATGAACGTGCTCTACACGGCCATCACGCGCCAAGACCCCCGCAGCCACTGGCCCGAGGGCGGCTGGCTCCCCAGCGAGCGCGTCGACGCGGCTACAGCTCTGCGCAACTACACCCTGGGCAGCGCCTATGCAGCGGGCGACGAGCAAAACCTAGGCAGCTTGGAGCCCGGCAAGTATGCCGACCTGGTAGTCCTGGACCAAAACCCGCTCACTGTCGATCCACAAGAGCTCCAGGCTACCAAGGTTCAGGCCACCTACCTGGCAGGTAACTTGATTTACGAGCGCTAAGTATTCATGCCGTACCGTTAAGCGCGGCTCGGGCAGCCAATTTTGGGATAACGCTCGAGCCGCGTTTGTTTGCCGGTGAGGATTTGTTAGGAGCGTCCCCGCTCTGCTGGATTTGGGCGCAGGGCGGACGCGCCGCTGCCCTGCGCGCTCAATTTGGACATCAGCAATGCTGCCTCTTGGTGTTTTGCATACTTCCCATTACAGATTGCATAAAAAGGCTGGGATGTTCTTCTTGATCCTGATGTACCCCCGCCCGTGCCGTGCAAAAAACGGAGTATTCAGCACCGCGCGCTCCGCCGGTGCCGCTGCGGCTGAGTAACGTTGCGGAGATTGACGTCATTTTGGGCTCCGGTACGGCGCGAGGCATACCTTTTTGTCTTGACGGGGTTTGCCTGCGACTTAAATCGCCGGTCGATGGCGTCCTTGGGATCAATATGGTGTGTCCGGCGCGTATGCAGTCGTCCTGGCTTGCTGAATACTCCCAAAAATGCACGGCGCTCCCCAGGGGACCCGTGCGCGCAGCGAAAACCATGCCCACGTTCCTATCCGCATCGCCATTTTGCTGCACTGACTTTTCTGAATACCAGGCTCGAATTAGTTAACCTAGCTCCCGGGGCGGACCGGAGGGCATGAAGTTTGTCGCGAGTTCCGCACGCAAAGGAAAGCACTTAATGTGCTTTCCGTCTTGCGCAGGACTGTAGAGCAGCAAACTTCATGCCCTCCGGTCCGCCCCGGGAGCCACCGCTAAGTTATCCCCCGGCATTCAGAAAATCTAAGTGCCAAAAAATAAGATTTTTTGACTCCGTGTTGTATAACCCGCCATTCGTGGGTACCATTCAACGCGTACGCAAACGAAGTAGGGAAACCCGCACGGCTCAACCGCGCGGCCCAAAAAGGAGGAAACAAGCATGTCGTCTTTGAAGCCGCTTGCAGATCGCGTCCTGGTCAAGCCCGACGAGGCCGAGCAGAAGACCGCTTCTGGTCTGTACATCGCTAGCAACGCTCAGGAGAAGCCGCAGCGCGGCACCATCGTTGCCGTTGGCGCCGGTAAGGTCAACGACAAGGGTGAGCGCATCCCCATGGACGTCAAGGTCGGTGACGTTGTCATCTATGGTAAGTTCGGTGGCAACGAGGTCAAGGTCGACGGCGAGAAGTATCTGCTGATGCGCGCCGACGACATCTACGCCGTCGTCGAGGCCTAGTCTCGTCAGAATCTCTGATTCGTCTTTGAACGCGATCGTCGCATAGGACTCGGAAGCGGCGACGCGAGTCACATTTCTTTTGGAGGATTACCTACCATGGCAAAGAACATTACGTTCAACACCGATGCCCGCGCTAAGCTTGCCAAGGGCGTCAACACTCTGGCCGACGCCGTTACCGTCACCATGGGCCCCAAGGGCCGCTACGTTGCGCTGCAGCGCACGTTCGGTGCTCCGACCATCACCAACGACGGCGTTTCTGTCGCCAAGGAGATCGAGCTCGAGGACAACATCGAGAACATGGGCGCTCAGCTGGTGAAGGAGGTCGCCACCAAGACCAACGACACCGTGGGTGACGGCACCACCACCGCAACCCTGCTCGCTCAAGCCATCGTCAACGACGGTCTGCGCAACGTCGCCGCCGGCGCCAACCCGCTGGCCATCCGTCGCGGCATCGACAAGGCTGTAAACGCCGCTGTCGCCGAGATGAAGAAGCAGGCCAAGCCGGTCGAGACCAAGGAGCAGATCGCTTCCGTCGGTACCATCTCTGCCGGTGACCCCGAGGTCGGCGAGAAGATCGCCGAGGCCATGGAGGTTGTGGGTAAGGACGGCGTCATCACCGTCGAGGATTCCCAGACGTTTGACATCACCATCGACACCGTCGAGGGCATGCAGTTCGACAAGGGCTATGTCTCCGCTTACTTCGTCACGGACAACGACCGCATGGAGGCCGTGATGAAGGATCCGTACATCCTCATCACCGACCAGAAGATCTCCAGCGTTCAGGACATCATGCCTGTTCTCGAGGCTGTCCAGCGCGCCGGCCGTGGCCTGCTCATCATCGCTGAGGACATCGATGGCGAGGCTCTGCCGACCCTCGTCCTCAACAAGATCCGTGGCGCCCTCAACGTCTGCGCCGTCAAGGCCCCGGGCTACGGCGATCGCCGCAAGCGCATCCTGGAGGACATCGCCGTCCTCACCGGTGGCCAGGCTGCTCTGGACGAGCTGGGCGTGAAGGTCGCTGACATCACCGCCGATATGCTCGGTACCGCTAAGTCCGTCACTATCTCCAAGGACAACACCGTCGTCGTCGGCGGCGCTGGCTCCAAGGAGGCCATCGACGCCCGCATCGCTCAGATCAAGGGCGAGATGGAGAACACCACTTCTGACTTTGACCGTGAGAAGCTCCAGGAGCGCCTGGCCAAGCTCTCCGGTGGCGTTGCCGTCATCAAGGTCGGCGCTGCTACCGAGTCCGAGCTCAAGGAGATCAAGCATCGCGTCGAGGACGCTCTGCAGGCTACCCGCGCTGCTGTCGAGGAGGGCATTGTCGCCGGTGGCGGCGTCGCCTTCATGGACGCTGCTCCTGCGCTCGATGCTGTCGAGATCGACGACCCCGAGGAGAAGATCGGCGTCGACATCGTCAAGAAGGCTCTGACTGCTCCGGTCGCTACTATCGCCAAGAACGCTGGTTTTGAGGGCGCTGTCGTGGTCGACAAGGTTGCCGAGCTGCCCGCCGGCCAGGGTCTCAACTCTGCCAACGGCGAGTGGGGCGACATGATCGAGATGGGCGTCCTCGACCCCGTCAAGGTCAGCCGCGTCACCCTGCAGAACGCTGCTTCTGTCGCTAGCCTGATCCTCATCACCGAGGCTACCGTCTCCGATGTGCCCAAGAACACTCAGCTTGAGGACGCTATCGCTGCTGCCACCGCTGGTCAGCAGGGCGGCGGTATGTACTAAGGCCGACAAGGTCTAGAACTCCCACCGGGAATCCGGGGGCGTGACGGGGCTTCTCTCCGGAACGTCCTCGGACATGCAAAGAGGCTCCGCATCGCGCTTCGCGCTGCGGAGCCTCTTTGCGTCCTGCGGAATGTTCTGGGGAGAAACCCCGTCGCGCCCTGCGGATTCCCTGCGTTTACGGCCTTGGGGTCGGCGTGGGCGGAGGACGTGGTTGATGGGGTGTCGGCGCAGTAAGAAGATTAATAAAATAGGGTGCCCATTCGCCAATAGGCGGCAGAATGGCCTGCGGTGCTGAGGAATGATTTTCGCTTTGTCAGGTAATCAGACTAAAGCGCTTTGAAGAAATCCATCTATATCGTCATCTACGAGGATGCTCCTGCCAGCGATTGCGGCCGGTGCGCACGCCCCTCCTATGTTTACGCAGGCGTACGCCGCACGGCCGTTTTGTGCCACGGCGTTCCAGAAGGGGTATTTGATGATGACGGGCGTGTTGTCTCCGACGCCCAGCTCCAGGTACAGGATGCGGTCGCCAGAGTGCGCCTCGCAGAATGCGCGGTAGCGGGCGGCTGCCTCGTGCCATCCGCGGTCCTCGCAGAAAGAGCCGTCGATGCGCAGGTTGGGAACCATGGGCGCCCCGCAGCGCGGGCAGCGGGGAACGAGCTCGCTCGGCACCCGCTGGTCTTTCTGGAGCTCCGCC
>URVZ01000025.1 GCA_900551365.1 uncultured Collinsella sp.
AATGCCTCGACCTCATCGTCGACGAATTCTCCCCGCTCGGAAAATAGGAGGACCCTATGAACGACAATCCCCTGCTCGGCTTCATCATCATCGTTTTGGCCATGCTCGTCGGCTATGCGATCAACGTGATCCACCGCCGGAAGAAGTAATTCCACATTGGTATGATATTCATCCAATTATCGTCTCCCCTGCTGTTTATGCATTTGCCAAACAGCAGGGGGATTTTCATTTCGGGCATTCCCAGCTACTTTATTCGGCTACAGTAATCACAGGGCGCCTTTATTAAAGTAAAGCTACAAACTGAGTATAATTAACCGCTCATCGCATATTTCATTACGCTTATCGAGTAAGTTTCTTTCATAGATGAATATTGTTTCCAGTTCGTTACGCTAATGGGGTGTCTTTATTGGCTGAAGCCCTCTGGCAACGGAGAGCTTTCGCACGCTGGGAGGGAAAATGAGGAAAACTCACCCCGTCAACGCGCTCAAGAAGCTAGGCATAGGCCTCGCCTTTGGAGCTGCAACCATCATGTCCATGCCGACATCTGCGCTCGCCTGCACGCAGATATACATGGGCAAAAACCTTACGGCCGACGGCAACACGTACTACGGCCGCGCCGAGGACTTTGGCAAGCGCTATCTTAAGCACTACGGCATCGAACCTGCCCACGAACCTGGCTTTAAGTACAGCTCGATTGAATCTGCTTTTGAATACACTTCGAACAAGCCTACCTATCGCTACAGCTATGTACGCGACCACCCCTCCAACTGGATGGGTCGCACCGACGCCTACTCCGAGGCCGGCATCAACGAGAAGGGCGTCTCCTGCTCCGCCACGCTAAGCACCTCCTATAACGAGGAGGCCGCTGCAGCAGACCCCATCGATGAGGAAGTGGGTCTGGGCGAGTACAGTTACGGCAGCATCATCCTGGGCGAGAGCGCCACGGCCCGCGAGGGCGTCGAGCTTCTCGGCAGCCTGATCGATGATCAAGGCGTCTGCACCAACGACCAGATCATCATCGCCGACAACAACGAGACCTGGCTGTTCGCCACACTTTCCGCCCATCAGTGGATCGCCATGAAGCTCGCTGACGACGTCGCGTCGCTCAACCCTAATATCGGGAGCCTCAACTACGATGTCGACCTCAATGACACCGAGAATTGCCTCCACTCTGAAAAGATCCAATCCATGCCCGAAGAAAAGGGTTTCGCCAAATACTCCGCTGACGGCAAATTCGATGTCGCCCAAACGTATGGCGAAAGCCTCGCCGATTCCGGCGTAAACCAGTGGTCCCGTTATGTGCAAGGCCGCAATTATTTTGGTAGTCAGCTGACCGAAGGCACAGATTACGACATTATCACAGTAAAGGAGAAAGGAAAACCTGACCAAAAGGGAGCCATGGTCAGCGAAATCCAGCCCCTGTTCTTCAAGCCTGGCAAGTCTGGTTGGAGCACTTTCGAGTTGATTCGCGCCTTCGGCAACCGCGGCGAGAACGTCCCTGGCCTCAACGCGAACACTGATGGTGTTTATTGCATCGGCAGCGAGCGCAACACCGAGATCAACCTCTTCCAGATTCGTCGCGGGTATGACCCCGAAGTCGCTACCATCCAGTGGGAAATGCTCTCCCGCGCCGCGTACTCCGTCGCCATCCCGTTGTACTCCGCTCTGATAACTGAGGTCAGCCCGTACTTCAGCGATCAGACCGTCTCCTTCGATCACTGCAAACAGACTGACGTCGTGTACAACGAGGAGCCCGAGAACTCAATCAACTACGTCCTCATGGACATCAGCTCGCTCTGCTTTGAGAACCCTGACACCCTTGGTATCAGCGTCCGTGCCTACCTCGATGCGCTCCAGAACGAGCTCATCGAGCAGAACAAGGAAGTTGACGCCGCCATGCTAGCCGAGACGACCACCGAGGGCCGCACTGCCCTGGCTAACAAGGCCGGCAAGGCTGCTACCGAGAACACCTACGAGAAGTGCAAGGCACTGCTCCAGGAGATGCGCGCCTATCAGAAGGCCGAAAACTTCGACCAGCCCTTCACCCCGAGCGACCTGAACACCGAGATCAACGGCCTCAAGGTGTCCATCACCTACGCCAAGGACGCTCTTGCCACCGACCCGGTAACCCCGGATCAGCCTGGTACTCCTGAGCAGCCCGGTACTCCTGAGCAGCCCGGTACCCCCGAGCAGCCCGCTAAGCCCGAGCAGCCCACCACCAAGCCCGAGAAGCCTGGCAAGTCGGACACCACGACCACGGTAACCACCAACAAGACGAACACCAAGGGCGGCCTGCCCACCACCGGTGATCGTTTTGATGGCCGCATGGTGGCCGCATTCGCCATCGCTGGCGTTGCCGTCATCTCCGCGGGCGGTTACTTCCTCTACCGTCGCAATAAGGAGTAACGTCTTAGCTGAGCGGACAAGGCAGCAATGGCAGCCTCGCCCGCTCAGCCCGCTCTTTTGACCGGTGGGAAACCCGCCTGAAATCTTTTTAAAAAAGATTTCCCCGCACACACTTCGCTGTGCTATAGTGCAGCGCAACAGCAACTAGGTGCGACCGCGCCACGGCATCACGAAAGGAACCACCAACATGAAGAACACGATGAAGTCTCTCAACAACTGGTGGTGGCGTGATGCGAATACGATCGGTCGACAGTGAGTCCCTCACGCCTGTTTTTGCGCTCTAGGTGATTGGAAGGCCTCCGGTTTCGACCGGGGGCCTTTTTCTATCTCGAGCCCGATCGCATTCGCATCACGCGCCTCCGCTTTTCTCTTGCACTCCCCTTCCGAAAGGATTTTCACCATGTCTCAGAACACCACCGCCGCCCAGCCCCGCACCGTCCAGACCGCCGACCGCGGCAAACTCGACGTCCGCGCCCTCGTCCTGCTCGCCATCCTGCTCGCTGCCGGCTTCATCCTCAACTTCACCGTCGGCAAGGCCATCTCGGGCATCTCGGGCGGCATGATCAGCCCCGAGTTCATCATCTCGGCCTTCTGCCTCACCATCCTGGTCGTTCGTCCCAACATCGGCCAGGCGCTCGTCATTGGCCTCATCTCGGCTGCCGTGATCCAGATCACCACCACTTCGCCGTTCGTCGATTTTGCCGCCGAGGGCATCGCCGCCATGCTCATGGCCGGCATCGTCAACGCCGCCGGCAAGAACGGTCAGGTCAAGCCAGCCATCGCCATTGTCGCAACCTTCCTGACCACCTTTGTCTCCGGCGTCATCTTCATGATCATCAAGATGGCCATGCTCGGCGTGGTCGGCGAGCTCGCCGCCGCCATGCTGCCCGTCGTTGCCATGACCGCCGTCTTTAACGCCATTCTGGTCGGCGCCCTCTACCTGCCCATCCAGAAGGCTCTTAGACTCAACTAACCCGCTCGGCTTTACGAGCCACCCCATCTTGGCGTTCATTCGTCGCTCGCGTACCCAAGTACGCTTCGCTCCTCTTTCTCGCGCCAACCTGGGGCCCCTCGTAAAGCCGTCTCCGTGCTTCACCACCAAAAACTGTCCCAAACGACTAGCTTTTGGGGACGTTCTTAAACGACTAGTCATTAAAGAACGTCCCCAATGACTATGAAAGGTATCCATGGAAACGATCATCAACGTCGACGATGTCTCGTTCTCCTATGGCACGCAGACCGAGCAAGCGCTCAGCCACATCTCGCTCAGCGTGAACAAGGGAGATTTCATCGGCATCATCGGGCCCTCGGGCGCCGGCAAGTCCACGCTTGCCGCCTGTCTGTCGGGCGCCGTGCCCCACCACTACACCGGCACGTTCTTTGGGTCCGTCATGGTCGACGGCCACGACACCTGCGAAGTCTCGCTCACCGACGTGTCGCAAATCGTCGGCAGTGTGCTGCAGGATATCGACACGCAGATGGTCGCTTCGGTCGTCGAGGACGAGATGCTCTTTGGCCTCGAGAACTTTGGCGTTCCCCACGACCAGATCAAGCAGCGCGTGAGCGAAACTCTCGAGACCGTCGGCATCAGCGACCTGCGCGACCGCGAGATCGCCACCCTCTCGGGCGGACAGAAGCAAAAGGTAGCCATCGCCGCCATCCTCGCCATGCGTCCGCGCGTCTTGGTTCTCGACGAGCCCACCGCGGCACTCGACCCCGCCAGCTCCACGTTGGTCTTCGAGACGCTGCGTGAGGCAAACCGCGCACTTGGAATCACCATCGTCGTCGTCGAGCAAAAGGTCGCCCTGCTCTCGGAGTACTGCAACCGCGTGCTCGTGCTCAACCATGGCGAAATCGCGCTGCAGGGCGAGCCACACGAGGTCTTCGCGCATACCGACGAGCTCCGTGCCATCGGCGTCGACTGCCCTCGCGTCACGCGTATCTTCAATAGCCTCGAGGCCGATGGCCTGGTAAGCGGTACCCCCTGCTTGGATGTCGATGAGGCCGAGCGCATGATTTCGGGCATCGTCGACCCCGCACGCGCGGCTATCGAAGCCCAGGCGCCCGCCGGTTCCCCGCATGCACCGTCGTTGCGCCCTCATGCCAAGGACGCCGAACCCGTACTCACCTTCGACCATGTTGAGTTTGCCTATCCCAATGGCGGCGCCGCCGTACACGACCTTAGCCTGACGCTCTATCCCGGCGAGCTCGTGGGCATCGTCGGCCAAAACGGCGCCGGCAAGACCACGCTCACCAAACTGCTCACAGGCCTGCTTAAGCCCGCCTCGGGCAGCGTGCGCGTCACGGGACTGGATACCGCAGCCGTTCCCACGAGCCGCATCGCTCGCGAGGTCGCGACCCTCTTCCAAAACCCCGACCGCCAGATCTGCAAGGACACCGTGCTCGACGAGGTCGCCTTTGGCCTGGAGCTTGCCGGCATCGACCGTGCCGAGGCGCTGCGTCGCGCCCAGCTCGTCATCGACCGCTTTGGCTTGCCGGCCGACGAGGCGCCCTTCTCGCTCTCGCGCGGTCAGCGACAAATGGTGGCGCTTGCCTCCGTCGTAGTGGTTGAGCCCAAGATCGTCGTGCTCGACGAGCCCACGAGCGGCCTTGATTACCGCGAGTGCATGACCGTCATGGAAACGGTGCGTACCATGGCCGAGCGTGGCTGCGCCGTAATCATGGTCTGCCACGACATGGAAGTCGTCTCCGACTTTGCCGAGCGCATCGTAGTAATGGCCGACGGCCGCATCCTCGATCGCGGCCGCACGCACGAGCTGTTCTCGAACATCGAACTCATGCAGCATGCCTACGTTGAGCCGCCCCAGGTCATCGAACTCTCGCGCCGTCTGGCATCTTCCGTCTCGCCCGCTTTTGCGCAGGTGAGCGAGGTCACCGATGTCGTTCGAATTGCCAAGGAGATGGTCCACCGTGGTTAACGTCATCGACTACATGCCGGGCGATACGCTGCTGCATCGCCTGAATCCCGTCGTCAAACTGGGCCTCGCCGCCGCCATCATCGTCGGCATCTTCTTGTCCGACACCTACGTGGCGCTGCTGGGCTTTTTGGCACTCACCCTTGCGCTGGGTGCCTATGCCGGCGTCGTCGACCGTCTGTTCTCGCTGCTCAAGTTGCTGATTCCGCTCGCGCTTATCATGCTGGTGCTCCAGCTGGCCTTTATGCGCGATGGCAACGTGGTGTGGGGCTTTATCACCGACACGGGTCTCATCACAGGATCGAAGGCCTGTCTGCGCCTGCTGGGTGTGGCGTTACCACTCATCCTCATGCTCATGGTGACCAAGCTCAACGACCTTGCCAACGCCTGCGTCGAGGTGCTGCACGTGCCGTATCGCTATGCCTTCACCTTTACCACGGCGCTGCGCTTCGTGCCGGTGTTTGGTCAGGAGATGAACGCCATCATGGAGGCGCAGACCGCACGCGGCGTCGAGTACGACACCAAGAACCCCATTAAGAAGCTTAAGCTCATGCTGCCACTGTGCGTGCCGCTGCTCATCTCAAGCGTGGGCAAAACCGATGCCACAGCCTTGGCGGCAGAACAACGCGGCTTCTATCTGCGTACGCGCGCCAGCTCGTACAAGCGCTACCCCATCAAGGGCCTAGACATCGCCGTGCTCATCGTCAGCATCGCCCTCATCGCCATCGGCTTCCTGTTCTAGTTCACTACCGACAGCAACCGCCCAACGCAAAAGGCCTCGGCTCGCACCAAACGAGCCGAGGCCTTTACTGTTTCACCAGATAAAACCTACCAATATTAACCTGTCCCTTTTTGGCAGATCGGAAGCTAGAGGCGGTAGGGAGCACCGCAACGGATGATGGATTCGCGCACCAGGACGTCCATGGCGTCGAGGGTGATCTCGGGCATCTCTCGGTACTTCTGCAGCACCGAGAGCTCGGTGCAGGCCAGAATGACGCGGTCGCAGCCGCTACGGGCGAACTCCCACATCACGCGGTCGAACTTATCCATATCGGGCTCACGTCCGGCCTTCACATCATCGTAGATAAGCGACATCACATCGTTCTGACGTTTCTCGCTGGGATAGACGACCTCAACACCCGCAGCCTTACATTCGCGGCCGTAGACGCCCGCGCCCACGGTGCCATCGGTTCCCATAATGCCAATCTTGTGCACCGGCTCGGCCGGCATACTCAGGTTGGGGTCGAACTCGCACTCCCCCATCACCGCACCCGCAAGAGCATAGCGCACCGACTCACGCGGCATGTGGATAATCGGCACCTTCGTAAACGACTGGATCTGGTCATAGAAGTAGTGTGACGTGTTGCAGGGAATGGCAATGTGTGCACAGCCCAGCGACTCGAGTGCCTGGGCGCACTCTTTCATGGTCGCCAGCAGCTTGGCATGCTCGCCGGTCTTAATGGCCAGCGTGCGGTCGGGCATGGTCGACTTGGAGAGTACCACCATGTCGATATGTTCCTGATCGCAGGCAGCAGCCGTATGACGCACCACCTGGTCGTAGTAATACGACGTGGCCTCGGCGCCCATGCCGCCGATAACTCCCAGCTTTTCCATCGCCGCCTCCTTGGTGACGCTTGCGCAATTGCGCGTATCATACCCGCGCCCGCCCGATGCAAACCGGACGGGCGCCGCGCTCATCTACTTGTAATACGTCTTGAACAGCTTAAAGTGGCGCAGCTTGGTGTGCCACATGCGCAGCCAGCGGTTAAAGACAAAGTCGCCCTTCATAAACGAAGGGTCGGCGCCCTTGCCTTCCTTGTCCAGGCGATGCACCTTAGCGCGCAGCTCGGGATCCTTGACGTACTTGTCGACGACGCCCATGGGGACGACCATCCACAGGGCCTCGTCCTGAGCCGTCACAAACTCCGGCTCAAACGGACGGTTGAACACATACTCGTCCACCACATACTTGGCAACGTTAAAGCCGCTGTTGGTAACGTAGTAGTTGCTGCGGCCCTGGCGCGTGTTGAAATCGAAGAACTTAAACGAGCCGTCGCGCTCGTCGTACTTAACGTCAAAGTTGGAATAGCCCACAAAGTGAAGGTCCTCGAGCAACTTGCGCACGCCGCCCATGAGCTCGTCGTTGGGCTCGGTAATGATACAGGCATGGTTGCCGACACCGTGGGGCTGATGCTCCTCGAGCAGCACATGGCCCAGGCACATCATGCGCACCTTGCCGTTGCGGTCGGAATAGCTAGTGAGCACGCGCATGTACTCGTCGTTGCCGGGCACGCGATCCTGCAAGATCAGGTCGTCGGTGTAGCCGCTGGCATACGAATCGCGAATGACCTGTTCCAGCTCGGCGCGGTCGGCAATCTCATAGGCCTTCTTCTGGCCCTCGAACTCATGCTGCCACCACATGATGCCGTCAGAAGGCTTCAGAATCATCGGGTAAGGAAAATCGATCTGGTCGAGCACTTCGGCAGGCGCCTCACCCTGGGCATTGAGCATCGCCTTGGTAAAGGTAAACGTGTGCGGATAGGGCACGCCATGCTTCTCGCACAGCTCGTAGAAGATCTCCTTCTTCTGGCACTGCTCGAGCATGCTGTAGGGCGCGTAGGGAGCGACGATGTTATCCGCCAGCTCATGAGCATCCTTGGCTTGAGCCACGAGAGCGACATAGTTGTCGCCACAGCCCACAAGGACAATCGTCTTGTCGGCATGCGCTTGGGCAATGCCGTTGACGGTTTTGAGCATCACGGGCATGGTGTCGATATCCACGTTGGGAGTGTAGTCGATAATCTGGCTGCGGTACGCGGGACCCGTCTGATACTTGCCAAAGACCAGACTCTTGACCTGGTACTCCTCGTAGAAGGCGCGCGCCACCGAATAGGCGTTGATGTCGCCACCGAGCAGCACGGGGATGAACTCGCGCTCTGTAAACTGCAATGCCATGGAAACTTCCTATCATGAACTGCCCACACAACGGGCGGTCTTTGCGCAACTGATTTATTCTAGCGTGCCAAGCCGCCGGCGCCCAAAGCTCCACCGTATCTATGGCAATCGACGTAATCGTCCAGCACGAAGGCCAGCACGAAGACGGCGCTCACCGTTGTATGACAATGGGCAATGAACCTACCATTGTTGTAGGATTCAACATGTTGCCCGCCCCGTCGAAAGGTGCACCGTGCCCCAGGCTCATCCGATCAACAACCCCATCATTGACGCCGCCAAGCGCGAACTTGCGGATCGTGCCCAGACGGCAGTTCCCCTACGCACCGCAAACGATGCTTACAACGGGCCTGCCCGCATCGTCTCAATCAACACGTCGGCGCACAAGGGCACGCGCAAGTCGCCCGTCGCCGATGGACACGACACCGTTATAGAGCAATTTGGCCTCGCCACCGATGCGCACGCCGGGCATTGGCACCGCCAGGTCTCTTTTTTAGCCGCGGAGTCCATCCAGACGGCGCAGGCACGCGGGCTCGACGTACACGAGGGTGACTTTGGGGAGAACTTCACAACCCGGGGCATCAACCTGCTCTCGCTCCCCTTGGGCACGCAGCTCAAGCTTGGCAGCGAGGTGCTTGTCGAAATCAGCCAAATCGGCAAGGCCTGCCACACACGCTGCGCCATCTACTATCTCGCCGGCGACTGCATCTTTCCCCACGAGGGCGTTTTTGGCGTGGTACTAAAGGGCGGAGAGGTCTACGCCGGCGACGATATCCAGGTAATCAAACTCGGCGACGGCACCTGTTCGTTCACCCCCGCCGAGGCCCTCGAAGAGATTGAGCAGGCTCGCCAGAAGGGCACGCTGTAGTTATAAAACCCCACGTTGAGATGGCTTTTACAGCCCAAAACTCCTCTCAAACAGAGCTCTGTAACGTTAAAGTTGAACTCTATGGTTTCTCAACAATTCATCATAACTGCAGGTCAAAGCCAAAGCCTCAAGCTCAACTTGACCCTTTGGAACCTTTAAGGTTCAAGTTGAGGTCGAAAGCAGTAGTAGAATACCGTTCGAACCATAACCTACGATTGATTGCAGAGGGACTGGATGCAGCATTCGAATCATCGCACCGCAGCGCTCATTGGGTCGAAGCCGGCTCGTATCATCACGAGCGCCGCGCTCGCCGTTGCGCTGACGGCCACGCCGATGCTCTCCCCCGTTGCGGCGTATGCCGCCTCGCAGGCAACGCAGGACCAGCTTTCCGCAGCCCAGCAGAAGATCGAAGCCGCCACGAGCGCCTACAACGACGCCCGCACCAAACTCGATGACCTGCAAAAGCAGATTGACTCCAATGAGGCAAGCATCGAGGAAATCGAGGCCAAGCTTCCCGAGCAGCAGGCCAAGGCAAGCTCCGCCATGCGCGATCTGTACAAGTATCAGAAGGGCACCAATCCCATCGTGAGCTTCCTGGTCAACGCACAGAGCCTGGGTGAGTTCATCACGACCTGCAAATACACCAACCAGATCACGAGCTCGAGCGTCGACGAGATCGAACAGCTCAATAACATGCAAACCGAACTCGAGCAGAACAAGGCCGAGCTCCAGCAAGCCAAGTCTCAGCTTGAGGCAGAGCAGAAAAACGCCGAGGATGCGCTGGCGCAGGCCCAGCAGCTCCGCAGCGAGGCACAGGCAAAAGCAGAGCAGGAAAATGCCGCCGAGCTTGCCAAGCTTGAGGCCGATAAGGCCGCTGCCGCCGAGAAGCTCTCGGGCGAGGGCGTAAGCGGCAGCAATTCCAGCAGCCAGGCCACCAACACCAACACCACCATCGACACCACGGTGAACAACGCCAATACCGGTAGCTCCGATTACGATTCGTTCATTAATGAGTGGACGAGCCGCATCGACAATTATCTCGCCGGCTCCCCCATGGCAGGCCAGGGCTATAACTTTGCCGTCGCCGCTTGGAATACCGGTGTCGACCCCCGTTGGTCCCCCGCCATCGCCTGCATCGAGAGCACCAAGGGCGCTTATTGCGCCAATTCTTACAACGCCTGGGGCTGGAGTGCCCGTGGCGGCGGTTGGCGCAGCTTTGGCAGCTGGAGCGAGGGCATCTCCGCTCACGTTGCCTATCTGGGCGCCAACTACGGCTCCACCCTTACCCCGGCTGCGGCAAAAAAGTACTGCCCGCCCACGTGGCAGGACTGGTACAACAAAGTCGCCGCTCAAATGAACCGCATCTAAGTGCAACTGCAAGGGGCCCCAACGGGGCCCCTTTCTTTTAGGTAGCGGAGGTATCGACGACGCCGGTCGCATTGGCAACCGCGACTATGACGATCATGCATAGGAGCAGCACACCCAATGCCTTGAGCCAGAGTTTCGCGAGTTTCTTGCCGCGATAGCTGTCGAGCAGCGCGAATCGCCGACGAAGACGGCGCTTATCGAGCAGCGCAAAATGCATAAGCACCATAAGGCCATCGACAAAGAAAAAATACTCGATTATGAGAAGCCACGTCGGGTAGCTTTGGTTTGCTCCGGTGGGATGAAAGACGGCAAAGTGACTTCCGGCAAAGAACACAAGCAGCGAGAAGCAGACGAGCGTATTCCAAATGCGCCCCAGAGACTCCGGAACGCGAGAGAGCAGACCGCATGCAGTGGAGGCGGCAGGCCTAGGAAGCCCTGCGGGTTTCTGGAGCCCTTGGGACGCCAACACTGTCTCCGAGTCTGGAGTACGGACAGGCGCAGGCGCAGGAGGCCGCACGGGGCGACTCAGATCGTATGCCGCGCGCGTCGCCCGTCCCAACGCTTCCGCGCTCGCAAAACGCTTGGCCGGGTCGAGCGCCATCGACATGCAGACGGCATCGGCAAGTGGAGTGGGAATGCCGCGCGCCTCGCATTGCTCGCGCATGTCGAGCCCTGGCTTAGGGTCGACTCCCGTCAAGCAGAAGAACAACAGGGCGCCAAGTGCGTAGACGTCGCTTCGCACGCTCGTCTGCCCAAACCCATACTGCTCGGGCGGCGCATAGGGTCGCGTGCCAAACTTGACGGTGTCGGCATCGGCGCCATCGTGCCATACGCGCGCGATCCCCAGGTCGATAATCACCAGCGATGAAAACGTCAGGCCGTCATCAGGCGTATAGTTGGCACCTGTCACGATGATATTCGACGGCTTGAGGTCACGATGGATCACCGGCGCCGACGTCTCCCCCGCCATTGCAAAACCGGTATGGAGCTCGCCCACGGCGTCGCAAAGGACAGGATACAATTCACGCGCATAATCGGGGGTGGCTCCCAGACGGTCCACCAGCGCCCCGAGCGTCTCCCCTTCGATGTATTCCATAACCACGTTGAGCTCGTCGCCCACACGACGACAATCGACGATTCTGGGCAGGTGCTCAAAACGCCTGCCTGCCCGCTGAGCGGCAAACAGACGCTCGTATGCCCCGCCGATTTGAGCCGAAGCATCGATGCGTTTACGGACAAAGGGGCCGAGCGAGCCACCGCCGGTTCCTTCAAAGTACACGAGCTCGGTTGTTTCAACGGTCGAGCGCTTAAGTACACGCTCCACGCGATAGCTGTCGTCGCGATCGAGCGACGCCAGGTGCTCGGCAAGCGCTGCGGTCAGCTCGTCATCGGAATATGTTGGGCTCTGAGTATCCATAGCCTCCATCATAGCGCAGGGCGCAGACACCCCATGGCATCCGCGCCCCGTTCGTTTGCATCGTTGTTCGGCAGCTCCGCCGGCTCAGATATCAGCCGCTAACTCACCGTCTCCTCGCCAAAGCGATACAGCTCCTCGTTGACCTTTTGGAGGCTGCACCCGCGATCGATGCAAAAGATGATAATCGCATCGCGGCGGTCCTTGCAGTTAAGGACGCTTACCCCGGCAGCCGTCAGCGCACGGTTGGTCTCTTTGAGCGTCAGCGCCATCGCAAAGGCAATCTGCAGCACCTTATTGCGACTCGGATGACGCGCACCGGTAAAGATCTGATAGCCAAAGGTCTCATTGAGATCAGCCATACGGACCACGCGCGAGCGCTCCAAGCCCTTTTCCTGCAGTAGCTGCTTCAGGTAGTCCGAAAGCGACGGGGCGGCAAAGTCGTGCTCCCTGATATAGCCATCGATGTTCGGCGCATCGAGAAGCTCATTGAGCAACTCCTCGGTCAGCTTTTTATCGGACATACGACTTCACCTCCCCCAGTGCATGCAACATGCTAGAAACCGCTTACGTCCGAACGCTCCCAGCTAGCAACCTGGTCGGGAGACACCGTACCCAGCGCCTCGAACTTCCAGGAGCCGCCCGCCTTCAGATGATTGGTGTTTGCAAGAGCCGTTCCAACCTGGTTGCCATCGGCATCATACAGAACATATTCAATCTGAATGTAGCTCTTTTCCTTGTCCGTGTTATTGGTCAGGGTGCCCGTGATCTTATAGGTAAACTGATTGGAAGTGTCTTCAGCCTCGTCAGCAATGGTATACGGTTCTTGCGGTTCTTTTTGCTCCTCAGCCTGCCGTGTCGTCTCGGCAGGTTTTGCCGAATCGCTCGCAGACGAATCGGTTGAGTTGCCGCCCATAGAGCCCACGGCACCGACAATAACCAGCACCACGATGATGCCTAGGACAATCTTACCGATTGGCTTCTTTCCCTCTTTTGCCATTATTCATCCTTCCTACGATCCGGCTACCGTGCCGGTACACAGCACATCGTAGGAAGGATTGAACTTGAATTCATTAGCTGAGAGCTAAGGCTGCGGTAAACGACCAATGCAGTTATCCAAACGCCGAGCAAACGCACTGCGCGCGACCGTCTGCCGGCAGCGATCAACCCACCGTGACGGATTCCCCAGTAAAGGCGCTGATCATCAACAGGACAAAGAACACCAGGTAGCTGGCACTCAGCAGGTACGCAATAATCAGGAAGACGACCCAGCCGACAGTGGTTTTACCGTCGGCACGGCGTTGCTCGCGATTGCGGCAAAGCCAAATCGTCACGCCAATGGCCACAATCAGCAACACGAGTGCCGCTGCTGCCAACCCGGCAAGCGCAAACATTACGCCAATGCTCACAGCGATGACCGGAAGCAGCAGCAAACCGCACCCGCATCCACCCGGACTATATACGGCAGGCTGTCGGCGTCACCTCATCGTCACGCCACCCCCATCATCTCTGAGCACTACAGCGCAATGGCCTGCTGAACAGGAACGATCTTATCGAGTTCCGGTTCGATCCGCCTTTTCTCGGCCTCAAGGTCAAACGCCACCTGAGCGCGCAGCCAATAACCATCCGTCAGGCCAAAATAACGGCAAAGACGGAGGTCGGTGTCGGCCGTCACGCGACGTTTTCCCAAGACAATCTGCCCGATACGCTGAGCCGGAATCCCGGTCTCTTTCGCAAGGCGATATTGAGAAATGCCCATGGGAACAAGAAACTCCTCTTTGAGAAGCTCACCAGGAGTCACTGGCGACAGCAAATCGGACGAGGTCTCATCACTTGTGATAATCGACGATTTCGACATTCCAAGCCATCTCCTGTCTCCACTCAAAACAGACCCGATAGCGCTCGTTAACACGGATGCTATATTGACCGGCACGATCGCCCTTCAAAGCTTCCAGGCGGTTGCCCGGCGGAACGCGAAGATCATCAAGCGAAGCACAAACCTGCAGTTGGCGAATCTTCCTCAGCGCAACGCGCTCAAAGGGCACGAACCTCCTGACCCGCACACCCATGGCAAAGCGTTCGGTATCCTCATCTTTATACGATGCAATCATAGTATCGCCTTACGTTAGTAACGTCAAACGTTTCTATAGACTTACATCTCTATTATATCGTACGTTTGTTCGTGTTTTCTAGAACAAATAGTCCTTCACGCCTTAGTCAAGCAAAAGCAATCGTTTGTAGACATCGAGACCTTTGAGTAGGATTTCCTCGTCGAAGAGCATGCTATCGGTATGCAGAGCGCTTGTGGCATAGGCGGGGCAGCCATCCGAATCACTCGGGTTGTCTTGGTCCTCTGGCATACCCGTGCCCAGCAGGAAAAACACGCCCGGCAGATGGCGCTGATAGAACGCGAAATCCTCGGCGATCAGCAGCGGCTCGTCCACAAGCTGCAGCTCGGGCAAGGCAGGCGCAATGTGGGCAAACAACTCGGGGTCGTTATCGACTGGCGGATAGCCCTCGGCAAAGTCGAGATCGTACGTACAGCCCGTTGCGGTGCACGCCTCGTCGAGCGCACGGCGTACGCCCTCGCGCGCACGGTCGAACATGGCGTCCGTAAACACACGCAAGCTACCGGCAACATGGGCCTCCCCCGCCACCGCATTGCAGACGGTGCCTGCCTGCAGCAGGCCGAACTTGCCAATGCAGGGCTCATCGGCACCCAACTCGTCCATGAGCTCGCGCTCGGAAACTAAGAACTTGGCCGCTGCCAGCGCGGCATCGCGCGATTCCTCGACTGGAACGCCGTAGGTCTTGGCGATATGGATACTCGTTCCATGGATATGAATGTGCGTCTCGCTTGAGCGCGCCAGCAGCGGACCGGGGCAGCTCGCCAACGTGCCGGCGGGCAGATCGGGCCACACATGAAAGCCAAAAATGCGGTCGGCCCCATAGCGCTCGAACACACCACTCTCGCATACCGTCTTGGCACCACCGGTCGTTTCCTCGGCCGGCTGGAACACAAAGAGAACGTTGCGCCTAATGGCGCCCGGCTGTTCGCGAATCGTACGGTCAACATACGTCGCGGCGGCAAGCGCCATGGCCATGTGTCCGTCATGTCCGCAAGCGTGCATCTTGCCGGGATGGGTTGAGGCAAAGGCCGCTCCCGTCGCCTCCGCGATGGGCAGCGCATCCATATCGGCGCGAATCGCCGTGGCATGCGCGGCATCAACACCGGCGTCGAAGAAAGCACAGACGCAGCTGGGGCACGGATGGGTCACCTCGCAAGCGAGCGGTGCCAGCACGCCCTCGATATAGGCAATGGTTTGCGGAAGATCGAAATCGAGCTCCGGAATGCGATGGAGATCGCGGCGATAGCGACGGAGTTCTTGGAGCTCGGTCATAGAGGATCCCTTCGTGAGGCACATCTGTTGCAACTTATTGTGATACAGGATTGTGGCGCACATGTTTCCAGCATATCCCTGCATTTTTTAAACGTTATATACGAATACTCTTGTTTGGTAAAGTGCAACGTGATAGGGTCTTTACCACTTGATAGAGGCGCGGGCACGAAGAGCCGCGGGCGAGCCGGCAGGCTTTGACCCCGTGGGGAGGCGAAACCCGCCGAACTGGGTTTTACGGGCACGAACAACCTGGTGGGCCTGTGGGAAACACCCACAGGACTGTCTGCAGCAATGCGGGAGCGCTATCCGGACATTGGGTCCACGCTATGCGGATTCGATGCGCAGATGGCGCCGTCTGGATAGCGAGGTTTACGGGACATGGCATTGACCCCCAACGAGGCATATGCGGCCAAGCAGCCGTTTGTGGACAAGGAGACACTCGAGCATATCGTCGAGCAGTTCCCCACGCCGTTTCATCTATACGACGAGGCGGGCATCCGCCGCAACATGCAAGAAGTGCGCGACGCCTTTGCATGGAACCCGGGCTTTAAGGAATACTTTGCCGTCAAGGCCAACCCCAACCCGGCGCTCATCTCCATTCTCAACGAATACGGCTGCGGCTGCGATTGCTCGAGCTATACCGAGCTCATGATCGCCCGCTCACTGGGTATCACGGGACACGACATCATGTTCTCGTCCAACGACACACCGGCTGCCGACTTTGAGCTCGCCGACAAGCTGGGTGCCATCGTCAACTTTGACGACATCAGCCACATCGGGTTCTTTGAGCGCGTTGCGGGGCCCATCCCCAAGACGGTCAGCTGCCGCTTTAATCCGGGCGGCCTGTTCCAGCTCTCCAACGGCATCATGGACAACCCGGGCGACTCCAAATATGGCATGACCACCGAGCAGCTCTTCGAGGCCTTCCGCATGCTCAAGGCCAAGGGCGCCGAGGACTTTGGCATCCACGCATTCCTTGCCAGCAACACTGTCACCAACGACTACTACCCCAAGCTCGCGCGCATCCTCTTTGAGCTTGCCGTACGCCTGGAGCGCGAGACCGGCGCACACGTCGCCTTCATCAATCTGTCCGGCGGCGTCGGCATCCCCTACCTGCCCGAGCAGCAGGCCAACGACATTCGCGCCATCGGCGAGGGAGTACACGCGGCATACGACGAGATCCTGGTTCCCGCCGGCATGGGCGATGTGGCCATCTGCACTGAGATGGGCCGCTTTATGATGGGCCCCTACGGCTGCCTGGTCACCAAGGCCATCCACGAGAAGCAGATCTACAAGGACTATATCGGTGTCGATGCAAGCGCCGTCGATTTGATTCGCCCTGCCATGTATGGCGCCTACCACCACATTACGGTAATGGGTCAGCCGGGCGGCGCCGACAAGGCCACAGCGTCCGTCACGAACACCTATGACATCACGGGCAACCTATGCGAGAACAACGACAAGTTCGCTATCGATCGCGAGCTGCCGCATATCGACATGGGTGACCTGCTTGTAATCCACGATACCGGTGCGCATGGCTACTCCATGGGCTACAACTACAACGGACGGCTGCGCTCGGCCGAGGTCCTGCTGCACCCCGATGGCGCGGCCGACCTCATCCGCCGCGCCGAGCGCCCGGGCGATTACTTTGCCACGCTCGACGTGCTGCCGTGCGGCCGAGAGCTGCTGGCCAAGTCGCGCGCCGAAAGTGCACGCCGTCGCGCCAAAGACGAGCGCTTGGCAGTCGCAGCTCAATGGAACAAACGCATCCAGATCGCGGAGGCGAAGGAGAAGAACATGGACATCCGCAATCTCGAGGGCTCAATCGTCGCCCTGGTTACGCCGTTTAAAAAGGACGGCAGTGTCGACTTTGACGCGCTTGGGCGCCTTATCGATTTCCACCTGCAAAACGGCACCGACGCCATCCTCACCCTAGGCACCACCGGCGAGAGCGCCACGATGACCGACGACGAGGACAACTCCGTTGTCGCCGCGGTGGTCAAGCAAGTTGCAGGACGCGTCCCCGTCATCGCCGGCTCGGGCTCCAACTCCACGCAGACCATGCTCACCAAGTCGCTTACTTACCAGGGCTTGGGAGCCGACGGCCTGCTGCTCATTACCCCCTACTACAACAAGTCTAACGAAGAGGGTATCTATCAGCACTTTAAGACCGTAGCCGATGCCGTGGACATTCCCTGCATCCTGTACAACATCCCCGGTCGTTGCGGCTGCGGTATCAGCGAGCACAACGTAGAGCGCCTGGCCGCACATCCCAACATCATGGGTATTAAGGAAGCCTCGGGCGACGTCGCCTACGCGGCCAAGATCGCTCACCTGCTGTCAGACGATTTCCGCATGTACTCGGGCGAGGATGCACTCACAGTGCCGCTCATGAGCCTGGGCGCTTCGGGCACCATCAGCGTGTGGGCCGACGTGCAGCCGCAGCTTGTACACGACATGTGCCGCGCTTATCTGGACGGCGACGTAGCGCGCGCCCGCGACATCCAGATTGCCGGCCAGCCGCTCATCAACGCCCTCTTTAGCGAGGTCAACCCCATCCCCGTCAAGGAAGCGCTCGCCCAGATGGGCATGATCGAGGCAAACTACCGTATGCCGCTGTGCCCCATGGCAGACGACACGCGAGCCGCACTTACCGATGCTCTGAAGGGAGCTGGTCTACTTGATTAAGACCGTCATTATGGGAACGGGCCGCATGGGCTCGCTCATCCGCACTACCGCCGAAGGCATTGTCGACGCCGCCGGGCAGCCCGTTTTTGATATCGTGGCCCAGATTGGCTTCGATTTGAGCGAGCTCGAGAACGCACCGGCTGCCGACGTCATCATCGACTTCTCGAACGTCGCGACCTTCGACGCCGTCGTCGCCTATGTCGAGCGCACGGGCGCGGCGTTGGTCTCAGGCACCACAGGCTACACCCCCGAGCAGATGGACCGCCTGCGTGAGCTGGGCCAGAACACCCGCGTTATGCACTCGGGCAATTACTCCATCGGTATCGCAGCCCTGCGCCATCTGGTAGCGCAGGCTACACGCGAGCTGCCCGGCTTTGACTGCGAAATCGTCGAGACGCACCACAACCAAAAGGTCGACGCCCCCAGCGGCACTGCCAAGCTGCTGCTCGACGCCGTCGTCGAAGCCGAGCCCGAGGCAGGCTACCACCCCGTCTATGGCCGCGAGGGCATGTGCGGAGCACGCGATCCCAAGGAAATCGGTATGCACTCGCTGCGCGGCGGCACCGTCGCCGGTGTGCACGAGGTGAGCTTCTTTGGCCAGGACGAGGAGGTCACGCTCACCCACCGCGCCACGAGCCGTCAGATCTTTGTCAACGGCGCCTTGGCAGCCGCGCAGAAGCTCGTCACCCGCGAACCCGGCTTCTATACGTTCGACAAGGTCATGTTTGCCTAACCAGGTATCAACCGAATCCACCCAAAGGAGAGATAGCAAATGAGCAACGCAGCCGAGATGGATGCACAGGAGATTATCAACTACATCGCCACCGCGCCCAAAAAGACGCCCGTCAAGCTGTACGTGCGCGAGAAGCCGGGCATGAAGGTTGCCTGGGGCGACGCACATGTCTACGGCGGCCGTCGCGGCAAGACCGTCTTTGGCGACTGGGACGAGCTCAAGACCATCCTGGACGCCAATGCCGATTCCATCGATTACTACGACGTTGAAAACGATTGCCGCAACTCCGCCGTGCCCATGCTCGACCTTAAGGGCATCAACGCCCGCATCGAGCCGGGCGCGATCATCCGCGACCGCGTCGAGATTGGCGACCGTGCCGTCATCATGATGGGCGCCATCATCAACATCGGCTCCGTTATCGGCGAGGGTTCCATGATCGATATGGGCGCCGTGCTGGGCGGTCGCGCCACCGTGGGTAAGAACTGCCACATCGGCGCCGGCACCGTGCTGGCAGGCGTCGTGGAGCCCGCCAGCGCCACGCCCGTCATCATCGAGGACGATGTCATGATCGGCGCAAACGCCGTGGTCCTGGAAGGCGTGCACGTGGGCAAGGGTGCTGTAGTTGCCGCCGGCGCCGTGTGCGTCGAGGACGTCCCCGCCGGCGCCGTCGTGGCCGGCATTCCCGCCCGCGTCATCAAGATGCGCGACGAGAAGACCGACAGCAAGACCGGCCTGGAAGAGGGCCTGCGCCAGCTGTAGAAGTTACGCGGTTTTACCAAACCGCGTAACGGCTCGACGCTGCAAACGCCCCTAAGCGGCAATCTGACGTTCAATCGTC
>URVZ01000026.1 GCA_900551365.1 uncultured Collinsella sp.
CTCGATGTCGTGCTTCACCCTCAAGTCGACACGCATAAAAAGCCTCCCATTTCTCATGTCCAAGAAATGGGAGGCAGTTCATATGAACTCGGGGCTCTTTGCGCCACGCATCTATGAGAGGGAATCGATGCGCCCGGGCGCTACTCCATGTAGCCACCCTGAATGGCGGAAACTGCATGTTCGGTAAAGAACTTGAGCGTGCCGGAGGTATAGCGATTAGCCTTGGGCTTCCAAGCGGCTCGACGCTCGGCCAGGACGGCGTCGACCTCGGCCGGCTCCATCTTCTTGCCGGCGATGCCCACGATGGACAGCGAGCGCTCGGGAATGTTGATCTGGATCAGGTCGCCTTCCTCGATCAGGGCAATCGGGCCGCCCACGGCAGCCTCGGGCGAAACGTGACCGATAGCCGGGCCCTTGGAGGCGCCGGAGAAGCGGCCATCGGTGATCAGGGCAATGCTCGCACCCAGCTCGGGATCGCTGGCGATAGCCTCAGTGGTGTAGAACATCTCGGGCATTCCGGAACCCTTGGGGCCCTCATAGCGAATGATAACGGCATCGCCGGGCTTGACCTCATGCGTCAGGACGGCGTGAATGGCGTCCTCCTCGCAGTCGAACGGACGGGCCTTGAGCGTAGCCTGGAACATCTCACGCGGAACGACGGTGTGCTTGACGACGGCACCCTCGGGGGCAAGGTTGCCGTGAAGGATGGCGATGGAGCCATCGGTACCAAAAGCCTGGTCGAACGGACGGATGATGTCCTCGCGCTTGAGGTTCCACTTCTCCAGGTAGCGGCCGCACTTCTCGTAGTAGCCGTTGTTCTTGAGGTCCTCGAGGTTCTCGCCGAGAGTCTTGCCGGTGACGGTCATGACGTCGAGATGGAGCATCGACTTGATCTCCTCCATGATGCGCGGCACGCCGCCCGCATAATAGAAGAACTGCGCCGGCCACTCGCCTGCGGGACGAACGTTGAGCAGGTAGTGGGCGCCACGGTGCAGACGATCGAAGTCGTCGGCGGACATCTCGATGCCAAACTCACGGGCGATTGCGGGGATGTGCAGCAGGGAGTTGGTGGAACCAGAGATGGCGCCGTGGACCATGATGAGGTTCTCGAAGGATTCCTTGGTCACGATGTCACGCGGACACAGGTTGTGCTCGGAGAGCCACACGGACTGACGGCCGGCCTCGCGGGCGAACTCGCGCAGGTCGGAGCTGGTGGCGGGCAGCAGAGCCGTGCCGGGGAGCATAAGGCCCAGGGCCTCGGCGGTAACCTGCATGGTCGAGGCGGTGCCCATAAAGGAGCAGGCGCCGCAGCTGGGGCATGCGTTGTGCTTGGCAAACTCAAGCTCCTCGCGGGAGATCTCGCCGCGCTCGTAGCGAGCCGAGATAGCGCCGAGCTGCTCCAGGGTCAGCAGGTCGGGGCCGGCATCCATGACACCGCCGGTGACAACGATGGAGGGGATGTTGATGCGGCCCATGGCCATGAGGTTCGCGGGCAAGCCCTTATCGCAGCTGGCAACGAAGACACCGGCATCGAACGGGGTGGCCTTGGCGTGGATCTCGATCATGTTGGCGATCATGTCGCGGCTGGGCAGCGAGTAGTTGATGCCGTCGTGGCCCTGGGCCTCACCGTCGCAAATGTCGGTGCAGAAGTAACGGGCGCCGTGGCCACCAGCCTCGGCAACGCCAGCGCGCACCTCCTCGACCAGCTCGAACAGGCCGGCAGAACCCGGGTGCGAATCGCCAAAGGTCGACTCGATGATGACCTGCGGCTTGTCCAGGTCTTCGATGCTCCAGCCAGAGCCCAGGCGCAGCGGGTCCATCTCGGGGCTGATGGTGCGGAACTTGCCGGAACGCGGCTGCAGCTTGGCAACCAGGTCGGCTGCCTCCTGCTGAATCTGTGCCTTGGTTTTCTCGTCCATGATGCTCTCCTCTTTTGATTTGAACGGTTGTACCAATCGTTGGTGAATAAATCTGGTGTAGGTGGCTGCCGAGCGATGTGCTCGGCGAAAGATGTTTAGCTACGCGAACTAGGCGAAGAACGAAATCACCAGGGCGCAGGCGAGGCCCGAAAGGCCGATGATCGTCTCCATGACAGTCCAGGACTTGAGGGTGGTCTTCTCGTCAATCTCCAGGAACGAGGAGCACATCCAAAAACCGGCATCGTTGACGTGCGAGAGGGCCGTGGCGCCGCCGCAAATAGCAAGACAGATAGCGGCACGCATGAGCACCGAAGCACCAGCGACCGCAGGCATGGCGGCCATAATGCCCGATGCCATGGTCATGGCCACGATGGAACTGCCGACGGAGGCACGAACGAGCGCGGCGATGAGGAAGCCAACGACCACGAGGGGCAGCGGGCAGTTCTCGAGCACGGGACCGATGACCTGTCCCAGGCCGCAGTCCTGCAGCATCCAGCGGATGACGCCACCGCAGGCGATAACCAGCAAAATCATGCCGACGGGCTTAAGCGAACGATCAAGCAGAGCCTTGAGCTCGGCGCCCGAGTAGCCGCGACGAGTGCCCAGCAGATACATGGCGATAAGCGTGGCAATGGTAAGCGCAACGAACGGCTTGCCCAGGAAGGCGAGAATCGAGGCGACCTCGGCGGGCATGGGGATATAAGACGACAGCGTGCCCAACAGAATCAGGCACAGCGGTGTGAGCACGATGGCGAGCACCATGCCAAAGGAGGGAAGCTCCTTGTCGTCATTCGCGCCTTCGGCCGAGGTGAAGTGCTCGGGGACCTCCGTAAAGATGCGGCCGCCTACGTTGCGGCCCCAGGCGACACCGGCAACAGCCATGGCGACAAAAGCGGTGGGGATACCGACGAGAATCATGGTACCCAGGTCAACGCCGAGCGTGCTGGCGACCAGAACCGAACCAGCCGAAGGCGGCACGAAGGCATAGCCAGCTGCCAGTCCCGCGAGTAGGGCGATGCCGTAGTAGAGGGTCGACTTCTTGGTCTGCGACGCAACGCTAAACGCAAGCGGGATCAAAACGACCACGCCGGCCTCAAAGAACACCGTGGTGCCGATGACCAAGCCGGTGATACCCAGCGCCCAGCTGGAGTGACCTTGACCAAAGGTGTCAATGAAGGTCTGAGCAATCCTCTTGGCGCCGCCGCTCTCCTCAAGAATCTGGCCAAACATCGAACCCAGGCCAATGAGCAGGGCGATGTTTTGCAGCGTGGTACCCACGCCCTTGGTGACGGTGTCCGCCACCAGGTCGAGCGGCATACCGGCGCCGATGCCGATCGCGAGCGCCGAGACCATCATCGAAAGCACGGGATGCAGCTTGAACTTGATGATGAGCGCAAGCAGCAGCGCGATGCCCACAATGGCGGCGATAACGAGCCTGGTGGGGTCTGCCATAAACGTTGGGTCTGACATCTTTCCTCCAATTCATCAGACCTTTTGAATTCGTCTGATGACTATAGCGTGTTTCGGAAAGGTCTGATGTTTCATTTTGAAATTTGCTTGAAATACATCTGATGTATTTGGTGAACGGTCGGAAAAGAGCTGCGAACGGTATATTTGAGCCGCTCAATTGGAATGCAGCCGCCAACATCGCATCCGTGGTGCGATAAAATAGCTCAGATGAATTTTGCGATGAAAGGTATGGCTATGGCTCGCGCTGAATCGGGACTCCCCGAGCAGATTTCCGAGAAAATCATTCAATTGATTCTTGATGAGCACCTTGAGCAAGGCGACCGCCTGCCCAAGGAAGCCGTACTCGTCGAGCGTCTAGGTGCTGGCAGGAGCACCGTGCGCGAGGCCATGAAGTTGCTGCAGTCGCGCAACATCGTGCGTATCAAGCAGGGTTCGGGCACCTATGTGGCGTCAAATCCCGGCGTTGCCGACGACCCGCTGGGCTTTACCTTTATCGGCGACAAGCAGCGCCTGGCGCGTGACCTACTCGAAGTGCGTTTTATGATCGAGCCGCAGATGGCGAGCATGGCGGCGGAGCACGCAACCAAAGACCAGATCATGTGCATCCGCGAGCTCTGCGACGAGTCCGAACGCCTGGCCGAGGCCGGCGAGGACTACTCCGCCGCCGACACCGCGTTCCACAACGCCATTGCCGAGAGCTGCGGAAACCTCGTCGTCCCTCGCCTGATGGGCATATTCAAGACATCCGTCCCCCTCTTTATCGACGTCACCGGCAAAAAACTCGTCGAGGAGACCATCCGCACCCACCGCGGTGTGGCCGACGCCATCGCCGCGCGCAACCCCACCGCGGCACACGATGCGATGTACCTGCATCTGGTGTACAACCGCAACATGATCGCAGAGGGCGCGCAGGCAAAAAGCGAGTAGGGGCCCGCACGGCAATGGCGTTTCTACCGTTCACCTTTTAAAAGTGAACGTTCACCTGTTTTTAGGGGAATAGGGGCGTTAATTCCTCCGCTTCTCCTATACTGAGCTTGTACTAAAAGCAAGACAAATATAGATGAACGTTTCTTTTGAAAGGATCGCTATGTCTGATCTTATGGACAGCTTCCGCTTGGATGGCAAGGTCGCGCTCGTGACCGGCGCCACCTATGGCATCGGCATGGCCATTGCCGAGGCACTCGGCGAGGCCGGCGCCAAGATTGCCTTTAACGCACGTCACGCCGACAAGGTCGCCGAGGCCGAGAAGCACTACCGCGAGCTGGGCTTTGAGGCTCATGGTTACGTGGCAGATGTCACCGACGAGGCCGTCGTCGCCGAGCTCATCGCCAAGATCGAGGCCAACTTTGGTACCACGCCCGACATCCTGGTCAACAACGCCGGCGTCATTCAGCGCACCCCCATGCTCGACATGAGCGCCGAGGACTTCCGCCGCGTCGTCGATATCGACCTCAACGCACCGTTTATCGTCTCCAAGGCCTGTCTGCCCGGCATGATCGCCAAGGGCCACGGCAAGATCATCAACATTTGCTCGATGATGAGCGAGCTGGGCCGCGAGACCATCGCCGGCTATGCCGCCGCCAAGGGCGGCCTGAAGATGCTCACCAAGAACATCTGCTCCGAGTTTGGCGAGGCCAACATCCAGTGCAACGGCATTGGGCCCGGCTACATCGCCACACCGCAGACCGCGCCGCTGCGCGAGACGCAGCCCGACGGCAGCCGTCACCCGTTTGACCAGTTCATCATCGCCAAGACCCCGGCAGCCCGTTGGGGCACGCCCGAGGATCTGAAGGGTCCTGCCGTGTTCCTGGCTTCCGACGCCTCCAACTTTGTCAACGGCCACATCCTCTACGTCGACGGCGGCATTCTGGCCTATATCGGCAAGCAACCGCAGTAGGCGCTGCGCGGGCTTGAGACGGGCATCTTGCCTTTCAATCGTCGGTCGCGTACCTAGGTACGCTTCCCTCCTCTTTCAAGGCAACCTGCTCCGCCTCAAGCCCGTTCGCTCACCGTGCTCCCACATTTAGGTTCATTTAGTAGTTGCGGTGAAATAGGGATTGATTTTGGCTTCTGTCAGGCAAAACAGTCCGTATTTCACCGCAAGTTAGAAATAGGAAGGTATTTCGCAATGAAGATCGCTCTGATCAACGAGAACTCTCAGAACTCCAAGAACCCTATGATCGAGGCTGCCCTTAAGAAGGTTGTCGAGCCCATGGGCCACACCGTCTTTAACTACGGCATGTACGCCGACGCCGACTCCAAGCCTCTCACCTACGTGCAGAACGGCATTCTTGCCGCCGTGCTGCTGAACTCCGGTGCTGCTGACTACGTCGTGACCGGCTGCGGCACCGGCGAGGGCGCCATGCTCGCCTGCAACTCCTTCCCCGGCGTGCTGTGCGGCCACGTTGCCGACCCGCTCGACGCCTACACCTTTGCCCAGGTCAACGACGGCAACGCCGTCGCCATGCCCTTCGCTCTTAAGAACGGCTGGGGCCAGGAGCTCAACCTTGAGTACACCTTCGAGAAGCTCTTTGGCTTTGGTTCGGGCAACGGCTACCCCGCCGAGCGTGTTGAGCCCGAGCAGCGCAACAAGAAGATTCTCGATGGCGTGCGCGCTGTGACCATGCGTCCGCTCGTCGACGTCCTGGGCGAGATCGATCAGGACCTGGTGAAGGGCGCACTTGCCGGCGAGCACTTCCAGGAGTACTTCTTTGCCAACGCCACCGACGAGGCCATCATCGCCAAGGTCAAGGAGATCTTGGGCCTGTAATAAGGCCCACGGGGCGCACCGACCCCCAACAAACCGCCAAGCAAAAGGCGCCGCGACAATCCATGTGTCGCGGCGCCTTTTTTGATTGGCTATCGCTTGAGCCACTGCAAGGCGGCCGCTCCCTATTTGCCAAAAGCTTACATCTCGCAGGCGACCTTGTAGCCGTCGCCGATGGCATCGCGGATGTTACCGCACTTGTTGGCATCGCCCAGCACGTGAGCGGCAACGCCAGCAGCGGCGAGGTCATCAGCCAGCTTGGTATTGGGACGATAGCCCATGGCAAGCACCAGCGTATCGGCACCGGTGATGGTGTGGACCTCGCCGTCCTTCTCGTAACTGATGGTGTCCTCGGTAATCTCGGTCACCTTGGCCTCGGTCAGCACGTGGACGCCCTTTGAGAGCATGCGCGTGATGAGCACCGCGCGACCGGCGCCGCCCTCGTTGGCGGCGAGCGTCTTGGTCATCTCGATAACGGTGACATCGCGATTGGCCGGCGACAGGTCGTTGACCAGCGGGGCCAGGTAATCTGCCGTCTCGCAACCGACGGTGCCGCCGCCCACGATGACGATCTTCTTGCCCGGGAAAGCCTTGCCACCCAGTAGGTCGTCAGCCGTCATAACCTGCTTAAAGCCCTGCATGAAGGCCGGAGCGATGGGCTCGGCGCCATAAGCCAGGACGACCTCGTAGCCCGCGTAGTCACGCTGAATGTCCTCGGCAGTAAGCTCGGTACCAAAGACGCACTTCACGCCCGCCTCAGCAAGACGGCGATACTGGTACTTGATCACGCGCGTAAGCTCCTGCTTTGCCGGCGGAACGGCAGCGATGCGCATCTCGCCACCCGGCTCGTCCTGCTTATCCACGAGTACCACGTTGTGGCCGCGTTTAGCGGCAATGTAGGCCGCCTCCATGCCCGCAGGACCAGCGCCCACAACCAGCACGTTCTTTGCCTCGGCGGCAGGCTCGTAGCCGGCCTCGTCGCGCTCAACATCGGGGTTGACGGTGCAGGAGATGCGCTTGCCGAACATAATGCCGTTCAGGCAGCGCAGGCAGCCAATGCAGGGGCGAATATCGTCGGCATTACCAGATGCGGCCTTGTTGCAGAACTCGGCATCGCACAGGTTGGCGCGGCCCATCATGCAGATGTCGGCGGCGCCGTCCTCAATCAGCTCCTCGGCAATCCACGCCTCATTGATGCGGCCGACCGTGGCGACGGGAATGTTGACGTGCTTCTTAATCTCGCGCGAGCAGGCGGCGTGCGAGGCCTGCTGCGTACCGGCGGCGGGAATCGCGGAGCCGCGCTTGATGGTGGTACCGCCCGACACGTGAATCATGTCGACGCCGGCCTTCTCCAGGCGACGTGAAACGTAGATCATGTCGTTGAGGGTCAGGCCGCCATCGGTGTACTCATCGCCCGAGATGCGGACGTCGATGATAAAGTCCTTGCCGCAGCGCTCGCGAATCTCGGCAATGACCTCGAGCAAGAAGCGCATGCGAGCGTCGAGCGAGCCGCCGTACTCATCGGTACGCTTGTTGTAGAGCGGGGTCAAAAAGCCGCCGAGCATGCCGTGGGCGTGTGCCGCATGGACCTCGACGCCATCGACACCGGCCTTCTGCATACGCACGGCAGCGTCACCGAACTGATGCGTGAGCTCGTGGATCTCATCCACCGTAATGGGGCGCGGCGCCTCGCGGGCATAGGACGGACCCACAAAGGACGGAGCGATCAGGCGCGGCGTGCCCGGAATGTTAAAGGCCATGTAGGCGGGGTGAAAGAGCTGCGGCATGATCTTGCAGCCGTACTCGTGGACGGCCGCGGCGAGCTTTTCCCAGCCGGGAATGAACGTGTCGTCGTAACAGCACATATCGCCCGGCAGATAGGTATAGGTGGGCTCGACCGTCACGACCTCGGTGATGATCAGGCCCACGCCGCCCTTGGCGCGGGCACGGTAATGATCGACCAAGTCATCGGTCACATAGCCATGGTCGGCCAGGTTGGTGGACACCGGCGGCATAAAGACGCGGTTCTTGACCTCGGTCGTACCGACCTTGATCGGGCTAAAGAGCATCGGGTAGGCGGATGACTCCATACAGGCTTCCTTTCGTTTGAGCCGCTCGGCGGCAGTTGCTAACGTACTTATCGTATCAGCAACCGCCGCGTCCGTACCCGCTCGCACTCCCCCGCCTTTAATCCGATCCCCACAAAAAGTTGCGGTGAGATACGGGGCGGCCGAGGCTTTTGACAGCCAAAACAGTCCTTATTTCACCGCAACTGATGGGCGGGATGGAGTTAGAGGCCTAGGTAGGCGACCATGCCTTCGACGGCGAGCTTGGCGCCGGCTACGGCATGGACCACAGTGAGTGGGCCGTTGACCACGTCGCCGGCGGCAAAGACGCCGGACACCGTCGTCATGCCTTGCTCGTCGACCGACAGCAGGCCGCGATGGTCGGTCTCCAGACCACCCGTCGTAAGCACAAGCTTGTCTTTGGGCACCTGCGAAGCCGCAATCACAACTGTGTCGGCAGACGCATGGTCGAGCTCTTCCTCGTACCCCACCACGTTATTCTCCTCGTCGAAGATAGCCGTCTCGAAGACCGGACCGTTATCGTCGATGGCACAGATCGCCTTGCCGCACACAATCTCGGCACCATCGAGCTCGGTCAGCTCGACCTCGTCGTCGATGGCCGAGATATGGCGCGAGCGGGCATACACGGTGACCTTGCGAGCGCCCGAGCGCAGGGCTGTGCGGGCAACATCCATGGCAACATTGCCGGCACCGATGACCGCCACGTTCTGCCCGATTGCCACGCTCGCGGGATCGACCAGGTAATCGATGCCAAACAGCACGTTGCCGCGCGACTCGCCGGGAATACCCAACTTTCGAGCTCGCCAGGTACCGGTACCGACAAAGACCGCGTCGTAGCCGTCACGTAGCAGGTCATCGATGTGCAGTGCGCCGCCGATGGTGGTCGAGGGGCGCACGCGCACGCCAAGCGAGCACATCACGTGACGGTACTTTTGTACGAGCGCACGGGGCAGGCGGAACTCGGGGATACCGTATTCCAGCACACCGCCGATCTCGGGGCGCTGTTCAAATACCGTGACGGCACAGCCCAGCTGGGCCATCTTAATGGCCACGGTAATACCGGCGGGACCGGAACCGACCACAGCAACCTGTTTGCCACACGACGGCGCGGGCGTCCACTCCTTACGATCTAAATACGCTGTGGAGATGTAGTGCTCGATGCTCGAAAAATGCACGGGTGTGCCCTTACGGCCCTGAATGCAAGCGCCCTCGCACTGGCCCGAATGATTGCACACCATGGAGCAGACCGCGCTCATGGGATTGTTCTGGAACAGTAGCTCGCCCGCCTCTTCTAGACGACGCTGCTTGAACAGGTCGATGACCTGCGGAATAGGCGTCTGAACTGGACAGCCCTCAATCTGACAGAACGCCCTTTTACAACCCAGGCAACGATTCGCCTCTTCGACAATGTGGATAGCCACGCAACTCCCCTTTTTAATGCAATCCAATGGGGCGACGATAAAGACCCTTCACCGCCGCCCCCATACAGGTAATCTCAATCTGCCGACACGGCAAAAGCCAATGCTATAACTCGCGATGCGAAGCCCCGCAGCGACCGGACATGTGCTCGAGTGTCGCCAGGCAGTCAGCCGCCGTCGCCGGCACGCTGTTCTCGACCACGCAAGGAATCCCAGGGCAGGCGGCAGCCGCCCAGGCCACCACGGGCTCAAAGTCATATCGTCCCGTCTCGCCCACGCCATGACACACCAGACGTGAACCCGTACCGTCGCACCAACCGGCTTCGTCCTCGTTATCAACGACCTCAAAATCCTTGGCGTGCAGCGCGCGGATCTTGCTGCCGCATAAATAGAGCATGCGCGCGGTGATTTCCTGCGCTTCGTCAACGACGCTGGGGTGCAGCAGCGACACTGGGTCATAGATCACGCCGAGCGACGGACTCGAGACGCGCTCTAGCACCTCACGGCAGCGATCCGGCGTGTTGACCGTTTCGTTCCAACCAGGCTCGATCAAAATTTGCCCACCCACGGCCTCGGCCCGATCGCAGACGTGTGCAAGCCCGTCTGCAAACGCATCGAGTGCCTCATCGGTCATGCGGTCGTCAGCAACGCGGTTCTGTGCATTGGGGCGACCGGTCTCGGTGCCAACCGGGCATCCGCCGAGCATCTGGGCAAAGTTCAAGCATGCCTCGTACTCGGCAAAGTTATCCATGAGCTGTTGGCGATCGGGCGTCGCCAGATTCTTATAACAGCCGAGCACGGTAACCGAAACGCCCGCCTCGTCGAGCACCGCACGCAAATGGTCGGCAAGCTCGTGGGTCAGGCCGCCTCGATCGATCCCCATCGATGCGTAGAGCACCTTGCTCGGCAGTTGAATGCACGAAAAGCCCAGCTCTCCCGCCATGCGAATGCGTTCCTCGACGGTCCCCTGCGGAAGGTCGTGCAAACGTACGCCCGGAGTAATAGCCCCCACGTTATTCACATCCCTTATGAGCGTTGATGCCCGGGGTGTATCCGCCAAACGGGTCCTCGATGGAGCACACGCCCGAGGGGGCGAGCGGATCGCGCTTACCGGCCAGCTTGTCGTGATGCATGGTCTCGATATAGGCAAGCACCAGCGGCGCCACACCCTTTGCATCATTTTTGACCACGGTCTCGCTCATGTAGTAATCAAACGTGCCCTCGCGGTGCGCGGTGTTTCCCAAGCCCGCAACCAGGCAGATGTTGTCGAGCGCCAGCTGCCCGTCATACTCGGACAGGCAGGTCTCGCAGATGCCGTCGAAGGCGCGACGGCCGTACTGGTAGTAACGCTCGCCCAGCACGCCCAGACGCACGCCCTTCATGATGGCGTTGGCAAAGATGGCGCTGCCCGACTCCTCCAGGTAGTTGGGGGCGATATTGGGCAGGTTGATGACCTGATGCCACATGCCGGTCTTCTCGTCCTGATACGGCAGCATGGCGTCGATCAGATCGTGGAACATCTTGCGGATCTCGTCCTTCTCGGCCGACATCGAAGGCGGCATAAGCTCCCAGGTGTCGATGAGCGCCATGGCAAACCAGCCCTCGGCGCGCAGCCAGAAGTTAGCCGAAAGGCCGGTGACCGGGTCGCACCAGAACTGTTTGCGGCTCGCGTCGTAAGCGTGATAGTACAGACCGTTGAGGGGGTTGCGCATCAGGTCATGCACGACCTGGAACATATGGAAGCTGTCCGAGCAGGCACGACGGTTGTGGAAGCTCAGCTCGTACTGCATGTAGAACGGCTGCGCCATGTACATGCCATCGAGCCAAATCTGGTTGGGATAGACGGCCTTGTGCCAGAACACGCCCTCTTTGGTGCGCGGCTGGGTCTCGAGCTGGCGGTAGATGGTGTCCATGGCGGCACGGTACTTGGGCTTGCCCACCAGGTCATAGAGCTTGTAGAGGGTCTTGCCCGCATTGACGTTATCGAGGTTGTACTCCTCGGGGTTGTAATGCTTTATGGTACCGTCGTCCTGGACAAAGAAATCGATGTAGTCATCGGCGAAAGTCAGGTAGCGCTGCTCACCCGTGATCTCGTACAGTTCGATGAGCGCCTTGATCATGCAGCCGTCAATATAGTTCCAGGTGTTCTCCTTGCCGGCGCGAATCTTTTCGATATTCCAAGCCGGCGCCTGCGGCGTAGAGGTTTCGATCAACTGCTCGATATAACGGTCCAGGATTTGATTGCAACCCATTGCTGTCCCCTCTGACATAAACGATAGGTGAACGTTACCCCTAGTGTAACGCGAACGAGGAATATAGGGTGAACGTTAACCCTATATTCCTCGCGAACGGCAGACTTTTAGCGGCAAACGGCGGTGAGACCCGCGGCGATGCGATGCGCCAGGCGCTCATAGCCGGCAGGACTGTAATGCAGACCGTCCGGCATATAGAGCTCGCGGTGCTCCGGCAAAAACGGGCTGATACCGCTTTGCGCATACAGGTCAATCACCGGCACGGAGTAGCGGTCGCAGACCTCGAGCATCGCTCGCACGTAGGCGACCTGCGTCAACCCCAGGTGGTTGAGCTCGTCGCTTGCCGGGATATCCTTCTCGTGCTTGCCGCTCGTCTTGCACGGCGTCATAAACACGAGCTTTGCCCGAGGCGAGCGCGCCGTGATGGTACGGATCAGGTAATCGAGTGCACCATAGAACTCATGCACGTCCGTGCTGCCGAGCTCTCCAAGCGGCACGTTGCGGCTAAAGTCGTTGACGCCGCCAAAGACGATGTAGATATCGGCCGCATCGTCGATACCGTCAAGGCGCTCGACAAACGAATCGGTACGGTCGGCCTTGATGGCGATACGCGAACCCTTGATGCCAAAGTTCTCGACGACCGCGCCTCCCAGCAACGCGCCCAAATGCGAGGTCCACGAGATGTCGTTGCCTCCCCCACCGCAGCCGTTGTCGCCCCAGGTCGTTGAGTCGCCAAAGCAGCAAATGGTCGATTCACTCAAACTCTTCGTTTCCATAATCTTCTCCTCATCCGCCCATCGGCGGTCATACAGGAACGTACCGTTTATTCGCAGCATGCCGAGGGGCTATGCACGGGCGCATTCCGCAACGTGCGAATCGAGCCATTCGATATCCTCGGCAAGATGTGTCACGCCCAGATGGTGTTCACCCGGACACACCTCGTGCCGCAGGCCATCTCTGCGACCCAGTAACTTGTAGGCATCGCGCACGATCTCGAGCTGCTCGTCAACATTTTTCAGCCCGCGCGAACCGTTCAGATGATCCTCTTCGCAGCTCTGCACCAACAGCGGGCGTGGCGCAATAAGCGAGGCAATATCGCCCATGTCGAGCAAGCGCCAAAGTCCGGGTGTGTAGTTGCAGCTGCAATTGCCGTTGAGGTGCAGCAGCGAATCATCGACACCGTACAGGTAGCCCGAGACAAACGTCTTGCATACGCGTGGGTCGAGCGCCGCCAGATACAGCGTCATGTATCCGCCGCCCGAAAAGCCAAAACAGCCCAGGTCGTCCATGGCAATGTCGCCGCGCGCCTCTAGGTAATCGATCAGACGCATGTTATCCCAGGCGTTGAGACCCGCAACGGTAAGTCCCAGCGGCTCGGCCATGCGCGCCTGGTTTAGGCACGTGCCGCGCAGAAAGCTGTTCTCGTCATCGCCCTGGCCCTTCCAGTCACGACGGTATCCCCAACCGCGTGCGTCGGGGCAGACGGTCACGTAACCCATGCGTGCCAAACGCAGACCGTAGTCGTAATTGAACTTACGCACGGCATCATCGACCGCCGGCACGCCCGCAACACCGGCTACGCTTGCAGCACCCGCTCCCTGATGGCCATGCGGGCAGATATAGCAACACTTGCGGCCGCACGCATCGAGCTTAGGCGACTGCGGCTCGAGCAGGTAGAACGGCATCCAAACGTCGCGCTCCACCTGCAGCATCGCATGGGTGCGCACGATGCCGCCGGCAACCCGCACGCGGCTGAGCTCACGAATCTCAATCGGGACGCGGTCCATAAGCGAAAGGCCCAAAACATCGTACAGACGAGTCCTGGTCGCAATCTTCCACGCCTCAAAATCTGCAGGAGTCTTGCCCGTAAAAGCAGCCGAACGTCCCTCGCGCTTCAGCCGGGCACGCAGCGCAGGCTCGTCTTCGCAGTACGTCTCGATGTGCACGGTGCGGCCATTGGCAGATAGCCCAGCCGTCTCAACCGCATCACCGTCGCCGCCCTCGGGATCCCAGCCATCCCCACCGGCAAGCACCTGCTCGCGAGCGTACCCGGCGGCAGCCATCACATCGAGTTTATTTGCCCACGGCACCCAGTCGGTAGTATCACCCGCCGGCCCATGCAGGATTGCGCCAGCATACTGCGCGCAGCTGTGCGCCGCCGGCTTATTCCAATCCCACCAG
Organism: uncultured Collinsella sp.; assembly: GCA_900551365.1. GTDB lineage: Bacteria > Actinomycetota > Coriobacteriia > Coriobacteriales > Coriobacteriaceae > Collinsella. Next base: position 14,095 of record URVZ01000026.1, read on the forward strand.
CCTTCGCGCTTGATATGTCGCCCCAGCCAGCAATCGATCAGCACAGTTTGCGCCCATTCGCGCCAAGGACGACCCAGGTAGACCGAATCCGGCGCCACGCCATCCGGAGCTGTAAACGAACAGCCGTGGAACACAAATCCGTACGGCTCGCCTTTAGGCGTGGAGGCTGCCGTTACATACCCGTTGACATCCATATCGCGATTGAGCGAGCGAATCTCGCACCCCTCAAAGTAGGCACGCGCGCCGCCAAAGATAAAGTCGACATCGCCCTCGATCCGGCAACGTCGAAAATACTGGCGCCCCACCCGGCGCGGCGCATACTGTTTGGGTCCTATAAACCCGCCCGGTTTGGCCTCATGCGGCGGCAGCGGACCCAAAAACAGTGTGTCCTGGTGCCCCTTAATGCAGCAGGCATCGACAACCAGACGGTCGCCATCGGCATACAGGGCAATCGCCTGACCGACCTCGCGCCCATCGCCCGCATCGTTTTCGATCGTGAGGTTCTCGAGCCGTACGTCGTCGGCATCGACCAAAACGGTATAGGTCCTAAACGTGCCGAGCGTGCCGTCCACGCCCGAGCCGTCCTCCGAAGGCATCTTGGCACCCAGGCTGCCCACGATACGCACGCTGTCGGCCGTCTCTCCCTCAATCGTCACATGCGAGCGATGAATCTCGACCCGCTCGCGATACTCGCCCGGATCGACGCGAATCATCACCGGTTGCTCGGCATCCGGATAGAGCTGATCGGCTGCCGCCAAGGCATCGGAAATCGTTGGATACGCTCCTGCCGCAGCCCTCGAAACGCGCAGCGTATAGATACTTTCGCTCATCGTCCATCACGCTCCCAGGAAGCGAACTGTTCAGGCCAGCCCTGAACTTGTGGCTGAATATGCTCGGCGCAGCCCTTAAATGCCGTTAGGGCCGTGGCGAGCGATGCCCCATGCTTTCCATGCGGAAAGACATGTAGGCTAAAGCCAATCCCGTGGTCGGCAAGAGCCTGCGCAAGAAGGAGGCTATTTTGAACTGGTACCGATGCATCCTCGGCGGTATGCCACAAGAACGTACGGGGGAAGCCCTCGCCCACCATATTCTCGATCGACAACTTTTGAGCCAAAGCGCCATCGGCACCCGTTAGGTGTTCAAATGAACCACGATGAGCATAGGCCCCCGAGCTTACGACCGGATAGCCCAAGCAAAGTGCGTCAGGCCGAATCGACTCAGGAGATGCCGCAATCGACTCTGCAAGCCAGGGTTGGTCCCAAAGCGCCCCGAGCAAGCCAACTAGATGCCCACCGGCCGAAAAACCCATGACCGTAATCCGATCAGGATCGACACAGTACTCTGCCGCATGGCCTCGGACGGTATCGACCGCCCGCGCGAGTTCTTGCAATGCCAGCGGATAGACAGCCGGAGCAACCGAGTAGTTCAGCACAAACGCTTGGTAGCCCATCGCCAACAAACGGAGCGCTACCGGCTCGCCTTCGCGCGGCGAAACGTGATCGTAGCCGCCTCCTGGCACGACCACAACTGCAGGCAGCGGTTTTAAAGCATAAGCATCTTCGGTCGGGGCAAAAACATAAGACGTAATCGTGGCAGACGAGCCATCGACCCCGACAGGAATCGTTTTATTGAGCATGTATTCCCTTTCACCATGATGCGTAGCGCAGCGCACACGGCCGTATCGCACAAGGGCTGCATTGCCGATTTATCCGACAATGCAGCCCTGGTCATCAACCCGAGTTAGGAACGGACAACCTTGTCGACGTTCTGGAGCTGCAGCTCCTCGCCGTCCTGGCCCTCGATCACCACATTTTGCAGGTCGAGCACCTTGACGTTTTGCGCAATGATGCCCTGACGCACCATGGGCTCAACGCCGCAGGCCATGGCCGGGACAAAGGGCTCGGCATCGTCGGCAAAGGTCACGTGAACGTCTTGGAACGTCAGACGCGTCACCTTGCTCTCGGGCAGACCCGTGATATAGGCCGCGGCAGCATGGCAGTTGGTGGCCTCGATATCGCAAAACGTCGTGGCACCAAAGCCGGGCGTGCGGTCGTCGACAGGCAGCGTCTCGCGAGACTGCACGTAATCGGTCTTGCCGTCCTTGTCGCAGAAGTAGAAGGAGTTGACCACGAAGGGCGTGAGCACCTCATCCATGCGAATGTGCTCAAAGGTAATGCCCTCGTTGACGGCATCCTTGCCGCGCCCGCGGCGGGTCTTGACGCGCAGGCCGCGGTCGGTGCGCTCAAAGAGGCACTTGCTCACGGTAAGGTCCTTGATGCCGCCGGCAGCCTCTGAACCCAGGACCACGGCGCCGTGACCATCGTGCATGTAGCAGTGAGAGATCAGCACGTCGTGCATGGCGGGACGAAGCTCGGGCTCAATGCCCAGCTTGCCGCTCTTGATGGCGATGCAGTCGTCGCCCACCGAGAACTGACAGCCAAGGATGCGGACAAAGCCGCAGCTCTCGGGATCGAAACCGTCGGTGTTGTGGGAGTTCTTGGGGCCCTCGATGGACAGGCAGAGCGCATCGACGTGCTCGCACAGGATGGGGTGGATGTTCCACGCCGGGCTGTTGCGGACGGTGAAGCCGGCCAAGCTCACGTTTTGGCACTCGGACAGGAAAATCATGCGCGGGCGGGCGACCTCGCGGCCCTCCTCAGGACGAAAGATGTTCTTAAAGTCCTTGTTCCACCAGTTGTCCTCGGCAAAATCAGTCTGACCGTCGATCGCGCCGCGACCATAGATGCACACGTCGTGCACGCTCAGACCCGTAAAGGTAGAGCAGTATGTCGAGAAGCTCTCGCCCTCCCAGCGGCCCAGGGGCAGCATATCGGTGCCAGCATACCCAGCACCCTCGTCGCCCATGACCGTACCGGGGATGTAGGCAAGCGCCGCACGATCGTGGCGAGCCAGCAGCACCGCTCCCTCGGCGAGCTCGATGTTGATATTGCTCTTAAGGAAGAGGGACTTGATACGATAGCTGCCGGCGGGAATCAGCACGCGCCCGTCCTTGGGACAGGCCATGATGGCAGCCTGGATGTTGGTGGTGTCATCATGCTCGGCATCGCCCTTGGCGCCACAGTCGCGAACGTTGATGGTAAAAGGCTCAGCCGGCGTGGTGACACCTACGCTCAGCTCACGCTCGCCACAAACAAAACGAACCAGGTTGCGCTTGCCGGGGGTCAGGCCGTCGAGATAGGTCTCGACCGTATTCGTGGTACCGGCGGGCTCGTCGTTGACAAAGATCTCCCACGTATCGGCACAGGTAAAGTAGCCGCCGTCGTCAAGCTCGATCACGGCCGCGCGGGCGTTGCGCCAGATAACGTTCGTCTCCATGGATTTCTCCCTCAAAAAGATGCTCTAAAGGCAAATTGTACGCTGTTGAAAAAGGGCCGTGCCTGCCGGCGTAATTCCGGTGGCACGGCCCTGTGATTTGGACGATATGTCGGCCTTACTCGGCGGGGGTTACGCTACCGTCCTGGAAGCCAACGTTGTTGTGGGCAAAGCAGTCCTCGTACTTGAAGCCGGAGAGCTCCTCGCAAAGCGCCTTGACCTCGGGCTTGACGTCGGCCATCTTGCCGCCCTCCTTGACGCGGCGGATCTCGTCGCAAAGGACGTCGCACTGCTCCTTGTCGATCTTGATGCCGCGGGCAAGGACAGCCGCGAGCAGGAAGAAGCCGGCGCAGCCGATGAGCATGTAGCCGCAGATGTACAGAGGCACGGTGGCGGGCTGGGTCACAGCGTCGCTGTTGCCGGCGGTCTGAATGAAGCCGGAGGCAGCAAGGACGATGGCCCATGCGTTAACGGCGATAGCCTGGGCGATCTGCTGGCAGAGCTGCTGAGCGGAGCTGTAGATGCCCTCGCGACGACGCAGGGTGATAAGTTCATCGACATCGGGGATGTAGTTGAGCAGAACATCGGGCAGATACTGGAAGCCGACGTAGAAGAACTTCCAGATGGCGAAGATGATGGGGTAGGCGATCATGGCGATGGCGACCGTGGAGGTGCCGTTGATCTGACCAAAGGCGAAGTAGTTGTAGGCGATGATGCACGCAGCGCAACCGACATTTGCGAGGTACCAAGACTTGTGGAAGCCCTTCTTGGCCATGAGGGCGACCCAGATGGCGGTGCAGACGATAGCGACGACCTTGCCAGGCATCTCCATCACGGACTCGTAGGACTTAGGAATCTGCAGGCAGTAGACGATGAAGAAGGACAGGCAGGCAGACCAGCAGGCAGCAGCGAGCTTCGTGGAGACCTGTGCGTACAGGACCTTGCGGAAGGACTTGTTGCGGAAGGTGGAGATAACGTCGATGAAGAACTTCTTGATACCCTCGCCGACGCTCTCGATCTTCTCCTGAGCGACCTCCTCGGGGGTGTGCTCCCACGTGGACAGGTACACACAAAGCAGCGAGATTGCCATGACCGAAGCGTTGACCGTAGCGATGATGAAGTAGCTGAACGGGTTGGTCTCGCCGAAGGTGCCAAAGCCGAAGCCCACAAGTGCAGCCATCAGGAAGCCGGCGGCGTTACCAAAGAGATGCTTGTAGCCGGTGAGGTACGTACGCTCCTTAAAGTCGTCGGTCATCTCGATGGTAAGCGGCGACAGGTTGGCGGTGCAGAACGTGTACGCGACGTTGTAGATCAGGTACAGCACAAAGTAGTACGGGAAGCCAAACGGCGTAGCCACGAAGATGAGCGGCTCGGCGATCATCATCGGGATGGCCAGCAAGATCCAGAAACGACGACGACCAAAGATGCGGCCAATCTTGGTGGCATAGAAGTTATCGGCCACAAAGCCCATCAGCGGGCAAAGAATGGCGTTGACATAGATGGCAAACGAGCTGATCAGTGCAGCCTCGCCTGCGGACAGGCCACACTCCGTGGACAGGAACAGCACCATGTAGCTGTGCGTAAAGGTCAGGGCACCGGAATTGAGCATACCGCCCATACCAAAGCCCAAGCGCGTCCAGAATGTGATCTTACGCTTTTTTCCGATCTTATTAGTCATCGAGCTCCCTCTCTTTTCTCGATTGTCTTGCAGCAAGACATTGGAGTCCACACTGACATCTGTCTGCCCAGCGTTCAGGGTGAACGTTTAGTTAGATTATGCGCGATTGCTTACGACAGGTGAACGTTCACTTGAATAATATCCTTGAACGGTCGATTTTTACCGCTGAACGGACACAATTGAGATCCTCACACCTATTTTCTGCTGGTAAGGGTGCCATGCTGGACAGCCATGAGATAGGTGAACGTTTATCAGATTTTCCAACATATTCACTTAACCACGAAACGAAAAAGCCCCGCCGGGAACACTGAACTGCCTCCCATTTCTTGGACATGAGAAATGGGAGGCTTTCTTTATGCGCGT
>URVZ01000027.1 GCA_900551365.1 uncultured Collinsella sp.
GGGGGGGGGGGGGGGGAAGGGGGTGGGGAAAGGTGTTGAAAAATGGGGCGGTTCCCCATATTATTGATGACGTCGACAGGCGGGGTGGTTTCCCGCGTACGTGCCATCTGAGTAACCGAGGGGAGGGCGCACATGGGAATGACTGGTGCATACGAGCGCAATCTCGATGCAAAAGGTCGTCTATCCCTGCCTGCACCCCTTCGCGAGGAGCTTGGAGAGCACGTTCGCGTGTTTAAAGCCTTGGATGTCGATGCTCTGTACGTGTTCTCTGCCGAGGCCTTCGATAAGTGGGTCGAAGGACTCTTCGCGGGTCGTGAGGGCCACGAGGGTTTTAACCCGCGTGACATTAATGACCAGAAGCTCATGAGGGCGATCAACAAGCGCACCACGTCGATGGACGTGGACAGCGCCGGTCGTATCGGTCTTTCCGAGTCTCTCCGCAAGCAGGCGAACCTCGACCGCGAGGTCACGGTTGTGGGCAACTACGACCACCTTGAGGTTTGGGATCGCGCCGCGGCCGATGAGGACGATGACGATGAGGCCCTGCTGGACCTCTTCTTCTCGTAAGGGCAAGGCACGGGTAACGGATGGAGCGTGGGATCTTGACACAAGAATATCGGCATGAACCTGTCATGCTCGGCGAAGTGCTTGAGTCGCTGCGGCTAAAGAGCGGCTCCGTTGTCTGCGATTGCACCCTTGGCGGTGCCGGCCATTCGGTAAAGATGGCCGCGCAGGTGGGGGAGACGGGCCTTTTGCTCGGCGTCGATCAGGACGACATGGCCCTCGAGGCCGCTGGCGCCCGTCTGGACCGCGAGGTTCCCGGAGTTCCGCACCAGCTGCTGAAGGGCAACTTCGGCGACTTGGACGAGCTGCTTTGCTCGGCCGAGGTGCCCGGGGTCGATGGCTTCCTGTTCGATTTGGGCGTTTCGTCGCCGCAACTCGATATCCCTGGCAGGGGCTTTTCGTATAACGAGGACGCCCCATTGGACATGCGGATGGATCCGGGTAATAACACCTTAAACGCAGCTGAGGTCATCAACACCTATAACGAACACGACCTCGCCCGGATTCTACGCGTCTACGGCGAAGAGAAGTTCGCCTCGCAGATCGCGCGCGAGATCGTGCGCCGCCGCGAGCAAGAACCGATCGAAACCACCGGCCAATTTGTCGAGATCATCAAGGCGGGTATCCCGGCTGCCGCTCGTCGGCATGGCGGACACCCGGCCAAGAAAAGTTTCCAGGCCATTCGCATCGAGGTCAATCACGAGCTCGATGTGCTCGAACGAGGGCTTGATGCCGCCACCAGGTGGCTCAACCCGGGCGGACGTATCTGCGTCATCTCGTATCACTCGCTCGAGGACCGTATCGTAAAGAACCACTTTAAGGAGATGAGCCAGGGGTGCACGTGTCCGCCGGAGATTCCGGTGTGCGTGTGCGGCAACGTGCCGATACTCAAGGTCATCACCCGCAAACCCTTGGTTGCCCAGCCTGATGAGGTTGAGCGCAACCCTCGGGCGAGATCAGCCAAAATCCGCGTGGCGCAGCGTCTGTAGGCGCGACCGCGCGATATTGGACCTCCCGCTCGCACCATAAACGAAGCTTAAACACACTACCAACGTACTCGGGATGGGAGGCGGCATATCATGGGCTACAACACTTCAAGCGCAGCACTCGCCTATGATATGAACGCCATGCCCGCCTATCGTGAGACGCCGCAGGCCCCCGTTGCTCCCCGTGAGCAGCGCACGCCGCGCTTTGATGTCTACACGGGCGCGGGCCGTCAGGCAAACCAGGCGGTAAGCCCGGTTTTCATGAGCGTTCTTAAAACGTTTTGCATCATTGCGGCTATCTTCATGACGATCGGCGTCGCCCGCGTGGCGCTCGCCGGCGTTACGGCCCAGGTGCTCAACAGCAACGCCGAGCTTACCAACACGCTCGAAAAGGCGACCGATGAGAGCTCCGACCTGGAGGTCATGCATTCGGTCTATGGCGCCGACACGCGCATTCGCGACCTTGCGGGCGCTTATGGCATGGTGGAGCCCAGCGAGAGCGTTACACTTGACTTTTCGCAGGATGCAGCCGCGGGCGCCAACGCGACCGCGACCGCTCAGTAGCAAGACGGTAGCTGAGTATGACAAATGACTATCGCCGCGGTTCCGATAGGGGCCGCGGTTCTGGACGTCCCTCGTCGCGGGGACGTTCTGGTTATCAAGGAACGGGTCGGCAATCTTACAACGCCGGGCGGTCCCGTGGCAACGACCCGGCGTCGCGACTTCGCGGCTCGGGCGGCCCTCAAGTGCATAACACCAGGTCGCGCAAGAGTTCGCCGACCGAATGGCTCACAGGCACGCCTCTGCCTCGCCGCAAAGCCGTCATGGGATTCATTGGGCTTGGCTTGGGCTTGGGCGTCTTTCGCCTTGCCGACTATCAGGTTGTCGAAGCCGATAAACTGCGCGAGCGTGCCGATGCGCGTCGCCTGCTTGCGCAGACCCTCTATGCCAAACGTGGCACCATCTACGACCGCAACGGTAACGTGCTGGCGTCGTCGGTCGAATGTCGCAACATCGCCGTGAACCCGCAGCTTGTCGAGGACGTTGACAAGACGGTGTCGGCGCTGGTCAAGGCAACTGGAATCGATAAAAAGACCTGCCGCAAGCTCGTTGAGTCCGATGGAACCTGGGTGTATATCAAGCGCCAGGTGGACGAAGACGATGCTGCGACGCTGGAGAAGAAGAACCTGCCCGGTGTGCTTTTTGAGCAGGCCATGAAGCGCGTATATCCATACGGCAATCTGGCATCGCAGGTGCTGGGTGTAGTGAATGTGGACAACGATGGCTTGACGGGTCTCGAAAAGCAATACAACAAGCTTCTGACCGGCACGAACGGTTCTCTCGTACGCGAGCGCGCGAGGGACGGCAGCTATATCGCGGGCGGTGCCTATAAAAAGGTGGCTGCGGTCGACGGCGTTGATATCGTGACGACGCTCGACGTCAATATCCAGCGTGCGGCCGAGGATGCCCTGGCAGAGGCAGTTGAGAAGACTAAGGCCAAGAACGGCTCGGCGCTGGTCACCGATCCTACGACAGGCGAGATCTTGGCAGCCTGCTCGTATCCGACTTACGACCAGACCAATCTGGAAAACGCCAAGACCGAGGATATGAACTTGCGCCTGGTCACCGACGCCTACGAGCCCGGCTCGGTCTTTAAGACGCTCGTGGCGGGCGCCGGCTTCGACTTGGGCGTCGTGCGATCGAGTACGTCGTTTGAGGTGCCGGCGAGCATCAAGGTGGGCGACGATACCGTCACCGATGCCGACAAGCGCGACTACGCCATGACCATGGATGTGCGCGAGATGATGCGCCGTTCGTCCAACGTGGGCTTTGTCCTGGTGGGGCGCAAGATCGGTGCCGATGACTTTGCCGCTTATGTGGACAAGTGGGGCATCGGTCACAGCTCTGGTGTCGATTTTCCGGGCGAGAGCCTGGGTATCGTCAAGGAGCGTGACCAGTATGACGGCGCCACGCTGGGCTCGATGAGCTTTGGACAGGCGCTGTCCGTCTCGCCGATTGAGATCGCACGCGCCGTGGGCGGCATCGCCAACGGCGGCGTGATGATGACACCGCACTTCTATAAGTCCAGCAAAGGCGACGAGAAGGACTGGGGCGAAGGCGAGCGCGCGATTTCGGAGGACGCCGCATCCCAGGTGACATCGTGCATGCAGACGGTCGTGTCCGAGGGAACGGGCGTTGGCGGCGCGGTTGACGGCTATGACGTGGCGGGTAAGACCGGTACGGCCGAACGTGCCGACGAGAACGGCGGCTACCTCAAGGAGAACTACATGTCGTCCTTTATGGGCTTTGCACCGGCACAATCGCCCAAGGTGCTGTGCTATATCACGCTCGACGGAACGCCGAGCGGCTCAGATGCCGCTGCGGTGCCGTTCCAGTCCATTATGGCCAACGCGCTCGACGTGCTGGGTATCCCGCACACGAAGTAGGGGGTTACAATCTTTGGGGCGTGGTTTGTTGTCCCATATGAGGGTGTTCACATGCCCTGCACCACGCATGTGCGGCGCTGGGATACAATACGCCGATAGCATTATTAGGTTTACAGGGGAGCTGCAATGATAGAGATCGCCGTCAACAACCTCGCGGCCGCAACAGGGGCCCGAACCGTGACGGGAGAAGCCGATCGGGTATGCCGCGGGTGCGTTATCGACTCGCGCCAGGTCGAGGAAGGGACGATTTTCGTCGCCTTTCCCGGTGAAAACGTCGACGGCAATGATTTTGCTTCCCGTGCCGTCCAGTCGGGTGCCGGCGCCGTCGTGATGACGCGTGAGCCCGAGGCTGAGCTGGTCTCGCTGGCGCAGGACAAGGGGTGCGCCATCCTGCTGACCGATGATCCCGAGGAGTTTCTGCTGCGTTTGGCGCACACGTATCGCCTGGAGCTTGGCTGCCTGGTCGTTGGCATTACCGGTTCCATCGGCAAGACGACGACCAAGGACGTGCTCGCCGCCGTGCTCGCCAAGCGCTATCGTGTCTGGGCCACCAAGGGCAATTTCAATAACCTGATCGGCATGCCGCTCACGGTGCTTTCCGCTCCGGCCGATACCGAGGTCCTGGTGCTCGAGATGGGCATGAACCATTTCCACGAGATTGAGCGCCTGTCCCAGTCCGCCAATCCCAACCTTGCCATCGTAAGCAAGATTGGTACCTCTCACATCGGCATTTTGGGCAGCCGCGAGAACATCGCCCGCGCTAAGGCCGAGATTGTCCAGGGTATGTGCGCCGCCGGCGACTTCTTGCCGCTGCTGGTTTTGGGCGGTGAGGACGACTTTACGCCGTTCATTCGCGATACGTTCGCCCAGCCTGCTGGTATCGATGTGATGCTGGCCGGCGTCTCGGACGATGATGAGGTTCGTGCCCGCGACATTCGTGTTGATGACGAGGGACGTCCGGTCTTTACGCTCGATTTTGGCCAGGGTGAGACGATCGATACCATGCTTGCCATCCCCGGCGTGCAGTCCGTTCCTAATGCCGTTAAGGCCGCCGCGGTTGCCTATCGCTTGGGCGTGACGCCCGAGCAGATCGATGCTGCCTTTAGGGGCCTCACGATCACCGGTCGCCGCCAGGAGATCAAGCGCGCCAAGAGCGGTGCCCGCGTCATCGACGATTCCTATAACGCCAGTGCCGAATCCATGGCTGCTGGCCTCGATCTACTGTGCTCGCTTTCGTGCACGGGGTCTCGCATGGCGATCCTGGGCGAGATGGGCGAGATGGGCGATGAGGCTCCTCGCATGCATGAGCTCGTGGGCGCCTATGCGGCCGCCAAGAAGCTCGACATGCTGGCGTGCGTGGGTGGTGAGCTGGCCCAGCTTATGGCCGATGCCGCGCGCATGATGGGCATGGACGAGGACCGCATCCAGGTGTTCTCCGATTATCAGCAGGTGCTCGACCGCATGGGCGGCGCGCTTGAAAAACATGATGTTGTACTGGTCAAGGGTTCCCGCTTTGTTGAGCTCGACCGCTTTGTGGAAGGTGTGTGCTAGCCCATGTTCGGCAATCCCTCGTATCCAACGTATCAGGCTTTTTTGGGGCTTGGCATCGCCGCTGCCATTGCGCTGCTGCTCATGCCGTGGTGGATCAAGCTGCTGAAGGTCGAGGGTATCGGCCAACAGGTCCGAGCCGACGGCCCCAAGCGTCATTTGATTAAACAGGGTACGCCGACCATGGGCGGCGTCATCATCCTTGTTGCGATTTCGCTGACCTGCCTGCTGATGGGCAAGCTCACCACCGAGCTCGTGCTCGTGCTGCTCGCCACGCTGGCGACCGGCGTGCTGGGCCTGATCGACGACCTGACCTCCGTTACGCATGGGCGCTCGCTCGGTCTGACGCCTCATGCCAAGATGATCGGCCTAACCATTATCTGTGTCACCTTTACGGTACTTGCCGTTAACTGGTGCGGCGTCGCCTCCGAGATTCGTTTTCCCGGCGGCCTGACGATTGACCTTGGCGTGCTTTCGACCACCATCTGCGGCCTTTCGTTCCCGTGGCTCTACATTGTCTTTTGCTGGCTGATGATCGCCGGTCTTTCTAATGCCGTGAACCTGACCGATGGCCTTGACGGTCTTGCTGGCGGCACCTCCATGATTGCCATGCTCGCCATGGCTGCCATGGCGTTTTTGCACGGAGACGTGAACCTGTCCATCTTCTGCACCGCGTGTGCCGGTGCCTGCTTGGGCTTTCTGTGGTTCAACTGCTATCCGGCGAGCATCTTTATGGGCGATACCGGCTCGCTTGCCCTGGGCGCCGCGTTTGCCTGCACGTCCATCATGACCAACACCGAGGTCGTCTCCCTTATCATCGGCGGCCTGTTTATCGTTGAGACCCTGTCGGTCATGATTCAGGTTGTCTACTTCCACTTTACGCACAAGCGCGTCTTCCTTATGGCGCCCATCCATCATCATTTCGAAAAGAAGGGCTGGGCCGAGACCAAGGTCGTCATCCGTTTTTGGATTATCGCTGCTGCCTTTGGTGCCGTTGGCCTTGCTCTGTTCTTCCAGTTGGGATAGTGGTCTTTCATGTCTCTTGCTGATGTCTTTAGCCTGCTCGTTTTGGGTCAGGGCAAATCCGGTCTCGATGTCGCCCGCTGGGCGCTGGCACATCCCGAGCGCGTAAGTGCCGTTACCGTGTATGGCGGTGGCACCTCTGAGCCCAATGACGCCACGCGTGCGCTCGAGGCTGCTGGTGCGTCGTTTGTCTATGGGACCGAACAGGTCGAGGGCGCCTATGACGTATGCGTGACGTGCCCGGGCATCTCGGAGTTCTCGGGCTTCTTTAAGGCTGGGCGCGAGCATGCCGCCCAGATTATGGGTGAGCCCGAGTTTGCCTATCGCCTGTCGCCCGATAACTGGATTGCCATCACGGGCACCAACGGCAAGACGACCACCACGTCGCTGACTGATTATCTGCTTAAGGCTGCCGGCGAGGCCAGCGTTGCTGTCGGCAACATCGGCGAGCCGCCGGTCAACGAGATTGACGGCCGAGCCCACAACGAGTGGTTTGTGGCTGAGCTCTCGAGCTATCAGATTGCTACGACAACCGAGCTCCACCCCCGCGTGGCGGTGCTGCTCAACATCACTCCCGACCACTTGGGCTGGCATAAGAGTCATAAGAACTATGCGCTTGCCAAGATCAAACTGTTTGACAATATGGTCGATGACGATCTGGTGGTTGTCGACGTCGAAGACGCCGGCATTCACGAGTTCGATGAGTACATCTACACGCCGGGTCGTCGCATCTGCAAGGTTGCCTTTGACGAGCCTGAGGGCGAGGATGCCGCCTTTGTGCGCGATGGCAAGATGATCGTGCGTCTGAAGGGTGTCGAGACCCCGCTCATCGCTACATCCGAGCTCAAGATCTCGGGCCATCACAATGTTATCAATGCCCTGTGCGCTGCCACGGCTGCCTTGGCAGTCGGTGCCGATGTCGACGGTGTCTGCCGCGGTCTGGCCTCGTTCCAGCCGCTCGAGCACCGCGTGGAGCCGTGTGGCGAGATTGACGGCGTGCGCTACGTCAACGATTCCAAGGCGACTAACACCGATGCGGTCGAGAAGGCACTGACGGCATTTCCCGATGACGACGTGATCTTGCTGCTCGGCGGCCACGATAAGGGTACGCCGCTTGCGGACTTTGCCCGCGTCGTTATGGACAACGTGCGCTCGGTCGTTTGCTTTGGCGATGCGCGCGAGCGCTTTACCGCCGCTATGGACGAGGCCGATGTCGATGGTGACGTGGATATCGCCCAGGCGGATGACCTGCGCGATGCCGTGGACGTCGCCCGTTCGCTGTCGAGCCGTGGCGACGTGATCTTACTTTCTCCTGCCTGCTCTTCGTTCGATGAGTTCTCGGGCTATGAGGAGCGCGGCCGCGTGTTTAAGGACTACGTGGCTCAGCTTGCCGCTGCGGCGAAATCACAAATGGAATAGGGGTTGCGGTGAGAGAGGAGAGCCCCCGACAAGGTATGAGGAGGCCCGACTCGGACCGTGCTTCCTCACGTCGCACCACACCGCGTTCCGGCCGCGGCGGGCAGTCGTTTAGCGAACGCTATATTGCCGGCGTTCCCGCCCGTATCATGCGCCCCCGTTTGATATTCATGGCCTGCCTGTTTACCTTGGTATGCTTTGGCCTGCTGATGGTGTACTCGGCGTCTTCGGTCGAGGCGCTGCACGAGAATGGCTCGGCGACGTTTTTTCTGGGTCGACAGGCCGCGTTTGCCGTGGTCGGTGTTCTGGCGCTGATTGCCATCGTGCGCGTTTTGCCGGACAGCTGGTTTGGGGAGGATGTGCTCAGGATCTTCCTCATCGGCATGATAGGGCTACTGCTTCTGGTGTTCTTGGTGGGCAGCGGCAGCCGCGGCGCCACGCGCTGGCTCAACATCGCCGGTATTCAGTTCCAGCCTTCCGAGTTTTTAAAGCCATTTGCCATTGCGTATTCGGCCATCATGCTTGATCGCTTCTTTTCGCCCGGTGGCAACATCAACGAATTCCTTCGCAAGATGGGCATCTACCTGGGCATTTCGCTCTTTCTGATCTTTATCCAGCCCGATTTCGGTACTGTCCTGATCATCCTGTTGACCCTCATGTGCATGGCGTTGTTTGCGGGTCTCGACCCCAGATTTATCATTGGCGTGCTAATCTTCGGCATTCTCGTGATCGTGATTGCGCTTGTCGCAGAGCCGTACCGTATGGTGCGTATTCAGGTTGCCTTGAACCCTTGGGCCGACGAGTATGGTGACGGCTATCAGGCCACGCTTGCCATCATGGCCTTTGCCTCGGGCGGTCTGTTCGGCCGTGGCATCGGCAACTCAACCATGAAGTACTCGTATCTGCCCGAGGCACACAACGACTACATCCTGGCCATCATTGGCGAGGAAGTCGGTTTTGTCGGAACCGTGCTGTTCGTCTTGGTGTTTGCGATGCTGATCTACTCGGCGTTTCGCATTGCCGAGCAGGCGACCGATCGTCGGGGCGCGCTTATGGCGTCTGGCTCCGCGGTCATTCTCGCGGTGCAGTTTTTGATTAACGCGCTGGGCATCCTCAACGTGTTTCCCATGACGGGCAAACCGCTGCCGTTTATTAGCTACGGCGGTTCGTCGATTATTGTGTCGCTCATGCTTGCCGGGTTGATCTTGCGCGTTTCGTACGAGAGCGCCCGCCGCGATGAGTATGACCGCCGCCGTGAGAGCTTTGCCGTTATGGATGAGAGTACTGCCGGCGTGCCCCACGTGCGCGGCGAGCGATCTTCGCGTAACGGTTTTACCGTCCTGGATGGCTCTGCGACCGAGCCGGCAGCTCGCCCGCGTCAGCGAACGGCGCCGCAAGGTCGTCCGCAGCGCCCCAGCCCTCGCAACGCGGGCGGCGGATATAATCGAATCGATTTGAACTCGGACCCGTCGGCGCGTCTGCGTACCGACGACCAGGGACCGCGTGTACGAAGGGACTACCATGACCGATAAAATGACCGTTGCTATTGCAGCCGGCGGCACGGCAGGACACATCAACCCCGCGCTCGCCTTGGCTGAAGAACTGCGTGACCGTGGCCACCACGTTGTGTTCGTGGGCCAGTCGCGCAAGCTCGAGGGTCGTCTGGTCCCCGAGGCTGGGTTTGATTTTGTGCCCATTACGGTCACGGGCTTCGACCGCTCCCGTCCTTGGACGGCGCTGACCTCGCTGTGGCGTGTCAACAAAGCCAAGCGTGCGCTCGCCAGTCATTTCTCAAAGGTCGGCAAGCCCGATGCCGCCATTGGTTTTGGTGCCTATGTCGAGGTTCCGCTGCTGGGGTGGTGCAAGGGCGCGGGCGTTCCGTATCTGCTGCATGAGCAGAACTCTGTTCCGGGCCTGGCCAACAAGATGATGAACTCCCACGCCGCCCGCGTGTGCATCTCGGTGCCGGCAGCGCGTTCGGTCTTTGAGCGCGAAGGTGACCCTGACCACGTGCTCATGACCGGCAACCCCGTACGTCGCTCGGTGATCGAGGGCGATCGCGCTCGCGGCCGCAAGGCACTTGGCGTTCCCGAGGACGCTACGCTGCTGCTCGTCTTTGGCGGTTCACTTGGCGCCCAGCACCTCAACGAGCGCGTGGCTTCGCTCAAAAACGAGCTGCTTTCGCGCAAGAACCTCTATGTGTTGCATTCGACGGGTGCCGACGGCTTTGAGGAGACCGAGCGCGCTTTGGCGCTGACGCCCGAGGAGGCGAAGCGTTACCGCGTCCAGCCTTACATCGACAACATGGGCGATATGCTGGCTGCTGCCGATTTGGTGCTCTCGCGTTCGGGCGCATCGAGCGTGGCCGAGATCGCTGCACTCGCCGTGCCTTCGGTGCTCGTGCCGTACCCGCACGCCACGGCCGATCACCAAACCACCAATGCCCGGTATCTGGTCGACGCCGGGGCCGGCGTGCTCTGCGCCGATGCCGATATCGACGGTTCTGCCTTTGCCGATGAACTGCTGCACCTGGTCGATGACGCGGCGGCGCGCGACGCCATGCGTCAGGCGGCGCGTGGTCTGGCTCAGGATAGGGCCGCCGCTCTTCTGGCGGATGCGGTAGAGGGTTTGCGTTAGTTAGACGGGATATCGTCGGTCGCCCTCGCGCTGATGCGGTAGGTGCGGTACAGTTAACGGGTTACAGGCAGTGTTTACGCAAGGAGTACACGAGCACATGGCTGATTCCCAGACTGCAACCTCCGCGCCCGAGTTTAAGAGCGCCCACTTTATCGGTATCGGCGGCGCCGGCATGAGCGGCATCGCCCTCGTTCTTCACGAGCGCGGTTATGCCGTTACCGGCTCCGACCTTAAGACGTCACGTTATATCCGCCAGCTTACCCGCGCTGGTGTGAAGGTGCATGTGGGCCATGAGGCCGCCACGATCGACGAGGTCAAGCCCGACGTGGTTGTTGTCTCCACCGCTATTCCGGAGTCCAACCCCGAACTCGTGCGCGCTCGCGAGCTTGGTATTCCCGTGTGGCCCCGTGCCAAGATGCTCTCTGCTTTGGGCCACGGCTACACCACCGTCGCTGTTGCCGGCACGCATGGCAAGACCACCACGTCTTCGATGTGCGCCACCATGCTCGACCGCATGGGTCTGGATCCGAGCTTCTTGATCGGCGGCATCGTCGAGGGCTATGACACGAACGGCAAGAACGGCTCGGGCGACTACTTTGTCGCCGAGGCCGACGAGTCCGACAGCTCCTTCCTGTTCCTGAACCCCAACGTAGTCATTGTGACCAACGTCGAGGCCGACCACCTCGATCACTACTCGGGTATCGAGGAGATCGAGGCAACTTTCGCCAAATTCATGAGCCTGGTGGGCGAGGACGGCACCGTCATCGTCTGCGGTGAGGACCCGCATCTGGTCGAGCTCGCCAAGTCGACGGGCCGTCACGTGCTTTCCTACGGCTTTGCCGAGAGCAACGACATCGTCTGCATGCACCCGGATGTCAAGGGCATCCAGAGCGACTTTATCGTTCGCTTTGAGGACGGCACTGAGCACGCTGTGGAGATCAAGAGCAATCCCGGTCGCCACAACATGCTCAACGCCACGGCGGTGCTCACCGTCGCCCATGTCCTGGGCCTTGACATCGACGCCGCCGCCAAGGCGCTCTCGAGCTTTGAGGGCGTCCGCCGTCGCTTTACCCACGTGGGCGATATCGATGGCATCACCGTGGTCGATGATTACGGCCATCACCCCACCGAGATCAAGGCGACGCTTGCTGCTGCTTCGTCGCTGGGCTACAAGCACGTCGACGTCGTGTTCCAGCCGCACCGCTATTCGCGCCTGCAGGCCCTGTGCGACGACTTTGCCGATGCATTTGCCAATGCCGATAAACTGCTGCTGATTGATGTGTTCTCGGCTGGCGAGATGCCCATTCCGGGTGTCACCTCTAAGATGCTCGCCGATACCGTGCGCGCCAAGCATCCTGGCAAGGAGGTCGTGTACTGCTCCAGCCGTCTTGAGCTCAATCAGGAGCTCGAGCAGATGGTGGGCGAGGGCGATCTGCTGCTCACTATGGGTGCCGGTGACGTTACGACCGTCGGCCCCGAGTTCATTGAGTATCTGACTGCCAAGAAAGACGCTTAAGTCTAATGGGTCTGTTTAACGCCGTCATGGCACTCTCGGGCATGATCGACACGGATGTGATCGAGGACGAGCGCCTTGCGCGTCATACGAGCTATCGTATCGGCGGCAAGGCCGACCTCTTTGTGACGTGCCATAGCTATCATGCCCTCCGCCGCGCCGTGGCGGTGCTCGATCGCGAGCAGGTGCCGTGGGTCATCATCGGTAAGGGCTCCAATCTGCTGGTTGCCGATGGCGGTTATCGCGGTGCCGTCATTTCGCTCGGACGTGAGTTTCAGCGCACGGTTGTTGCCGATGACGGTTGTACGCTGACGGTCGGTGCGGGCGTGATGTTTGCGCGCCTGGTCAACGATGCCCTGTCGCGTAGCCTCTCGGGCCTTGAGTTTGCCGTCGGCATCCCTGGTTCGGTCGGCGGTGCGATATCTATGAATGCCGGCACACGGACCGAGTGGATTGGCTCGCTGGTTGAGGATGTCGTAACGTTTGACCCGGCATCCGGTATCAAGCATTATGCGGGGTCCGAGATCACTTGGGGCTACCGCGAATGTAGCCTTCCCCGCAATGAGATCATCCTCGAGTGCGTGCTCAAGCTTAAACCGGCGCCCAAGGCCGACATTCGCGAGCGCATGGAACGGTACCTGACGAGGCGCAAGCGTACGCAGCCCATGGGTCGCGCATCCTGCGGGTCGGTCTTTCGTAACCCGCCCGATGCGAGTGTGGGCAAGCTTATCGAGGATTGTGGATTAAAGGGTTTTTCGATTGGCGGCGCGGAAGTTTCGCCCGTTCACGCTAATTTTATCGTTAATAACGGAACTGCCTCGGCCGATGACGTTGCCGCGGTTATCAGACATGTGCACGGAAAGGTGAGGGAGGCGTATGGCATCGAGCTCAGACCGGAAGTTAAATTCCTCGGCTTCTAGAGCATCGAAACCCACCTTCCGCCGCGCCGGAGGGCGTTCCGGCGCGCCTGCCAAACCTCAACGCAATACCGTCGCGCACTCTAAGTCTGTCGGGCATGCTCGACAGACCAGTCGTCCGGTTGTCGGCTCGCAGCTCGGTAATCGTCCGGCCGCAAAAAAGTCCTCGCGTCCCTCGGTGACGTCAAAGCCTGTTATGGGCGCCAAGCCTGCCCGTCCTATGGCAACTCCTAAGCCCTCGACAGGAACTAAGGCGGCGCGTCCGAGTCGCACGCTGGGCGCATCGAAACCGCGCTCGCTGACATCGGTGCCGGCTACCGCCAAGAAGCCTTCGGGTAAAAAAGGCGTCAACCCGTTGTCTTCACTTAGGGCGATGACAAATAAAACATCAGACGCCGCTTCTGTCGTTACAGGCAAAGGCAAAATCGTGGGCGGCGTTTTGGCCGTCTTGGCCGTGCTCGTCGTCGTTGCTATCGTGGTGATTAACTCTGGATTGTTTACCGCCACTGATATTCAGATTCAAGGCAGCGAGCATGTGACGAAGCACGATGCTATCCAGCTGATCGATTTGCCCGAGGGAACGTCGCTTTTTAACGTCGATCCCGACCAGATTACCGAGGACCTCAAGCAGAACCCGTGGGTCTCGGGCGTGGATGTCCAGCGTCAGTTCCCACATACGCTCATCATTACGCCGATGGAGCGCAAGGTCATTGCAATTGCCTATATCAGCTCCGATGACCTTGCCTGGGCCATCGGGGATGATGACACCTGGATCGCCCCGCTGTCGACGTCGGTCGAAGTGGATGACCAGGGCAACGTCATCACGACGGGGCAGGGCTCAAATACCCTGACCGGCATTGATGCCGCGCTGGCGCTCGCTAAGCACTATGGCGCGGTGTTGTTGACTGATGTCTCGGCGGATGTCGCTCCGGTTTCCGGCCAGGCGGTGAGCTCCAAGGCCGTTAAGGCTGGCTTGGATTATGTGCGTGGTTTTTCGAGCGAGTTCTTGGGACAAGTCAAGGATATTTCCACGCCTTCGGTCGAAGCCATCTCGGCAAACCTCAATAACGGCATTGAGGTGTCGCTGGGCGATTCGAACGATATCGTCAAGAAGGAGCGCGTAGTCACCAAGCTGCTTTCGCAGGTAGAGGGCGTAACGTATATCAATGTGCGCTCTCCGGGTAACTATACATTTAGGAACGCTCCGACCTCGTAGCGCTGGTTGATGCTTTGTTGAGGGGCCATACCACGCCGTTTATCTGGTTTGTTTGGTTTTCACGGTCAATTATTTGACTGATACGTTCATAATGTGCAAACATAATACGGTTTACCTTTGCATTTACTTTCAACCTGAAGGTTAATGTGCGCAGGGGTCGACCCATGCTATGGCTATAACCTTTGTTCGGAGGACCGACATGCACGAGACAGAGATCAACAACTACCTTGCCGTCATTAAGGTGGTCGGCGTCGGCGGCGGCGGTACCAACGCGGTCAATCGAATGATCGAAGAGGGCATCCGCGGCGTCGAGTTTGTTGCCATCAACACCGATGCTCAGGCACTCGCGATCTCTGATGCCGATATCAAGGTGCACATCGGCACCGACCTTACCCGCGGCCTGGGCGCCGGCGCCAACCCCGAGGTTGGCCGCAAGGCTGCCGATGAGTCCCGCGACGACATTGCCGAGGCGCTCGCTGGCGCCGACATGGTGTTCATCACCTGCGGCGAGGGCGGTGGCACCGGTACCGGCGCTGCTCCCATCGTTGCCGATATCGCGATGAACGAGGTCGGTGCGCTGACCGTCGCCGTCGTGACCAAGCCCTTCACCTTCGAGGGCCGCAAGCGCAAGAAGAGCGCCGAGGAGGGCATTAAGACCCTCTCCGATTGCGTCGACACCATGATCGTCATCCCTAACGATAAGCTGCTCGACATCGCCGAGAAGAAGACCACCATGCTCGAGGCCTTCGCGATTGCCGATGGCGTCCTTTCCCAGGGCACCCAGGGCATCACCGACCTCATCACCGTCCCCGGTATCATCAACCTGGACTTCGCCGATGTTAAGACCATCATGAAGCAGGCCGGTACCGCCATGATGGGTATCGGTACCTCTTCTGGGGACACCCGTGCCGTCGACGCTGCCCAGCAGGCCATCTCCAGCCCGCTGCTCGAGAGTTCCATCGATGGCGCCACGCGCGTGCTGCTCTCCATTGCCGGTTCCAAGGACCTGGGCATCCAGGAGATCAGCGACGCCGCCGACGTTGTCGCCAACGCCGTCGACCCCGAGGCCAACATCATCTTCGGTACCGTTGTCGACGAGTCCCTGGGCGATCAGGTGCGTATCACCGTCATCGCTACGGGCTTCTCCGACTCCAACGTCAACCGTCAGGACGAGCTCTTTGCTGCTCAGCAGTCTCAGAGCAAGGCCGCTGCCTCCGCTGAGCCGCAGCGCACCGCTCCTGCCACGAGCCCGGCTCAGGCCGCTCCGACCCGCAACGTCGGTGGCACCGAGCTTCCTAACTTCGGCAACGATCAGTTCGAGCTTCCCGACTTCCTGAAACGCGGTAGCTTCTAAGTCGTTCTTTGCATTGTTGTGCACAGGGGCGTGTCCGTATGGACGCGCCCTTTTTATTTCGACTTTGTAAACTAGAACCTCCAATCTCTTTACGTTCCCTTTACGATTGCCTCCAGCGCAGCAGGTATCCTTTTAGAGAAGTATGACAGCCGTATAAACGCGGGCTGTAGCGGCGATGCCGCGGTACTTGTGTTATTAGGAGGCTTTAGTATGGCAGCACGTGCGGACAAAGTTTCGCGTGTCGACCATGATGGAGTTACGTTGGTGGAGGGCGCGACATCCGATGTTCGCTTTGCCTTCACCGAGCGTGCCGGTGGCGTTTCCGAAGATGCGTACTCCTCACTCAACTTGGGCTCGCATGTTGGCGATGACCCCTTTGCTGTTCAAGAAAATCGTCGTCGTGCGCTCGAGGCTATGGGTGCCGCCGAGTGCGAGCACAACCTGCTCGTTCCCAATCAGGTCCATGGTGATCATATCGTTGCGGTGACCTCGAACGGCGCCGATGACCTTGAGGACGTTCGTGAGCAGATTGCCGAGGGCTGTGATGCCATCGTCTGCACGGCGCATAACGTGCCCGTGCTGCTCTGCTTTGCCGACTGCGTTCCCGTGGTGCTGGTGGCCCCCGGCGGATTTGCCGTGGTGCACTCCGGTTGGAAGGGCACGATTGCACGTATTTCCGCCAAGGCGTGCCAGGCGCTTTGCGATGCTGCCGGTTGCGATGCGAGCGACGTTTCCGCCTATATCGGCCCCCATATCTTGGGTGACGAATATGAGGTATCCCAGGAACTCATGGATCGCTTTGCCGCCGAGTTCTCTTGCATCGATGCGAATACCTCTCGCATGCTCGATCTTTCCGCTGCCATTCGCGAGGCGCTGGTAGATGTCGGTGTCGACGCGGATAATATCGTGGATACCCAGCTTTCGACCGTGCGTCAGAACGACCGCTTTTATTCCTACCGTAACGAGGACGGCACCTGTGGGCGCCATGCTGCGATCGGCGTGATGCTATGAGAAAGATCGTATCGGTCCTGAGCGCCGCTGTGCTTACGCTTACGCTGTGCGCCTGTTCTTCGGGATCTTCTACCTCTTCCATTACCGTGGCCGGCTCCACGACCTGCCTTCCTATCGCCGAGATTGCGGCCGAGGGCTTTAAGGAGGAGACCGGCATCGACGTGCTCGTTTCCGGTTTGGGTTCTTCCGCTGGGATCGAGGCCGTCAGCGCCGGCACGGCCGATATCGCCAGCTCCTCCCGTGGGCTCAATGCCGACGAACAGGATCTGGGCCTGACTCCCATCGTCATTGCCCACGACGGTATTGCGGTCATCGTGAACGACGACAACCCCGTCGATAACCTCTCGACCGAGCAGCTCCGCGATATCTACGCCGGCAAGATTACCAATTGGAAAGAGGTCGGTGGCGAGGACCTGAGGATTCAGGTCATCAACCGAGACGAGGCGTCCGGTACGCGCGAGGCCTTCCGTACCATCGTGATGGACGGCATGCTGTTCGATCGCCGCTCGGCTGTTCTTTCGGGTACGGGCCAGGTACGCGACGTGGTATCTCGTTCGCGCGGTGCCATTGGCTACATTTCGCTGGGCTTCGTCGATAGCCTCAACGCCAAGACCTCGGTCAAGGCCGTCTCGGTCAATCATGTTGAGGCGTCCGAGAAGACGGTCGCGAGTGGCGGCTATCCCATCTCGCGCGACCTTTACTTCTTTGTGAAGGGTACGCCTTCGCAGCAGGCGCAGGATTACATCGACTATGTGACGTCCGAAAAGATGGACAAGCAGATTCGCGAGGCGGGCTTTATTCCCGTCACCAACGACGAGAAGGGGAGTGAGTAGCATGGAAGCACAGGAAAACTCCCAGACTGAGCAGAATGTTCAGACGCCCAAGAAGCGCGAGCTGGCACTCGTATCGCGCAGTACCTATATCAAGGAGAAGGCGCTGCAGTGGATCTTCTTTGCCTGCGCGTTCTTGGCGGTCGTTACCGTCATCCTGATTTTTGTCTTTACCACGTACTCGGCGCTGCCCGTCTTTACCGACATCGGTCTGGCGGACTTCTTTAGCTTTACGTGGGCGCCCTCTGAGGGCCACTACGGCATCATGTCGCTGCTTGCCGGCTCAGGTCTAGTGACCGTCGGTGCGCTCGCCATGGGCGTGCCGCTAGGTGTGGGTACGGCCGTGTACCTGGTCGAGATCGCCGGCAAGCGCGTGCGCAAGCTCATCAGCCCTGCCGTCGACCTGCTGGCCGGCATCCCTTCTATCATCTACGGCTTTTTCGGCATGATCATCATCCGCCCGTTTATCGCACAACTGACCGGCGGTCTTGGTTTTGGCGCACTGACGGCGTGGTTCGTGCTTGCCATCATGATCGTCCCCACCATCACCACGCTCACCATCGATGCCCTCAACTCCATCCCCATGGGCATTCGCGAGGCATCCTATGCCATGGGTGCCACCAAGTGGCAGACCATCTACAAGGTCGTGCTTCCTGCAGCCAAGCTGGGCATCGTCGATGCAATTGTCTTGGGTATGGGGCGTGCCATCGGCGAGACCATGGCCGTGCTCATGGTCGTGGGCAACGCCCCGGTCATTCCGGATAGCATCTCGAGCCCCATCTCGACGCTCACGAGTCAGATTGCGCTCGACATGAGTTATTCCTCGGGCCTGCACCGCTCGGCTCTGTTCGGCATGGGCGTTGTCCTGTTTATCATCTCCGCTGCACTGGTGGGTATCGTCCGCCTGATTTCCAAGAAGAGGGGGTAGGCTATGTCCGATTCCGTTGACACGATGGTTGATACGACCTCGTCGCGCGAGCGCATCAAGCGTGCCCTTTCCCATGGCAAGAAGGGCCGCATCAACAAGGACCTCTCAAACAAGATCATGCTCGGCGTGTTTCGCGCCGCGGCCTATATCACCACGCTGGTGCTGATCGCCATCATCGCCTACGTGGTCATCAACGGCCTGCCGCATATCTCGCTCGACTTTATCTTTGGCTGGCCGCAGGGCGTAAACGCCGAAGGCGGCATTTGGCCCACGATTGTCTCGACCGTCTACGTGACGGCGCTCGCCATGCTCATCTGCACGCCGGTTGCCGTCCTGGCTGCGGTCTATCTGGCCGAGTACGCCAAGCAGGGCAAGGTCGTCGACATCATTCGCTATGCTGCCGATGCCCTGGCTTCGGTACCCTCCATCGTTATGGGCCTCTTTGGCTACGCCTTGTTTGTCGAGGCCATGGGCTTGGGCCTTTCGATGGTTTCGGCCGCCCTGGCGCTCGCACTTCTGATGCTCCCCATCGTCATGCGCACCACCGAGGAAGCCATCCGCGCCGTTCCGCGCTATATCCGTTGGGGCGCATATGGCCTGGGCGCCACCAAGTGGCAGGTCGTCTCCAAGATCGTGCTTCCTTCGGCTTTTGGCCGCATCGCCACCGGCATCGTGCTTGCCATCGGCCGCGCCATCGGCGAGACTGCGGTGGTGCTCTACACCATGGGTCAGGCCATCAACCTGCCTATCTCGCCACTCGATTCCGGCCGCCCCATGACGGTCCACCTGTACCTGCTTGCCAACGACGGCATCAACATGAACGCAGCCTATGGCACCGCGCTCTTGCTGATGGTGATCATTTTGGCCTTCAACCTGTTTGCGCGCT
>URVZ01000028.1 GCA_900551365.1 uncultured Collinsella sp.
GGCCGCCTGCGCCAGCTCGTCAAAACCCGTGGTATAGCGGGCAACGAACTCGTGGTCGTACAGGCCCTCGGCAATGAGCAGATGCGCAATGCCCAGCAGCAAGGCCAGGTCGCAGCCCGGGCGCACGCGCAGCCAGCGGTCGGCAAGCGCAGCCGAGCCACTGCGCCGGGGGTCGACCACGATAATCTTCGCCCCACGCCGGCGCGCATCGTTGAGCGCATCGACGGCCCCCATCGTCGACGAATCCACCAGTGAACGCCCTAGGTACATGATGCAGTCGGTATGTGCCAGGTCGGAGGCGGGGCTATAGCCCAGGCTGCGCTCCCAACCGGTAAGTCGGCTTACCTCGCAGGCGCCATCGGCACCGTACACGTTGGGCGAGCCCAGCGCATGCATAAAACGATAGGCCCAGTAGCGGTCGAACGAGGGCACGCCGAGTGTCATGCCCAGCGCACGAGGCCCGCACTCGTCAACAATCCCCCCAAGGCGCGCCGCGATCTCCAAAAACGCCTCATCCCAGGAAATCGCATCGAACCCCGAGCCATCAGCTCGGCGGCGCATGGGATGCAAAATCCGGTCGCGCTCGTCAAACGGCATGGACAGGCGATGCCGCCCGCGGGAGCACAGGGCACGCGCCGCGCACGGATGCCCCGCAACCGGCAGCTCAGCCACCACACGCCCATCCTCAACATGGGCCGCAAAGGCGCAATCGGCATAGCATCCCCCGCATGTGGTCACCACGGCGCGACCGTCACGCTTCACAGCAGATGCCATCTCGATTACCCCTTTCATCAGCCAAACACAACAGGCCAACAGCCCGACAACGAGCCCCAGACCCAAATAGCCTCCCGCGCGGCAACGCCCCGCGGGAGGCCCAACGTCAAACAGACGGTACCTTACGCCTCGGACTTCTTGGCGTAGACAAACCAGTAGCCGAGCGCGATCAGAACCGCGCCGCCCACGATGTTGCCCAGCGTGGCGGCGGACAAGTTAAACGCAATGCCCGCAGCGTTGAGCGCATCGGCGCCGGCGACGTCGGCACCATAGCCGCACGCGTGCATCACGGCACCCATAGGCAAAAAGTACATGTTGGCGACGCAGTGCTCAAAACCGCAGGCCACAAAGGCGGCGATGGGCAGCAGAATGCCCACAACCTTATCGACCACGGTCTTGCCGGCGGTACCGATCCACACGGCAAGGCACACAAAGATGTTGCACAGGATGCCGCGGAAGAAGATCGTCACCCAGTCGATCGTCACCTTGCCGGCGGCGACGCTCACCATGGAATTGGCGACCGCCTCGCCGTTGAGCTTACAGATGCCGGCCATGTACACCAAAAAGACGATGAACAGAGCACCGACAAAATTGCCGACCCACACGACGACCCATGCCTTAAGCATCTGGACCAAGGTGATCTTTTTGCTCTTGAGCGCGCAGACCATAAGCGAATTGCCGGTGAACAGCTCAGCGCCGCACACCAGCACCAGCACCAGGCCCAGGCAAAAGCACAGGCCGCCCACGACGCGCTGGGCACCCCAGCCCAGCGTGCTGTCGCTCAAAAACACCGTAAAAAACAGGCCGCCGAAGGCGATAAACGCGCCGGCGAACATTGCCAACAGAAAGGCCTTAGCGACCGGCAGGTTAGCCTTGGTCACGCCGGCGGCCTCGGTCTTGGCCTCGATCGCGGCGGGCGCCAGGCAATCGGGAGCGGGATATTCTGCCTTGGAATCTGCCATGTCAATCACTTCTTTCCTAATCAGCAGGGACAAGCGCTCCTATAGCTCCTGCCCCAAGCGGACAAAGTGGGAAAAGTCGTTGGCGGCCACGGCGTCATACACGGCGTCGACGGCCTCAAAGACCTCCGGGGACATGGGGTTATAGAACTCCGTATCGCCCGGCTGAATCCCTATGAAGACGATATCTTCGCACGATTGCTCGATTTCTTCGATCAGAATCGACAAGGGAAGCGAATGCGTGGTGAACATCGACTTGCGGGCCACGTCACGTTTGTCGAGCAAGCGGATGGCGCCGACGGGCAGCGCCATGTCGGCGGCATCGACCAACACCAGGCGCGGCGGACGCTCGCGCTTGACCTCGATGATGTCGTCCTCGGGCGTTTGCCCACCGTCGATGGTGTACCAACCGGCGATGGGCGCGTCCTCCATCTTTTTGGAGAGCACGGGGCCGGCGGCATCGTCGGCGCGCAGCACGCTTCCCGCCGTGAGCACAATGCCCGCAAACGGGGCGCCGTTCACACGGCCATCCACAACGCGACCCATTACTGTAGCCTCCCCGTCAGATACACGCCCGACACATCGCGCACGCGCTCAACCAGATCGCGAAACTTCATTAAGAACGCGACCTGCTGGGCATGCAGGCCAAAGTCGTCATCGAACACCGAGATGCCGGCCTTGGCCGAACCGCGAAAACCGCGATCGTCGAGCAGCGTGTCGCAGGCCTCGAGCAGCGACGGCACCGCCGCCTTGTCGAGCTGGCACTCGCCAAAGGAGCGGATGGCCTCGAACTTGGTCTTGGCCTCCCCCTCCGGCAGCGCGTCGACGAGCGAATAGAACACGTTCACCGGCACCGACAGGCGCGGCTCAAAGCAGTCGAGCACGCCGGTGTGGTGGCCCACGGCGAGCGTGTAGTACAGCACGTCGCAGGCCTCCTGGGGAACGTCTTCCTCGGTCTCCACAAACTTACGCGTGAGCTCATAGAAGACCACCTGGTCGGGCGCGTGGCCCAGGCAGGGGTCGGCGACGCCTTCGGCAGCCTCGTCGCTTGCGCGCGAGGCATCGCCAAAAGAGCCGCCGAGCATGCCGGGACCCGCAAAGTAACCAGAGCGGTCCGTGAGCTCCATCTAGCGACCTCCGGCCAGCACCAGATCCTGCAGCGCCGAGTACACCTCAACGCGGCGAGGATCGTCCTGCTTATCGATGAGCAGCGCCATGGCACCGCGGATATCGCCCTTGGGCGCGCCCTCGAGCGTATCCATAAACTCGTTGGCCAGGTCGCGGCCGTAACGGTAGCCGCTCATGGCGCGAGCCTCGCGCTCGATGGCAACGCGCAGCTTGTACGGCACGCCGGGGTGCAGGATATCGGCCTGCTCGCCGGCGGCCTCCACCGTGGTCTCGGCATGGAGCTTTTGGTCCAGCAGACCGAGCGCCATGGCAAAGCCGTAGACGGTCTGCGCGGGGCTGGGCGGGCAGCCGGGGATATAGACATCGACCGGCAAGATCTTGTCCGTGCCACCCCAGACGCAGTAGTTGTCGTAGAAGATGCCGCCGGTGCAGCCACACGCGCCATAGGACACCACGATCTTGGGATCGGGTGCGGCCTCAAAGGCGCGCAGGGCCGGCATGCGCATGGCACGCGTCACGGCACCGGTGTACAGCAGCACATCGGCGTGACGGGGCGAGGGCACGACCTTGATGCCAAAGCGCTCGACGTCAAAGACGGGCGTGATGGAACCGAAGATCTCGATCTCGCAGCCGTTGCAGCCGCCGCAGTCAACACGGTAGACGTACACCGAGCGCTTGATCTTCTTAAGAAGGGTCGCCTTGGCCTTCTCGATGCTCTCGTCGAGCTCGATCTTGGTCGGGCGGTACTGAAGCCGCTCGGGCAAAAGCGTGGGTTCGGCCATGGTTACTCCTCCTTCGTATCAAAATCCATGATGATGCCCTCGACCGGTGCAGGTCCAGCGGGGATCTCGGGCGCATCGGGGTTGAGCTCGCGGTCGATATACTCCGGGTTCACGCCGTGGCCGCCCAGATACTCCATGCCGGGACCCTGGGGCTCGCCGGACGCAAGCGTCTCGTTGGCAGCCATGCCGGCAGCGTTGCCGGTCTTTACGGCCGAGGCGGCGCGCAGGGCGTCGAGCTCGCGCTTGCACTCCTGGCACATACCGACGGTACGGGCGGCCTGCTCGGCCTCCATGCCGCCGGCCTTTTGCAGCAAGCGCTTGGCGTAGTCGATCTCCTTGTGCGGGGCAAACGGCTTGCCGCAACGCGAGCAGTGCTCGAGCGTATAGACGCTCTTGCTGGTGAGGTCGTCCTTGCTCATGACGGCCAGCTCAAACTCCTCGGTGAGCTTGATAGCCTCCATGGGGCAGGCTTCCTCGCAACGGCCGCAGAAAATGCAGCGACCGTAGTCGATCGACCAGGTGATGGTATCGGCCGCAAGGTCGGTGTCCATGCGAATGGCATCGGCCGGGCACGCCACGCCGCAGGCACCGCAGGCGATGCAGAGCTCGGCATTGTGCTCGGGCTTGCCGCGCATGTCCTTGTTGGTGGGGAACGGCGCAAACGGGTACTTGACCGTCGCGTCGCCGGCCTTGGCGTTGACCTTCCAAAGCTTCAGCATATTAGAGCGCCTCCTCATCGAGCGGGGCGGCCATGGTGCCCTCGCCCGCAAGCGGCGACTTGTCGCGCCAGACGTTTTCGAACTGCTCCTTGTCGAGCACGTGGTCGCGCTTGGCGGCGACATCGGTCACCGTCACGCGGTCGGTGCAGGAGTAGCACGGGTCGAGCGAACCGACGATCAGCGCAGCGTCGCCCACGGTGTTGCCGCGGAACATGTAGCGCAGGACCGGCCAGTTGCTGTACGTGGCGGCCTTGGCGCGCCAGCGGTAGCACTTCTGGTTATTGCCGAGCATGGCCCAGTGCACGTCCTCGCCGCGCGGCGCCTCGGTGGCGCCGATGGCGTACTTGTGCGGGGTGTACTCCCAATCCGTGGTGAGGATGGGGCCCGACGGGCAGTTCTCGAGCATGGTCTCGATCATGTCGATCGAATCGTAGACCTCCTGGATGCGAACGGCGGTACGGCCGAAGGCATCGCAGGTGTCTGCCGTGGCAGCATGCATCTTTTGGACGTCCGGATCGGCGTAGCCGTCGAAGGGATGGTCAAAGCGCACGTCGCGGGCATAGCCCGAGCCACGCATGAGCGGGCCGACCGGCGAGAAGTCGCGTGCGATCTTGCGGTCTAGAATGCCGATACCGCTCGTACGCTCGATAAAGTTGGGCGTGGAGAGCAAGACGTCGACGAGTTCCTGAACCTCGGAGCGCAGCTGGTGAATGGTCGTGAGCGTGGAGAGCTTCTGCTCGGCCAAAATGTCGCGACGCACGCCGCCGATCACGTTGAGGCCGTAGGTCTTGCGGTGACCGGAGAGCTTCTCGGCCAGGTCCATGGACTTCTCGCGGACGCGGAAGAACTGCTGGAAGCCGGAGTCGAAGCCCGTGTAGTGCGACGCCAGGCCAATGTTGAGCAGATGCGAGTGCAGGCGCTCGACCTCAAGCATGATGGCGCGGATGTACTGAGCGCGCGGCGGGACATGAATGCCCTGGGCGCGCTCGACGGCCTCGGCATAGGCCACCGAGTGGGCGCAGCCGCAGATGCCGCAGATACGGTCGGCGAGGAACGTCACGGCGTCATAGTTCAGGCGCGTCTCGGCGACCTTCTCCATGCCGCGGTGCACGTAGAACAGACGGTAGTCGGCATCGACGATCGTCTCGCCCTCGACGAACAGGCGGAAGTGGCCAGGCTCGTCGGAGGTAATGTGCAGCGGGCCCATGGGGACGAGCGTGGTCTCCTTGCCCTTGGTGTCGGCCAAGAACTCGTAGTTTTCCATGTCGCTCGCGGGAGCGGGACGGAAACGGTAATCCATGGAGTCCTTGCGCAGCGGGTACAGGCCGCTGGGCCAGTCATCGGGCAGTACCAGGCGGCGACGGTCGGGCAGACCCTCGGGGATCAGGCCGAACATGTCGCGCAGCTCGCGCTCGCCCCACACGCAGGCGGGGACGAACGGCGTCACGGACGGGAACGTCATCTTGGCGGGATCGACCTCGGTGCGCACGGTCACCCAGCCGGGGTCCTCCCCCTCCATGGAGATGACGTAGTACACGGCGTAACGGCCGCACAGGCTGCGCTCATCGTTGCCGATGATCACGGGAATCCAGCCGTAGCGCTCGTAGTACAGGTAGTGGACGGCCTCGGGCAGCTTGTCCTGCTTGACGGTGATCGTCAGCTGGTCCTCGCACTGCCACTCGACCTTCTCGATGCAGCCCGGAACGGCGCGGCGCAGGGCCTCGACATGGCTCTCGCAGCGACGGGCATACACCTTGTTCTCAGTTTCAATCATTCGTTACTCCACCTCGCTCTGAGCGGTCTCGGTACCGAACACAGCGCGGTACATCGGCGTCGCGTGAAGTTCCTCGGTGCTCTGCTCGAGCACGATGCCGGTCGCGGTCTCCACACCGTGCACGAGAGGCAGCGGGGTGGCGATGCCAAACCACAAGATCATGACAGCCAGGATGATTTCGGGGATAAGCATGAGCGCCGGGGCCTCATGCTTGCCCATGCCCTGGGGCGCATGGCCGAATACCGACTTGAGTGCGATGCGGGTGAGCGCGGAGATGGCCACGGTAAGACCGAGGGCGACCACGACGACCAGCCACATGGGACCGGCGGTAACACCGGCGACAAAAGTCAGGAACTCGGAGATAAACATGCCAAAGGGCGGGAAGGCACCAAGACCGAGCAGCGCCAGGACGGCGAGCGCGGCGGTTGCGGGGGCAACCTCGACGACACCCTGAATCTTAGCCAGGCTACGCGTGCCAAAGGCGTGCTGGATATTACCGGACACGCAGAAGGCAAGCGTCTTGGTAAAGCCGTGGAACACGCAGTGCAGCAGGGCCGCAGCGATACCCAGCGGGCCACCGATACCCAGGCACAGGGCGATAACGCCCACGTTCTCCACAGACGAGTACGCAAAGCGGCGCTTGAGGTCGTCCTGGCGAAACATCGAAAGTGCCGCCACCAAAATGGACAGCGTGCCGACGATCAGCAGCAAAAGCTGCGGATACTCGGCACCCACGGCCTGGATGGTAAAGCCATAGAAGCGCATGATCACAAGCATGGCGCACTTAAGCAGCACGCCCGAGAGCAGAGCCGAGACAGGGCTCGGGGCCTGGGAGTGGGCATCGGGCAGCCAAGTGTGCATGGGGAACAGGCCGGCCTTGGTGCCAAAGCCGATCACGATAAACGCAAAGGCGAGGCGCATGAGCGTCGGATCGAACTGGTCGGCATACGGCAGCACGCACGACAGGAATGCGGCCTCGTGGGCGTTGGGAATCACGTCGGCGGCGTTGGCGTAAATCAGCAGCGTACCGAACAGGCCAAAGGCCACGCCGGCGGTGCAGACCATCGCATACTTCCAAGAAGCCTCGAGGGCCGTCTTGTTCTTGTAGATACCCACGAGGAACACGGTGGAAAGCGTGGTTGCCTCCACGGCGGCCCACGTGAGGATCATGTTGTTGGACAGGCACGCGAGCAGCATGGTGAACACGAACAGGCTAAACAGCGCAAAATACTGCTTGGCGCGCTCGGCGGGCATGGAGCCCTCCTCGATATCGGCCTTTACATAGGGCAGCGAGAACAGCCCCGTAAGAAAACCGATAAAGCCGATGAGCAGCACAAAGATGGCGCCCAGCGAATCGAGGTGGAACCACAGGCCAAGAGCGCTCGCGGTGTCGCCGCTCGTAAGGACGTCACCGGCCGTCATAATCGACAGCACCAGGACGGCTGCGACGGAGACCAGGTTGAGACCGGCAAACACGTTATAGGACGTGTTCTTGGGCATAAACGCCATGACCAGCGAGAACACCAAAGGAGTCGCGAGCAGGGCGAGAATCAACGTTTCCATGGACTACCCCCTCAGCTCGGACAGGTCGCGCGCATCGAGCGAGTGGGAGTCGTCCCAAATGCGACGCACGACGATGGACATGATGATGACGGCAAAGATGGCGTCGGTGGCGATACCGATCTCGATGATCTCGGGAGCGGTGGGGGCCAAAAGCGCGAGCGTCACATGGCTGCCGTTTTCCATAAGGCAGTATCCAAAGATCTGCTTCATGATGTTGCGCTGCGAGATGATGCAGGTGAGGCCCACAAAGAAGTGAGCGAAGCTAATGGCGAGCGCAGGCGTTGCGACCTCAGCCGTGGGCAGGCTGATCTGCGTCACGACGGCAAAGCAAATCGCGACCTCGACGGCGATGATGCAAATAGCCCATGCGGGCTTAAGGCCGGCCTTGAGCGATGCGTCGCTCGGCTCGCCCATCTTCTTGTATGCGCGGTTGAGGATGTAAGGGACCAGGACGACCTTAGTGATAAAGGCAGATCCAGCCCACATAAGCAGCTCCTGCGCACCGGTAGTGGCACCGAGCGTGGCGAGAAGCCCCACGAGCACCAGCGACTGCACCGCATACCAGTTGATGGCATGTTTGATGTTCTTGGAAACGACCACCATGGTGGACGTAACGATCAGAAGGCCGCCAAGGATGTTGACGATCGAATAACCCATGTCGTTCTACCTCCTAACCGATCCAGCTGGCCGAAAGCGGGCCGCTGACGATAACCATGATGATGAGCACGATGAACACGAACGCCATCGCGCGGGGAAGCGGGGCTCCCGCAGCGACCTCGTCGCTCGGCTCGCCGGGCAGGCAATAGCCCATCCACTTGAGGAACCAGGCGAAGGTGGCGACGGTTTCGGCGACCATGATGCACACGAGCACCAGGATCGCAACGTTGCCGGCACCCACAGAAAAGCCGCCGGCGATAATCTGGAACTTCGAGAAGAACGTGTTCATAGGCGGCACGCCGGCAATGGCGAGTGCCGCGACACCAAAGCCCACGCCCGAGATCGGGTACTTCTTTACGATGCCGCGAAGCTTGGGCAGCATACGCGTGCCGAGCGTAAAGGAGAACGAACCGGCGATCAGGAAGAACAGCGTCTTGGCGAAAGCGTGGTTAAAGATGTGGCACACGGCGCCATCAAAGGCAAGCTGGCTGCCAAAGACCGAAAGGCCCAGGCCAAAGAACACATAGGAGAGCTGGGCGATCGTGGAGAAGGCCAGCAGGCGCTTCATGTCCTTTTGCGGCAGGTACATAAGGAAACCAAAGAGCATGGTGACCATGGCGTCGATAATGGCGACCCAGCCCACGATCTCGGGAATCTCGCCGGCAGAGACGAGTGCGCGCGCGAACACGCACACGCCGACCTTAACCATCGAGGCACCATGCAGGTAGGCCGAAACAGGCGTCGGTGCCTCCATGGCCGAAGGCAGCCACATGTACATGGGGACCTGTGCGGACTTGGCCCAGGCCGCAAACAGCACGAGCAAAAGGACGATAGCCTTGAGCTTGGCGTCGAGGCCGGCAATCGCGGTGATGGCGAAGGTACCGGTGTGGGCAAACACGATGGCGGCGCCCAGATACAGGCCGAGCGCACCGATATGCGTGATGATCAGGGCCTTCATGCCGGCCTTCTTGGCCGTAGGCGACATGTAGTAGCTAATGAGGCCCCAAGAGCACGCACCCGTGATCTCAAAGAACACGAGCTGGCCCAAAAGGGTCGAGCTGTACACGAGGCCGGCCATGGCGCCGATGAAGGTCGCGAGGTACGCGTAGAAGCGACGACGCGGCGCATCGGGATGCTCACGGTTATTCTCGCTCATATAGGGAATCGAATAGATCACGACAAGCAGGCCGATACCCACAAAGGCGGGCGCGAGCAGCGTGCTCATGCGATCGAAGGTGAATCCCATAACGAGGGTCTGCCCAAACGAGATCAGGGGGACCTGCGTGTCGGGCATGCCGGCGCCAGCGAAATTCGCGGCGAGGGCGATGGTGCAGACCGTCGAGACGGCGGCACCCAAAACGCTGAACCACTTGGCGTACGGACGGGGGAACAGGGCGACGAGCACCGAGGCCACCATCGGGGCCGCGATAGCGACCAAGCCGAGAAGGGACAGACTGACTGCAAATGACATTGTTTCTCCCTTCTCCTACACGCCTACGACCACGAAGACAAACGCCAGAACGGCGATGCCCACAACGGCCCAGGTCTGATTGCCAAGCACCTTAAAACGCGAGCGCGAGCAGGAGTTCTCGATCACGCCGCACACGACAAGGTCGATCAGGCACTTCACCAGGAAGATGACCGCGCCCAGAACGGCGGCAGCGCCCACGGTCGCGGGCTCGCCCCAGGGGACGAAGATCGCGCAGAACCAGGCGACGACCAGGACCTGCTTCATGGACATGGCGAGCTTTGCCATCGCAAGCGACGGGCCGGAAAGCTCGGCGAGCGGACCTTCCTGAAGCTCCTGCTCGGCCTCGGCCTGATCAAACGGCAGCTTGCCGAGTTCCATGTAGCAGGCGATCGCAAAGGCGATGCCGGCGAGAATCACGGCGACCGGCGCGTCGACGGCGCCCGTCATGATGTGCTGACCCATGGTGGCGATGTCGGTGGAGCCGCACACCAGGGCGGCGGCAAACAGCGCCAGCAGCATGGACGGCTCGATGAGCACGCTCATGAGCAGCTCGCGGACGCCGCCGATACCGGCGTAGGCGTTGGACGAATCCACACCGCAGAGGGCGAAGAAGAAGCGGGCGAGCGCCAGGCTGTACATGATGGTGATGGCGTCACCAAAGACCGGGATGGGGCTTTGTGCCGTAAAGAGCGGCAGGCCCATCGCGAGCATAAAGGCGACGGCGAAGAACAGCGGCGGCATAATGCGCAGCGCAAAGCTCGCGTCCTCGCTCTGGGACTCGGGGCGCGCAAAGAGCTTGGCCAGGTCGCGGTAGTCCTGCATGATGCTGGGGCCGCGACGGTTGTGCATCTTGGCGCGGATAACGCGACCGAGACCGGAGAAGAACGGCGCGACGGCCATAACGACCACGCCCTGCAGAACGGCAAGTACGATGTTGTTCATGCTCTCCCCTCCTTAACCCATTTGCACGGCGAGCACGAGGAACACCACGAGTGCCGCGACGATGTAGCAGATATAGATGCTGTAGTTGCCGCCCTCGAGCTTAGTCGCGAGGTCGGCGAGCTTCTCGACACCCTTATGCGGGGCATCGACGAGAACCTTGTCGGGTACGGGCTCCACAGCCTCGGCCACACCGGTGAGCTTCTGGAAGAAGTGCGCGATGGACCAGCAGACGGCCGTGCAGCGGTCACGCAGCGTGTAGAGCGGCTGCATAAACCAGGACACCTCGGAGGCAAAGGTCGTGGCCACGACGGGCATATGCTCGTTGGGAGCATAGCCGCATGCCCACGGCTGGGACTTCTGCACCTTGCCGACGGTCTTGAGCTTGCGATAACCGCAGGCAAGGCCGACGAGCACCACGAGCGCAATGGCGATCGCGGGCGTGGAGGTGGCAGCGCCGGAGTACTGGTTCATGAGCTCCATGCCCTCGGCGGCAAACACGCCACCGTACGGATGCAGCACGGACGCGGCGACATCGACCAGCACGGGCGCGATCACGGGAGCGCCAATGCCCAGCACGACGCAGATGGCCGCGAGCAGGCCCTGCGCAAACACCATGGGGGCGGGAACCTCCTTGGCATTGGCCGCGGCCTCGGAGCGGGGCGCGGAGGCAAAGGAGACGCCATAGGCCTTGACGAAGCACGTGACAGCCAGAGCGCCGG
Source organism: uncultured Collinsella sp. (assembly GCA_900551365.1). Lineage (GTDB taxonomy): Bacteria > Actinomycetota > Coriobacteriia > Coriobacteriales > Coriobacteriaceae > Collinsella. Next base: position 11,489 of record URVZ01000028.1, read on the forward strand.
TAATGGCAAGCGCGACGGCAGCAAACACAGCCACGATCATGACGGCCTTGTCGCCCTGCATGGCGGCGTTAAACAGCGACTGGTAGGTAAACCACTCGGACACAAAGCCGTTGAAGGGCGGGATGGCCGAGATGGCAAGTGCGCCAACGAGGAAGCAGATGGCCGTTGCCGGCATACGACGGAACAGACCGCCCATCTTCTCCATATTGCGCGTACCCGTGGAGTACAGCAGCGCACCGGCGCCCAAGAACAGCTCGCCCTTAAACATCGCGTGGTTAAACGTGTGGTAGAGGGCGGCCATCAAAGCCAGGACGGCGATGCCGACAGAGTTGAGCGCCATGGCGGCCATGGAGGCGCCGACGCCGAGCAGAATGATGCCGATGTTCTCGACGGAGTGATAGGCCAGCAGGCGCTTGATGTCATGCTCCTGCAGGGCGAAGGCCACGCCGAGGACCGACGAGATCGCACCGAAGACCATGACCATAAGGCCCCACCAGACCTGAACGCCCGAGGCGGAGAGCAGGTCGAGACCAACCTTGAGGATACCGAAGATACCGATCTTGATCATGCCGCCGGACATGAGGGCCGACACGTTGGACGGCGCCTCGGGATGCGCCTTGGGCAGCCAGCCGTGCAGCGGGATGATACCGGCCTTGGCGCCAAAGCCAAAGAAGGCGAGCGCGAAGCACACGGATGCGACCGCGGGGCTAAACTGCGTGGCGCGGAAATCCGCAAAGGCAAACGAGCCGCCGGCGAAGTTGGTCATGGTGAGGAAGCTCGCCATGATGAGCACAAAGCCCACGTGCGCGATCACAAAGTAGAGCCAACCGCCATGGATGGAGTTCTCGTTCTCCTCGATCACGACCAGGAAGTACGAGGTAAGCGACATGAGCTCAAAGGCGACCAGGAACCAAAACACGTTGTCGGCGGTGATGACGAGCATCATGGACGCCACGAAGGTGTTAAAGAAGAAGCCAGCGCGGCCCTTCTTGCCCGGGTACTCATCAAAATAGTTGAGACCGTAGATCGAACCGGCAAACGCGAGCACCGAGATGAGCGCCACGAACAGGCCGGACAGCTGATTGAGCAGCAGCTGGAAATGGGCAAACGGGAAAAACACGATGGTGTCGACCGACGTGACATCGCCCAGCACGGCCTGGATACCGGCCACAAACGAAAGCACCGCGGCGACGGCGCCGATAAGGCAGCCGGCGGTCTTGGCGGCGTTATCGGCCTTGATCAGCAGAACCGAGGCGAGCGCACCGATGCACGAGACGGCAAGCGATGCGATAAACAGCGTCATGCTATCCATTGTTTACGCTCCCTTCTGCTTTCTCGGACAGGCCCTGGGCCACAGCGGTAACGTCGACGGCCGGACCGTTTTCGATCGAGCGCAGGCGCTTGGCCTCGTCGAGCTCGCGATCGGCCGCGCCGCCCATGACGGTCAGCGCCTTGGTGGGGCACGCCGCCACACAATGCGGGCCGTCCGGATCGAAGGCGCACAAGTCGCACTTGACAGCGCAGGTGTACTGGCCAGGAGCCCACGTAAGCAGGCTGCTCAGGGACTTAGGATACGAAGGCGTCGGGTCGCACATGCCTGCGACACCGGCGATAGACGTGCCATCGGGATGGATGGCTCCGAAGGGGCACGCGATGGCGCACAGCCTGCACCCGATGCACTCCTGCTCCTTGACGTGGATGCGGTCGCCATCGTGCTCGATGGCATTCACCGGGCAAACCTCGGCGCAGGGGGCACCCTCGCAATGGTGGCAGGCAAGGGCGGCCGAAATACCGCCGGTCTTCACGAGCGCCAGGCGCGGCGTATCCTGAAGACCCTGCATCCGGTGGGCGTCGGCACAGGCGGACTGGCATGTTCCGCAGCCGATGCACCTCTCCGGGTTGATGTCGATGAAGCGGTTCATCCCCACTTCCTTTCAAAATAACGGGCCGGGCTCCCGAACGTACGGGACGCCCGGCCCAAAAAGCCAACGAGAACGGGACTACACGATTTGATTCACGTGCGTCTCGTCGTCGAACTTGGCGGCGCCGGGCTCAACGTCCTGAGGAGCGGCGGCGTCCACCAGAGCCTGCTTAAGCTCGGTGTACTGACGCTCGACCTCGCCCTCAGCCCAGACCTGGTCGGCGATAGCGTCGACCTGGCAGGCGGAGAACTTGTCCTCGGGCGTATGCGAGACCGGGTCGACCTTGTGAATGGTCAGCTCGTTGCACTTGCCAATCCACCACTGGTAGGTCATATAGACCGTGCCCTTGTTGATACGGTCGCTCACGTCGGCGCGGCTGTATACCTGGCCGCGGCGGCTGTGAATCGAGACGATGTCGCCGTTCTTGATGCCGCGCGCCTGGGCGTCCGCGGGATTCATGCGGACAAAGCCGGGCTCGTCGGCGAGCAGCGCCAGCGTCTTGCAGTTGCCGGTCATCGAGCGGCAGCTGTAGTGGCCGACCTCACGGACGGTGCACAGGATGAGCGGGTACTCATCGTCGGGAAGCTCGGAGGGCGCCTCCCAGTCGTGCGCCATCAGGTTGGCGCGGCCGTCCTTGGTGGTGAACTTGCCACCAGCGAACATGTCGGCCGTGCCGTGGTCGTTCACATCGGTGCTCTTGACCGGCCACTGGGCGTAGCCGCCCTCGGGAGCCATCTTCTCGTAGGTCGCACCCACAAAGTTGGGGCACAGGCTAATGCACTCGTTCCAGATCTGCTCGGTGTTGTCGTAGTGCATGGGATAGCCCATGCGCGTAGACAGGTCCGCGAAGATCTCCCAGTCGTGACGGCACTCGCCCTTGGGCGGAACGGCCGCGTCAAAGTGCTGGAAGCTACGGTCGGATGCAGTAAAGACACCCTCGTGCTCACCCCAAGAGGTGGCAGGCAGGATGACGTCGGCGAGCATGGTCGTCTGCGTCATAAAGATGTCCTGGCAGATGAACAGATCCAGCTCGGAGAGCGTCTTGCGCATACCGGCCGAATCGGGCTCGGTCTGCACCGGGTCCTCGCCGTAGTTGTAGAAGCAGTGCACCTTGCCCTCGTCGACCAGGTGGCCCAGGTCGGTGAGCTTGCAGCCCTCCTCGAGCGGGAGCTTTTCCTCGGGCACGCCCCAGGCCTTGGCAAACTTGGCGCGAGCGGCGGGGTCGGTGACTTTCTGGTAGCCAGGGTACAGGTTGGGCAGCATGCCCATATCGCAGGAGCCCTGGACATTGTTCTGACCGCGCACGGGCGCGAGGCCGGAGTTGGGTTTGCCGATCTGGCCGGCAACGCAGGCGATGGAGGCGATGGTGTGCACCGTCTTCAGGTTCTGCTTCTGCTGGCATACGCCCATGCCCCAGCCAATGATGGCAGAGGGCTTCGCCGTGGCGTACATCTCGGCAGCTTGGTGGATCAACGCGGGCTCGACACCCGTGATGTCCTGTACGGATTCGGGAGTGTAGTTCTTGATGGTCTCCCACCACTCGTCAAAGCCGTTCGTATGCTCGGCGACGAATTCCTTGTCGTAGAGGCCATCGTTGACCAGACAGTTGGCAAAGGCGTTGAGGAACGCGACGTTGCAACCGTTCTTGATCGGAAGGTAGAGATCGGCGATACGCGCGGTTTCGATATGGCGCGGGTCGGCGACGATGATCTTGCAACCCTTTTCTTTGGCTCGCACGATACGCCTTGCGACGATGGGGTGCGAATCGGCAGGGTTATAGCCGAAGAGGAAAATGCAGCCCGCATCCTCCATACCGGGGATGGAGCATGACATGCAACCTGAACCAACCGTGTCCATCAGACCGAGGACAGTAGGGCCGTGTCAAGTACGGGCGCAGTTGTCTACGCTGTGGGTGCCGATGCACGCACGCGTAAACTTCTGCATGACGTAGTTCGCCTCATTGCCGCCGCCTCGCGAAGAGCCGGTGGTCATGACAGCGTTAGGACCATATTCGTCAATTATGGCCTGCATCTTAGATGCGGTGAAATCAAGTGCCTCGTCCCAGCTTACGCGCTCAAGATCCGCGCCCTTGGTGCGGCGGATCATCGGGTGCAGTACGCGAGGAGTCAAGATCTTGGTGTCGTTGATGAAGTCGTAGCCGCTCATGCCCTTAAGGCACAGCTCGCTCTGATTGGTGATGCCGTTGAGCGGTTCGGTACCCACGACCTGGCCGTTTTGGACCAGGAGGTTAAACTGGCAACCGGCGCCACAATACGGGCAGATCACTTTATGCTTCTCCATGACACCCTCCTTCCTTTCTCTGCTACCGATTAATCGGTACGTATTTGACAATCGTTGGGCCTGTATGGCCGCCCGCCTACGCCTCGTTTTCGATGGTGGCGCGGGCACGCTCGGCGGTTAGTTCCGCCAGGCGCTCCTCGTCTACCAGGGTGAGACCCTTGGTCGGGCACGCCTCGGCACACGCCGGACCGCCGGGACGGTCCACGCACAGGTCGCACTTGAGCACGAAGCTCTTGGTCTGCGAACCCACGCGCACGTCGCCCATCAAGACGGGGACCTGCGTGGTCGCCACGCTCACGGCGCCAAAGGGACAGGCCATGACGCAGCTCTTGCAGCCGATGCAGTTGTCCTCGTTGACGCCGATACGATGGTTCTTTGGATCAAAGAACAAGGCGCCCGTGGGGCAGGCCTTGGCGCACGGGGCATCCTCGCAGTGATGGCAAGCCACCGGTGCGGAGATCTCGTAGGTGCGCGTCACGCGCAGGCGCGGCGCGGCGATGTTGCCGGGGATGTCGTGTGCCTCGATGCACGCCGCCATACAGGTTTGGCACCCAATGCAGCGTGAGGAATCGGCTACGACTCGTTTATTGCCCATGTTGTTCACTCCCTCCTGAATCCCATGCCGGAGAGACCCTGTCGACGTTGCCCCGGACCGCCCGTGGTCCGGCATCGGCGTATCGAGTGCATGCGGCGAAACAGGCACTTCGATAGAATTCCTCCAACGATATACAGGTTAAATATACGCAGTTGCAGGTGGCAAACTTGAGCATAGTCCCTGCAATACGGGTGTATTGCAGGGGTTTTGGCAGGTTGGAATTATTCTCGGATAGCTATAAAGGTGAGTGTATTACATGCGTACGCCTCAGAGATTTTTACGCGCTCTCATTTTAGATGTACTACGCTTGTATTCAAGTTAATGGTTATTTACTTGAGCGAAATAAAGTAATCGTTATAAGATGCTCAGGTATCGGCACATGCCGCATTTGACCGACTATATTGCACGCTCATTAAGGGGGCCAGTGATGTCATCGACTCAAAAAAGAGCCATCCTGCAGGTGCGCATTCGCGAGGAAGACAAGCAGCATGCCGAGCATCTCTACGACGCCATGGGCACATCGCTCGCCGAGGCTGTCCGTCTATTTGTCGCGCAGAGCATTTTGATGCGCAAGCTCCCCTTTCAGCCGGTCGCCGTGCGTTCCAAGGACGGCACGGCCGCCTATGGATCGCTCAAAGCATATGGGGACCCCAATCGCCGCTCCGAAGAGCGCAATGCCTGGATTGAGTACCTTGCCACAGAAAGCGACGATTCGATTTTGGGTCCCGAGGAAGTAGATATCCATGAGTAGCACCATCATCGACGAGACCGTCATCCTGCGCTACCTGCTTGACGACGACGAGGTTCTGTCACCGCGCGCCGCCAAGGTCATCGCCACGCGCACCGCTCGCGTCTACCCCGAAATCATCACGCGCGTCGTGGTCACGCTGCGCGACGTCTATAAGGTTCCCCGCGTTGAGATTACTGCGGCCATGAAAAGGCTGCTCGATGACGTCATGGTCGACGAGCCCACCGTTGTCGCCCTTGCCGTCAAACTCTTTGGCAAGACCCATATGGACTTTACCGACTGCCTCCTCGCAGCCCGAACCGCCATCTACAACGATGATGTCGTGAGCTTTGGCAAGCCCATCATCCAAGACATGATCGATTACCGCCGCAAGCGCCAAACCGCTGCCGAAGCCCGCGACCGCGCCGCCGAAGCCCGCAGCCGAAGCACCGACTCCACCATCGACAAGCTCCGCCACCAATCCCGCCACTAACCGACAGGCAACGGCATCGCCCGCCACTCAGCCCCATCCCCTCTTAAGTTGCGGTGAAATACGGACTGTTTCATGCCTTTAAAGGCCTCGATAGTCCGTATTTCACCGCAACTTATTGAAGGTGGACCGCGAACGATTTCTCTATCGGGATTCGGCGTAGGGTTTTGTTGTCGGAATGCCGTAACCGCGCATCATGGCACCGAACGATTCTACGTCGTAGGTGTCCGAGAGTTTGAAATGAATGATGTTGTGGCCCATGGCGCGAAGGTTCGCGTCGCGCATGAGGGCCGCTCGATACGTTTTTGCCGCCGCCCGCTCTGCATTATTTTGAGCCTCGTCTTCAAACTTACCCAGCCCATGCAGCTCTGCCAGCGTCCATGAGCCGTCTGGCATCTGCCAGCCATAATCTGCTAGATAATAGCCAGCGTTTCCTGGTCGCGGTATCTCAACTTGAAGCTCAGGCGCGGCAACCCCAGCGAGAATCATCGCTGCTCTCGCCTCGGACTCGCCGCCATTGTCTGACCTGCCATCCATATGCTCAAAAACGTCAAAAGCACGCGCGATGCCATGCAACCCTCGGCAATTTGCCTGCGCATATGCTCGCAGCTCTTCGCGCTCGACATCGTACTCACGGGCCAAGCCATCGACATAACCCAGCGCATAGCGAAAGGCGCTCGATCGCGCGATATCAACAACCGTTCGACACGGATCCGTCAGTGTAAACAGACCAAGCCGCCACACTTCGCCCGGGCGCCAGCGCTTGTATTCAACGAACTCATACGTATCACGCCTTGTAGACCGTGGCAGCAGCACTTGCACTTTATCCAGAAGCGTATACGCCGAGCCGATGCCGTAGAGCAGCGCTGCTGTCGCTCCGCAGAACACAGCATCCGGTTCAACGACCGCAATAGCGGATGCCAGCTGAAAGATACGATCTTCAACCCCAAGATTATTCCAATAGACCGGATCCGCATACACGTGGTTGTAAAGACGAAGCATGAGCTCTTCCTGCATAAGCTCACGCGCGCGGCGTTCATCCCAAGGATCAATTGTTATAAGCAGCTGTCCATCTTGATGAATTCCAACGGCCGAGAATAGCATTCTTGCATATGACTGCGGAAAATGTTTGCCTTTATCGAGCATGGCCAACCCCATAACCATCACGGCGGAGAGAATACCATTACGCTATCGCATGCTTCCGTTCGCAGGCCTTGCCAAAAGCTGACCAAAAGCTTGACGCCGCAGGTCAGAGCTTCAAAAAATATTTCCACTCTCGGTAGACGGTCGCTACGACCCTCCCAACGGCATCAAAATCCAACCTTACAAATAGTTGCGGTGAAATACGGACTACATGGGCCATAAAAGCCGAAAAACAGTCCGTATTTCACCGCAACTTAGGTGGGGATGTGGGGTCCCCGGCATGTATATGAAAACGGCTCTGGCACCAAATAGAGCCAAAGCCGTTAAAACTATCCTATGGAGCGGGCGACGGGAATCGAACCCGCGTCATCAGCTTGGAAGGCTGAGGTTCTACCATTGAACTAC
>URVZ01000029.1 GCA_900551365.1 uncultured Collinsella sp.
TTTGCAATTACAAAAAGATGATTGGGCAAGATGTCAATCATGGTCTAACAGAGCCTTGTCTTTAGCCTGGCGATGCTCATGTACCTGTTCTCGGTCTCATGCATCACGCACTTTATGGATGTGGCACGCAGCCGCCACCCCAAGTCGATGGTACTCGCAAGTTCAGTTGAGCCCATGGCGTTTAACGTCGGCATTTCGTTTGGCACCGCAGTAGGCGGCGCCGTGGTAAGCGGAGTTGGCATTGCCTACGTCGGCGCCGTGGGCGCCGCATTCTCGCTTGTGGCCTGGGCGCTTACGCTGGTGACGATTAAGTTGGCTCGCTGGGAGCGCCACCGCGGGTAGCGCAATTGCAGCCAAAAGCCGCGCATGCCGCTGGCTAAGCCGAGCGTGCTCAAGCGGCACAAAAGCTCTGACCATGTATCAATGCACGTCCTTGCAAATGAGTTTGGACAGTTGATTCAGATACGTACTCACCTCAGCCATCCAAGCTCTACAAAGCGAGGCCAGTACCGCATTTCGCAGTCAAAACCAAAGCTATAACGCAAATCAGTCTCAATAACATGTTTTCCAAGCGCCCATGAAGGAACCTGCTGATACTCCTTGACGACCTCAATCCATACGTATCTGAACTAACTGTCCAGCCGACCCATTTTTGGCAGTCGACAAAGCGACAATCAACGTATACGGGCTAGTTGCCTTTAAAACAATCATGCAAAGGCCACTTAGACGCAGCACCGCCCACCATCTTTTGGCCGCCTGGCGTTCGCTCCCACAGCCATGCAACACGTCGTCTGCCGCCCAGGTCAGCATCTTTCCCGGCGCTATTTAACCACGCAAAACGCATCCTGTTAAGATTATCGCTATCGTTTTTCGCAATCTGAAAATCGATAGAATCGCAGGTATAGCTTTCGTAGTCTGAAATGGTCAATCCACACGAAAGGGGTTTACCACATGGACAAGAAAGCAGTTGTAATCGCCGGAGCCGGCAGCACCCACACTCCCGGCATCATCCAGAGCCTGTTGCAGAAGAAAAACGAATTACCGCTGCGCAAACTCGCCCTGTATGACATCGACGAGAAGCGCATGCATCTCGTCTACGACATCATGAAGCAGTTCATCGAGCAGGAAGCTCCTGACATCGAAGTTGTCGTGACGACCGATCCCGAAAAGGCATTCACCGATGTCGACTTCGTCTTCGCGCAAATCCGCCAGGGTGGCCTTCAGATGCGTCGCCAGGACGAGCGCATCCCTCTCAAGTACGGTTGCGTGGGACAGGAAACCTGCGGCGCCGGCGGTTCGATCTCCTATGGCATCAGGTCCATCCCCGGCGTCTTCGACCTTGTACGCTACGCCAAGAAATACAGTCCAGACGCCTGGATCCTCAACTATTCCAACCCCGCCGCAGTTGTCGCCGAGGCCACACGTCGCGAGTTCGACAACGACCATATCCTTAACATCTGCGATATGCCCACGGCTATCTTGCTCTCGTACTCTAAGATGCTCGGACTTCCCAGCTGGCGCGATATCGACCCCATGTATTTTGGACTCAATCACTTTGGCTGGTTTACCAAAATTTACGACAAGCAGGGGCACGATCGTCTGCCGGAGCTCCGTCAGATGATTCTCGAGCACGGCATGGCCGTGAGCGACAAGCATCACAAGGACAAGGACTGGATGCACACCTGGGGTCAATACGTCAAGATTGTGAAGGACTATCCCGAGTATCTGCCCAACAGCTACCTGCAGTACTACCTGTACTCCAAAGACATGGCAGATGGCATGGACCCCAACTGGACGCGCGCCGACAACGTCATCAACGGACGCGAGAAGGAGATGTTTGCCGAGCACGACAAGTACCTGGCAGATCCCGCCAATTACAAGAGCCCCGTACAGAGCTTCACGGTCTTTGGCGACTTTATCGTCGACGCAGCCGCCTCTATCGCCTACAACAAGTGCGAACGTTATCTCGTAATCGTCGAGAATAACGGCGCCATCCCCAATCTGCCCGACGACGCCATGGTCGAGGTCCCCGCCTACCTGCGCTCTTGGGGTCCCGAACCCATCAGCCAACCTGCTATCCCCACCTTTTACAAGGGGCTTATCGAAGAGCAGAATGCCAGTGAGAAGCTCGCCGTCGACGCATATTACGAGCATTCCTACCAGAAGGCGCTCGAAGCCATCGCAATCAACAAGACTGTCCCTTCGACTACCGTCGCGCGCCAAATCCTCGACGACCTGATCGAAGCGAACGGCGATTATTGGCCGACCCTGTCCTAACTCCCCGCGCATCGAAGGAACATCATGAAAGAAAGCAAGCTCTACAGCGAGTTCCAGAGACTCGGCAAGGTGCTCATGGCGCCAGTCCTCCTCCTGCCCGTTTCCGGCATTTTGGTCGGTTTGGGCTCCGCCCTTTCCAATGCCAACCTCATCTCGCTCTGCCCGTTTTTGGGCACCGAGCCGATGGTGATCTTTAGCACGCTCATCAAAGCAGCCGGCAACGTTATCAATGGTAACATCTCGGTTCTCTTTGCGATCTGCATCGCCTACGGTTACGCCAAGGCCGAGAAGGCGACCGCCGCACTCTCAGGCTTCATCGGCTACATGACCATGAACACGATCATGGGTCAGCTGCTTATCCTGCTGGGCACCATCGATCCCGCCAACCTGCAGACCGGTCAGAACGCCATCCTGGGCGTAACCACACTCGACACTGGCGTATTCGGCGGCATCATCATCGGCTTGGTCGTCGCGTGGATCCACAACCGATTCTATAAGGTGCAGCTTCCACCGGTGCTCGGTATCTTCAACGGCACACGCTGCGTCCCCGCCCTCACCGTCGTTTTCGCAAGCCTAGTGGGCGTTGCGCTCGCCTTCGTGTTTCCGTTTGTGCAAACCGGCCTAAAGGCCGCCTCGACACTCATCGATTCTACCGGGGTGTTTGGCGCGTTCATCTATGGCTTCTCCGAGCGCATGCTTCTGCCCTTCGGCCTGCATCATTTCATCTACCTGCCGTTTTTCTTCACTTCTCTGGGCGGTAGCATCCAGGTTGACGGCCAGACCGTCGAGGGTGCTGTCAACATCTACAACGCCATGCTCAACACGCCCGGCATGATGTACGACATCGACATCTCAAAATACGTCATGAACGGCAAGGTGCTGTTCGCCATGTGCGGCCTGCCCGCGGCGGCACTCGCCATCTACCACTGTGCCCGTCCCGAGAATAAGAAGAAGGTCGGCTCCCTCATGATCGCCGCCGTTATTCCGGCCGCCATCATGGGCATAACCGAACCGCTCGAGTACTCCTTCCTCTTTGTAGCGCCCGTACTCTATGTGGTCCACGCCCTGCTGTGCGGCACCGCGTATGTACTCACCTACCTGGTACAGTTCAATGTGCCCGGGCCTTCCGCCTTCGGCGGACCGCTCCTCTCGTGGATCTTCAACGGCATCATGAACGCCGATAAAGGCTCCAACTGGTTCTGGCTTATTCCGCTCGGCATCGCTTACTTCGGGATCTATTACGTGCTGTTCCGCACCTTTATCAAGAAATTTGACCTCAAAACCCCGGGCCGCGAGGATGATGACACGCAGGCAGCGGATGACACGTCGGCCATCGACTCCAAAGCACCTGTTCAGGTAAGCGAGCTCATCCCGCAGATCGTGGAAGCCGTGGGCGGAGCCGATAACATCTCGGGCGTCAACGCCTGCTTCACTCGCCTGAGGCTCAGCCTCAAAGACGCCGCCCTAGTCAAGGACGACAGCGTCTTCACCAAAGACCTCGGCGCCAGCGCCATCGTGCACGTTGGCGGCGGTGTTCAGATCGTTTACGGCAATAAAGCTTCTGTCTACAAAGTTGAAATGAGAGAATACTTGGGCATGGAATAAATCCGTCCCATAGCTTCACCACAATGCTCCGGAGATGACATATCCGCTCCGGGGCATTATTGTTTGGAGTGATTTGAATGTCGATGTACGAGGTCTATTCGAACCTCAGGTCTTGTATCGAAGACGTCGAGAAGGGCGGCAGCCTTGACGCCCACATCGCACTCTACGCCCTTTCCCATCACGACGAGATCCCAGAGCTCTCAATAGAAGAACTTGCCCACGCGTGCAATACATCGCCCGCGACCATCTCGCGCTTCTGCAGGCGCGTAAACGGCTCGAACTTTCGATCGTTCAAAGAGCAAGTTGACGACTTCAACGCTTGGCTCCAGCGTGAGACAACCGAGGCAAGGGCTCATAAGCAAATCGATATACCCTGGTATTTCGATATCGTAGAGACCTCTTTACTTGAAACAAAACGCCTGCTCACTGAGGATCGACTCGAGCGGGCCGTTGACTGGCTTCTCGATGCGCAAAATGTCTACGTATACGGAAGCTCATTCTCCAATCTCGCCGCCCGCTCACTCTGCGAAAAGCTGAGCCGCGTAAACCGACTGTGCTTCTCATTTGGCTCCGTCAAGGGACAGGAGACGTCGCTCTGTCTGCTCCAACCCGACGATCTAACCATCTTTGTATCGTTTTCAGGGAAGACGAGCCATATCTTCAATCTTTACGTTGAGGCCAAGCGGCGAGGTTGCCGCGTTATTTGGATATCGAGCAACATGACATTCGATAACAACGGGGCGCGTGAGCTCTTGCTACCCGTGAGCGCGGAGTCACTCAGTGAGTACTCGACCGCCTTGGTTGAGGGCATGAGCCTGCAAAGCGCGGTTAACGCTCTGTATATCAGCTGTGCAAATCGACTTCGGGCGCAGCGCTAGCCGCAAACACGCTAGAACCGAAAAGAACGCACCTCACCGTCGCAAGGCGTTCGAATACACGATAGGCAGCGCCAAAAGAGAGCAGCGAGCACGTCATGTACTTGCCCATTCACCCCAAAACAGCACAGGTTGGCGCCCGATTGAAGGATCGGACGCCAACCTGTATTAATCTTGATTGTGTGTTTGAGTCGTTTATTCCATGCCCAGCAGCTCGCGCATCTGAGTTGCGTAGTTAGATGCCATGTTGCCGTAGACAATCTGCACGCCGCCGTTGACATGCACGATGCCACGCGCTTCGAGCTTTTCGGTAAACTCGGCGTCATCAACCACCTTGTCACAGTCATTGAGCTGGATGCGCAGACGGGTGAAACAGGCCTCGACAGACTTAATATTGTTGTCGCCGCCCACTGCCTCAACGATGGCGGGAATGAGGTCGCTGATCACGGTCTTGGGAGCCTTTTCGGCCTCATCGTCGGACTCTTCCTCGCGGCCGGGGGTCTTAAGGCCCTTCTTAAGAATGATGAACTTGAAGACGAAGTAGTACACCACGAAGTAGATGGGGCCGAGGAATAGGATAACCTGCCAGTTGGAACCCCTTGCGGCGCCCATGATGCCATTAAAGATAAGCGACAAGAGCGGGCCGCCGAAGGACGCGGAGCCAGCCACGTTGAACTGCAGGATATAGGTCAGCGCATAGGCAAGACCAGCCATGAGAGCGTGGAACACATAGAGGATGGGCGCGATAAACAGGAAGGAGTACTCGAGCGGCTCGGTAATGCCGGAGAGGATGCAAGGCACCACGATGGCGATCATGAGCGCTGCGGTCTTCTTCTTGTTCTTGGGAAGCGCCGTCTTGTAGAAGGCGAGTGCAGCGCCAGGCAGGCCGAACATGGCGAAGATAACCTTGCCGTTCATGACAAAACGGCTAACCTCGATGCTAAACGGCGTGCTGGGAGAGCCCAGGATCGCGTTGTAGATATTGATAGCGCCCTGAACAGTCTGGCCGTCGATGGTCTCGACGCCACCGAGCGACGTGAAGAAGAACGGCAAATAGACAAAGTGATGCAGGCCAAAAGGCAGGAGCATGCGCTCGCCGGCGCCGTAGACAAATGCACCAAAGGCACCCGTAGTCTTGATGAACTCGGACAGCGCACCGAGAGCGTTCTGAATAAACGGGAAAACAAAGGACATGACCAATGCGAGGATGCTGCATGAGAGCAGCGTCACCGCCGGGATAAAGCGCGTGCCGTTGAAGATGGAGAACACGGCAGGCAGCTCAATCTTGTAGTAACGGTTATGCAACCATGCGACGATTGCACCCACCAGAAGGCCGCCGATAACGCCAGTGTCGAGCGTGGTGATACCGAGGATCGTGCTCTGGCCCGTCGTAAGATTCGCGGGATCGATAACGCCAGTCGCCGTAAGGAACGTGCCCATCACGGAATTCATGCACATGTAGCCCAAAAAGCCACAAAGCGCCGCGGTAGCCTTCTCGGACTTGGCGAAGCCATAGGCGAGACAAATCGAGAAGATAACCGGGATGTTGTTCATAACGATGCCGGCAGCGGCCTTGAGAATCGAAAAGAAGATCGCAAAGCCCGGAGCAGCAAGCCAGGGAACAGCTGCCGTAAGGGTGGGGCTGGTAAAGGCATTGCCAAAGCCCTGAAGGATGCCGGCGATTGGCAGGATCAAGACAGGCGTCATGAGGACTTTGCCCAGGCGCTGGAACTTTGCCAGCAGCTCATCTTTGTTCATGGGATACCCCTCTTAAAGAAACGGGGCGTGCAGCTCTACAGCCCACACGCCCCATAACAGTTATCAAGCGCTATGGAACTAGCTACTTAAGCTCCGGCCAGTAATCCTTATTGGCCTCGATGAGCTTGTCGAGCACTTTGCGAGCCTTCTTTGCGTCACCGACCAGACGATTAAGCGTGAGTGCCTGCAGAGCCTTCTCGTAGGAACCCTCCATCCAAGCCTCAACAGTCAGGCGCTCATAGGCGTACTGGTTCTCCATAAGGCCGCGATAGAAGGTACCGATCTTGCCAACAGCATAGGGCTGCGGGCCATTGGCGCCCACGCTTGCCGCGACCTCGACCATGGCGTCATCGGGCATGCCCTCGATAATGCCGTTGTTGGGCACGATGACAATGAAGGTCTTGTTGGTGTTGCGATAAATGGCCGAGGTGATTTCCACGATCATATCGCCATGAGCGTCGTTTTGCACAACCGAGGAGTTCTTTGCGGTACCGACTTCGGCAACGCGCTTGCACTCGGCGAATACGCGCTTCTCACGGCCGTTGATAACCTCGTCGGAGCGAGTGTAGTCGGGGTCGAGGTGAGCGACCTTGTACTCGGGATACAGATAGTACTGCAGATAAGTGTTGGGCAGATAGTCGGGGAAGTCCTCGAGCATGTCCTTGACCATGGCGTAGGTATCAAGCCAGGACTGGTCACGCTGCTCGGCATCGGCAGGAAGGAAGCCGTTCTTCTCCGTGTACTCCTTAATCTGCGGCACGAGGTCATGGCCCTCTTCATCGTAGATGTGCTTGAACCAACCGAAGTGATTGAGGCCGAAGTACACGGGCTCCGTCTTGCTCATATCGCGACCGAGCAGGCGACCGTAAGAGCGCATGAGGTTGACAGGCTGGTCGCAGATGTTGAGGACGCGATGCTCATCGGGCAGGACGCGCTCGAGACCATATGCCACAATAGCAGCCGGGTTGGTGTAGTTGATAATCCACGCCTCCGGGCTATGAGCGCGAACGTCGTTGACGATCTCAACCATATCATGCATGGAGCGCATACCGTAAGCCATGCCGCCAGGGCCCACCGTTTCCTGGCCGATGATTCCCATATGCAGCGGAATCTTCTCATCCTTGCTGCGCATCTCGTAGCCGCCGGTACGAATCTGGCAGAGCACGAAGTCAACGTCGGTGTAAGCCTCCTCCTTATCGGTGGTGTAACCAAACTCCACACCGGGCTCCTCCTCGGCGAAGAGGATCTTGCCAAACTCGCCGATCGGGCGCTGGCGCTCGGCATCGATGTCATAGAGCATCACGCGGTTCAGCGGCAGAATGTCCATGTGCTTGGTCAGGGCTTTAAGAATGCCAGGGCACCACGTGGAGCCGCCGCCAACGATCACAATATTGAGCTTATCCTTCATGTTCCGTCCCTCCAGGGTTGGCTGATCGGTGTTCTCGAAGACCTTGGGCTCCGCGGTTGTCCTCGGCTTGCTTCGTTTCGATTGATATTTTGCGACCTGAGATCATTTGCGAGCCCCCGTGTGGGCCAATGCGAAACGGGGACACATGATTTCGCTCACAACACAGATATGTGTAGGCAGACACGCACGTTTGCCCAGTTCATGGGCAATAGGCAATCTTGACCGATTACCGATTTCTCACCCGGCAACACAAAGCGGTACCATATATACGGCGAGGTGCGAGGGGCTGAAACATCTTATGAAAGATCAAGAATCTTTTTATGATCATGTGCGAGCTGGCGAGAGCAAGCTCAACGATCTCGAAAGCGAGATCATGCGCTACATCATCGAACTGCGCGATGATATTGACGATGTCACGCTTAAGAGCGTTGCTGAACGGTTCTTTGTCGCTCCCAATACAATCGTCAGGCTTGCCCATAAGCTTGGCTTCTCGGGGTTTACGGAGCTCAAACAATCGTATTCCGCCTCGCTCGACCGCAATCGATTCACTATCGAGACGCTTCCGCTCGACATCCAGCTCGTACAGACCAAAGATCTGCTTAACGACCGGGTCATCGATTCGGTTGTGAGTCTTATCCAGGACGCCTCGCATATCGTGTTCTTTTGCTCGGGCTTTTCGAAATACCCGTGCCTCGAGATGGCTGAAAAGCTCAAAATAATGGGCAAGAACACCGATACGCTCAGTGAACGCCATGTCATGAGGCATTACGCAGAACTCCTCGGCAAAAACGACCTGGTCTTCAGCGTTTCCGTAAGCGGCGAGACGCAGGTGTCTATTGACGCCACATCGATAGCCAAAACGCGCGGATGCAAGGTTGTCACGCTCACCGGCTTTTCTCGGAATTCTCTCTCGAAACTAGCCGACTACCCTATCTACACTGTGCAAAAGGAAATCCGCTTGGGCGGCATGGACCTCGATAGTCGATTGATGTTCTATTACGTTTTCGAATTGATATTTGAGCGTTACTTCAAACTGGCCAAGAAATAAAACTTGGCATGCGCCCGGCTTCGACTCCTTAGCAGCCTTCTATATGAAAGGAACCGCGCATGCAACGTGTACTGTTTATCTGTTATGGAAACATCTGTCGCTCGACGATGGCTGAGTCGGTGTTTACCGAGCTGGTGCACCGCGCTGGGCGCGAGGGCGAGTTTGTCATCGATTCCGTTGCGACGTCGACCGAGGAGATTGGCAACCAGCCGCACCAAGGCACGGTCGCCAAGCTGCGCGAAGTCGGGATTCCCGTCGTTGCCCACCGCGCGCGCCAGGTGCGTCGCGCGGAGTATGGCGACTGGGATCACATCGTCTACATGGATGCCGAGAACGCCCGCGGCCTGCACCGCATCTTTGGTAAGGACCCCGATGACAAAATCTCGCGTCTACTCGATTGGACCGAGCGTCCCGGCGACGTGGCCGACCCGTGGTACACCGGCAACTTCGATGCCACCTACCGCGACGTGCTCGACGGTTGCATCGCTATGCTCGAGCAACTGTAGGCAAGCGAGGTCGCAGGCCACGCCTTCGGCGCGAAACGAGCGTGGATAATCTCCCACATGAAAAATGAGCGTGGATTTTCTCCCACTTTGAGCGTTCAAGCGCGCTCTAAACGGGAGAAAATCCACGCTCGATTACTCGTCGACGATCTCGGCAAGCCAAACGTTCAGTGTATCGACTTCGGGGCAGCAGAACTTTGCCGTGCCGGGCTCGTTGCCAGGCACGGTCCCGCCATAGCGCAGGATATCGATATAGGGAAAGCCCACGTGGCAGGCCATGGCGCACATCTTGCCGCGATCGCGATCGAAGTCGAAGACATCGCCCGGCTTGTGCCCGTGGTGACAACGGCACGCACCCAGCTGGTCCACGCAGCTAATACGGATACGCGGACGCTTGCCACGCGGCGCGCCGAGCGGCCTGTTCTCGCCCGCTGCCTCGGTGCTGCTCTCGTCGGCGTTACTCATGGTCAACCACATCCAGGCAGGCCTCGATGGGAAGGCCGGCCGACTTGTCCTCTTGGTCGGCATTGCGCTCGATAAGCTCAGCCACCACACGCATGGCATCGGACGTCGCGCACTGCAGACTCCAGCCTGCCATAACGCGGCCGACGAGCACCGCCGAGAACGTGTCGCCCGTGCCCGGGAAATAGACCGGAATGAGCTCAAAGGGAATCGTAAAGTACTCCCCCGCCACATGGTCGTAACCGATAACCGCGTTCGTGCCATTGACTACGGCGCTCGTAATGACCACCGACTTGGCACCCAGCTCGCGCACGGCGTCCACAAGGGCGCGGGCCTCATCGGGCGTGATTTGCTCGACGATAGGCGTGTCGGTGAGCAAACAGGCCTCGGTGTAGTTGGGAACCGCGTAGTCGGCGCACTCGAGCAGGTGCCGCATAAGGCCAATCGTGGACTCGGGCACGCCCGCATAGAGCTTGCCGTTGTCGCCCATGATGGGGTCGACGAACACCTTGGTGCCCTTTTGCGCACGGCGGTGGCAAAAGTCCGAGATGATGCGCGTCTCTTCCTCGGTCACGATAAAGCCGGTCGAGATGGCGTCGAACTCAAAGCCGAGCTCTTCCCAGATGGCAAGACTCTGACGCACGTACTCCGTGGTGTCGTGGATGTAGAACTTGGGGTAGTTGAGCGTATCGGACACAAGTGCCGTCGGCAGATTATGGATACGGTAACCCATGTGCGACAGCACCGGCAGCATGGCGGAAAGCGCGACCTTGCCGTAGCCGCACATATCGTTGATCAGCAGCAGCTGAGTGTTCTTCATGAGAGTCCCCCTTGGGTCGGGAGCGGCGCAAAGTCGCCACAGTGCGACTAAGTGTAGCGCAGGGAACGCTGCAGACGGAAGTTTGCACCAAAGCCTTGACAAGGGGTGTCCCTAGGTGCCGTCAGAAAAGGAACGTCCCCAAGTGCCAACCAGGGCAACGCTGCAGGTTGAGGACGGACAGCGAAAACGTTCCTAAGCGAGCAAGGTGGCGTGAAAGAGGAGGGCATAGGCCTTGTGGCCATGCCCGACGATTGAACGCCAGATTGCCGCTTAGGGACGTTTGCAGCGTCGAGCCGTTACGCGGTTTGGTAAAACCGCGTAACAATAAGTTTGGTACCTTGACATTCCTGTCGGCCACTCCTAGATTAGTTAGGCACAAAACAATTCCACTACCTAACTAAAGAAAGGAGCAACACTAATTCATGTGCGATGAACCTCTTAACCTTTGTTCGCACGAGCCCGGCGGTGACCCGTCGCAACCGGTAGACATACCCGAAGCGGTTAGCTCAGAAGACAAACTCGCCAAGCGCATCCTGAGCGGCCTGGGTTTTTGCGGCCATTACATGCATTTTCATGGCGGAGGCGTGTCCGGCAAGGCGCCCATCATCTGCCTGCTGGCCAAGCAGCCCGGCGGCGAGATGTCGCAGCAGGAACTCGGCATGCACTTCGACCTCAAGCCGGGGTCGCTTTCCGAAATCTTGTCCAAGCTCGAGTGCGCCGGCATCATCGAGCGCAGCCGCAATCCAAAAGATCGCCGGCAGCTCACCATTCGCCTAACCGAGATCGGCTGGGAGAAGGCCCGCATCGACCAAGCCTCGCGCATCCGCTTTAGGGAACAGGCCTTTAGCGCGCTCACCCACGACGAGCGCGAACAGCTCGCCGAGATGCTCGAGAAAATCCGCGTAACCTGGGAGGAACTGGATGATTAAAACCCTTATGGGCAGCATCCGCGATTACATGAAGGTCACGATCGCCACGCCGCTGTTGGTGCTTGGCGAGGTAATCTGCCAGATGATGATCCCGTTTATCACCGCCGACATGATCGACGCCATCAAGGACGGCACCGCCGTTACCGAGATGCTGCCCACCGCCGGCCTTCTCGTACTCATCGCGCTGACGTCACTCGCCTTTGGCGCCGCCGCGGGCATCACCTGCAGCCATGCCAGCTGCGGCTTTGCCAAGAACCTGCGTCACGACCTGTTCTACAAGATCCAGACGTTCAGCTTCGCCAACATCGACGAGTTCTCGAGCTCCTCGCTCGTCACCCGCCTCACCACCGACATCAACAACGTGCAGCAGGCCTTTATGATGCTCATTCGCATCGCCGTGCGCTCGCCGCTGGTGCTGATCTTCGCCTTTACCATGGCCTACGCCATGGGCGGCAGCGTCTCGTTTGTCTACCTGGTCATCATCCCACTGCTGGGCTTTGGCCTGTTCTTTATCATCTACAAGGTACGTCCGATCTTTGCCCGCGTGTTCCACAAGTACGACGCCCTCAACGAATCCGTCGAGGAAAACGTCACCGGCATGCGCGTGGTCAAGAGCTACGTGCGCCAGGACTACGAGAAGGAGAAGTTCGCCACCGCCGCGCGCGACGTCCAGATGGACTTCACCCGCGCCGAGAAGTTGCTCGCCTTCAACAACCCCATGATGAACATCTGCGTCAACGGCGCGTTCGTCGTCATCATCTACCTGGGCTCCAAGCTCATCATCACGAGCCAGGGCACCCTGTTCGACGTGGGCCAGCTCTCCTCCATCTTTACCTACGGCTTCCAGATTCTGATGAGCCTAATGCAGCTGTCGATGATCTTTGTCATGGTAACCATGGCAGACGAGTCGGCGCACCGCATTACCGAGGTGCTGGCCGCCGAGCCCACGATCGCTAACCCGACCGAGCCCGTGCACGAGGTTGCCGACGGCTCCATCGACTTCGATCACGTGAGCTTTAAGTATTCCGAGCATGCCCGCCGCCAGGCGCTCGACGATATCGACCTGCATATTAAGAGCGGCGAGACCATCGGCATTATCGGTGGCACCGGCTCGGCCAAGTCGACGCTCGTGAACCTGATCGCCCGTCTGTACGATGTCACGGAGGGCACCGTGCGCGTCGGCGGCGTGGACGTGCGCGACTACGACCTGGACGCGCTGCGCCACCAGGTAGCCATGGTCCTGCAGAAAA
The DNA here is from genome assembly GCA_900551365.1 of uncultured Collinsella sp. Lineage (GTDB taxonomy): Bacteria > Actinomycetota > Coriobacteriia > Coriobacteriales > Coriobacteriaceae > Collinsella. The sequence goes on from URVZ01000029.1 coordinate 12,936, forward strand.
ACGTGCTGTTTAGCGGCACCATCGCCGAGAACCTGCGCTGGGGCGACCCGAACGCCACCGACGAGGAAGTCCGCGAGGCCGCACATCTGGCCTGCGCCGACGAGTTTGTCGACGGCTTCCCCAAGGGCTACGACACCTGGATCGAGCAGGGCGGCTCCAACGTTTCCGGCGGCCAGAAGCAGCGCCTGTGCATCGCGCGTGCCCTGCTGCGTCGCCCCAAGATCTTGATCCTGGACGACTCCACGAGCGCCGTCGACACCAAGACCGACGCCAAGATCCGCGAGGGCCTGGCGAGCTATCTGCCCAACACGACCAAGCTCATCATCGCCCAGCGCATCAGCTCCGTGCAGGACGCCGACCGCATCATCGTCATGGAGGGCGGCCGCATCAAGGACATCGGCAACCACGATGAGCTGCTCAAGACGAGCGAGATCTACCGCGAGACCTTTACCTCGCAAAATAAGATGAGTGCCGAAGGCGAGGACGCGGGCGAGACCGCCGCAGCCGACACCGAGGCATCCGCACCGCAAGCTCAGACCCAGGAAGGAGGCGAGGCACATGAGTAAGGCCGCTACCGCCGAGCGCGCGCGCAACCGCAAGGGCGGCACCATGACGCGCCTGATCAAGATGCTCTTTGGCTTCTACCCCGTGCTTTTGCCCCTCGTCGTCGCCGGCGTTGTGCTCTGCGCCATCATCAACTCCATCGGCGCGACGTTTCTCCAGAGCGCGCTGCAGGTCATTAGCGAATCGTGGCAGTCGGGCGACTGGACGGCCGCGCAGCCCAAGATTCTGAAGCTCGTGACCACCCTCGGCTGCATCTACGCCGTGGGCGTCGTCTCCTCGCTCTTCTGGAACCGCGCCATGGCCGTCATCACGCAGGGCTCGCTCGAGAAGCTGCGCGAAAAGATGTTCAACCGCATGCAGGACCTGCCGATTCGCTACTTCGACACGCACCAGCGCGGCGACATCATGAGCCACTACACCAACGACATCGACACGCTGCGCCAGATGATCAGCCAGTCGCTGCCCAACCTGCTCATGACGATCATCGTCATCGTCACCGTGTTCTTCATCATGCTGTACTACAGCATGTGGATGTGCCTGGTCATCATTGCCGGCGTCGCCTTTATGACCTTTATGACCAAGCTGCTCGGCTCCAACTCCGCGCGCTTCTTTATCGCGCAGCAGACCGAGCTCGGCGTGGTCGAGGGCCATATCGAGGAAGTCATGAACGGCCAGAAGGTCGTCAAGGCATTCTGCCACGAGTCTGCCGCCGAGGCCGATTTTGACGAGCGCAACGAAAAGCTCTTCGAGGTCTCGCAAAAGGCCAACATGTACGCCAACATCCTCATGCCCATCCTTATGAACCTGGGCAACCTGCTCTACGTGCTGGTGGCCCTTGCCGGCGGCATTTTCCTGGCGCTGGGCGTGCCCAACCTGAGCATCTCGGGCATGGCGCTGTCCATCGCCGTCGTGGTGCCGTTCCTCAACATGACCAAGCAGTTCTGCGGACAGATTGGTCAGATTTCGCAGCAGATCAACGCCGTGGTCATGGGCCTCGCCGGCGCCGACCGTATCTTTGAACTCATCGACGAGGAGCCCGAGGCCGACGAAGGCTATGTGACGCTCGTCAACGCACAGGTGAACCCCGATACCTGGCAGCTCGAGGAGGCCGACCACCACACCGGCATGTGGGCGTGGAAACATCCGCACCGCGCAACCGGCGAGATCGAGTACGTACCGCTGCGCGGCGACCTGGTCATGGACAACGTCGACTTTGGCTACACGCCCGACCACGAGGTGCTGCACGGCGTGTCTGTGTACGCCAAGCCGGGCCAGAAGGTCGCGTTTGTCGGTGCCACCGGTGCCGGCAAGACGACCATCACCAACCTCATCAACCGCTTCTATGACATCGCCGACGGCAAGATCCGCTACGACGGCATCAACGTCAACAAGATTCGCAAGGCCGATCTGCGCCGCTCGCTGGGCGTCGTGCTGCAGGACGTAAACCTGTTCACCGGCACCGTGATGGATAACATCCGCTACGGCAATCTGGATGCCACCGACGAGGAATGCATCGCAGCGGCAAAGCTCGCCGGTGCGGACGACTTTATCACCCGTCTGCCCGACGGCTACGACACCATGCTCACCGGCAACGGCGCCCAGCTGTCGCAGGGCCAGCGCCAGCTGATTTCGATCGCCCGCGCCGCCGTCGCCGATCCACCGGCGATGATTCTGGACGAGGCCACGAGTTCCATCGACACCCGCACCGAGGCTATCGTGCAGGCAGGCATGGATAAGCTCATGGAAGGCCGTACGACGTTTGTCATCGCACACCGCTTGTCCACCGTGCGCAACTCCGACGCGATCATCTGCCTGGACCACGGCCGCATCATCGAGCGCGGCAACCACGACGAGCTGATCGCCAAGCGCGGATATTACTACCAGCTCTACACCGGAGCGTTTGAGCTGGAGTAGTTCGGCCCGCCGAGATGGCCGATTTGCCGCTCATTCGTCGGGCATGACCCTAAGGTCAATGCCCTCCTCTTTCGGGGCAAATCGACTCATCTCAACGACCCAAACACAATGCGCCGCAACGAATAAAGCCTCCGCAGCCACACGAGCTGCGGAGGCTTTTCTATGCCCTTTGTTACAAGCTTACCGTTCCTCGCGTTGCGGCCCGGCTGCCTCGGCTGTCTTTACGCGGTTCTTGTCGATGTACATGTTTTTGTCGGCCTGGGAAAAGAGCTCGCGCATCGTAGGCGGTTCATCAAAATCACTGGAAAGTGCATAGCCCACCGCATAGCTGATAGGCATGTCGGGGTGAGCCTCGGAATACTCGTTCACGTTCGCACGAACCCGAGCGAGACAGGACTCCACAGCAGTTCGATCGGCATCCCACAGCACCGCGATAAACTCATCGCCGCCGTCGCGGCCCACAAAGCAGGTCTCGGACGCCACGCACCCCAGCTGCTGGGCAAAAGAACGGATGTATTCGTCGCCCTTCTCGTGGCCGAAGTTGTTATTGACCGTATGCAGATTGTTAAGGTCGAAGACGCACACCGCAACGGGCGCCTCCGCGGAGACAGGCCGCTCCTGCCCCAAGATCTCCTCGCACTTGTTCTTGTTGGGCAGTCCCGTGGCTTCGTCGAGATAGACTTTGCTCTGCAGCTCGCGGTTGAGCGCGGCAGTGCGCACCGCGCGAACAAGTTCGACCGCAAAGGTCGCCACCAAGCCCACGATGTCGATGATCACCAAGCCCTCGAGATAGTTGAGCGCCGACGCCTTCTCCTGAGAGTAGTCCTCTGCGAGTCGTGTGGCATCGTCACAAATACCAAAGAACTCCTCGCTCATCGCGATGATATCGGTGCTCTCGTAGCCGACTTCGCGCACGCGGCTGATCTCGGCGCAAAGCTCATCAAAATAATTTGCAAGCTCGGTCATCTTTGCCTGATACTCGTCGTCGTCGAGACGGACGAGGTTGAGGTCGTCACTTCCGTAACGCAAACCGTTGATGTATGAATCCACGGCTTTGAGCAGGTCATCTTGAGGCTGGCCCGCATCCTCGAGCTTAACGATTCGCTGCGTGGTACCGCGCACCAGACCGGCGTAATTGACCACGCGCGCCGTGCCCTGGATATCGGAGACGAGCAGCATAACATTGATGAAGAAGAAGATGAGAACTGCCGTGAGCACCATCATGAGCAGGCGCACCGCCCGGCTGGCTTTCTTGGCGACAGAAGTATTCACAAGTTCACTCCCCCAAATGACAAAAGCACAGGTAGTACGCAACGTGCTGGAATTCACGTGAGGTCAACTCTACCAGATGATTTTTCTAGGACGGGAATTAAAGAATCATCGACACGATAGCTATTTGAGAAGTTGTGCCATGGCGTTGACGAATTTTTGGACTTGGAGGGTGGGCTCGAGCGGGTAGTGCAGAAAGACCGGTACCTCGCGACCGCACAGGAACGGCACGCCCACAAAGGCCGGGTGCACGCCCGACCATGCGCCGCAGGTGAGCACCGCGTCGCCCTTTTCCTCCGCCTCGTTAAAGAGCGCAAAGTCGAAGCTATCCACGTCAATCACGTCCACGCCGCCGTCGGCCAACAGGTCGATGCGCAGGCTGTCCATGGCGTCGTTGCCGTGGCGGAGCACGCGCAGGCGCATGCCCTCCAAGTCGGCGACCGTAATGCGTGTCTTGCGCGCCAGCGGGCTCGTGCGCGGCACGTCGATATAAAACGGCACGTTGACGATGCGGAGCTTTTGGCAGGCATCACCCCAGCGCGGCGTCGAAAAACTCGACTGCACTACATCCACCTCGCGACCAAGGCTGCGCATGACGGATTCGCGCTCGTCGTAGAGGTCGCTTACCGGCACAATCTCAAATCGCAGCGACGGCTCCAGATCGTGGATGCCCGTCCACATCGAAAGCGTTTGGCGCCCCGGACACATCATCGACACGCCCAGGCGCACGGCACCGCCGTCGCCCGCCGCACGTCGGGCACGGCGCAGTGCGTCCTCGGACTGCCGCATGATCGAGCGCGCGTCGTCCACCAGTAGTGCGCCGGCCGGCGTCACCTTAACGCCTGAGTGCGAGCGTTCGAACAGCGTGATGCCGAACTCGGCCTCGAAGCCCGACACCTGCTTGACGAGCGCCGGAGTCGACACACGCAATTTTGCCGCCGCACGCGAGAAGCTTCCCAGCTCCGCGGCAGCCGATATGGCCTCGAGTCGTCGATCGTACACGTCAATCTCCCGTTTTCGCGCCTGTGACCGCATGGTGCCACAGGGGGTTGTTTTCGCAGGTCACGCGCTCAATTGAGAATAAACTGCATCGCACAGTGTAAACCTACGGTTAACGCCATTCTAACAAATATGCAATTCACCTGCGCAAATGCAAAGCATACGATAACCAGCGAAAACCACGTGGGTCGGTTAATGGGAGCGACCCACCGGGAGGCACAAGAAGGGAAGTTCCTATGAGCAACTGGCTTAAGCTCGAGGGCGATGTCTGCGCCGTGACCGGCGCACTCGGCGGTATGGGCGTCGAGATTTGCCGCGAGTTCGCCCGCAATGGCGCCAACGTCGTCATGCTCGACCTGGACGAGGAGAAGGTCAAGGCCGCTGCCGCCGACCTCGCTGCCGAGTTTGGCATCCACGCCGAGGGTTACAAGATGAACGCCACCGACGAGGCCGAGGTTCAGGCCGCCGTCGACGCCACCATCGCCAACTTCGGCCGCGTCGACGTCCTCGTCAACACCGCCGGCATCCTGCGCTTCGCCGCTATGGAGGACCTGCCGCTGAGCGACTGGGAGCAGGTGCTCAACGTCAACCTCACCGGCTACTTCATCACCTCGCAGCGCTTTGGTCGCGAGATGATCAAGGCCGGCCAGGGTCGCCTGGTGCACATCTCAACCGTCGCCAGCCACTCCCCCGAGACGTTCTCGGGCGTGTACAGCTCCACCAAGGCGGGCGTCAACATGATGTCCAAGATGCTCGCCGCCGAGTGGGGCCCCTACGGCGTCCGCTCCAACTGCGTCGAACCCTGCTTCGTTAAGACCCCGATGTCGGCCAACTTCTACGCCGACCCCGAGGTCGAAAAGAGCCGCAGCCGTCTGATCGCCACGCGCCGCATCGGCGAGGTCAGCGATATCGCCAACGCCGTCATGTTCCTGGCGTCCACGCGCTCGGACTTCACCACCGGCGACGCCATCAAGGTCGACGGCGGCTTCTCCAACATGATGGGCGACCTCACCGCCAAGCCCGGCGGC
>URVZ01000030.1 GCA_900551365.1 uncultured Collinsella sp.
CAAGGCCGGCTGCCTGATCAACTACAACAAGTTCAAGGCCGCTGCCGAGTAACGCACTTAATTGTCCGCCCGGGGCTTACCCTTTCCCGCCCGCTCACGCGCTTCGCGAGGGTCGCGTTCAGGAAAGGGTAAGCCCTGGGCTACATTTCTGCGTTCTCGTTGGGTCTTGAGGGACGCCAATAAATAGACTTGCTTGATGCCGCCTCTGTTAATGGGGCGGCTTCTTTTTTGTCGAAAACCGCCACAAAGGGAACAGGCGCCTTTGTGGCGGTCCCGTTTATCTCGACCTGTAACATCTGGGCCCCTATTTGACGAGCGGTTGTTACAGATTGAGACAAACGATCGCCGCTGATCATTTCATCTCAATCTGTAACATCTAAGATCGAAAAGGGCCGCTAGATGTTACAGATCGAGACAGTCGAGTGCCAGAGTCGAAAACCACCACAAAGGGGCCTGTCCCTTTCGTGGTGGTGGGGGGCGAGCTCGATGTTGCCGTGCTCGTTGAACGACATTCTAATGAGCGTCCCTACAGGATTTCATCCGGGCTGGCGGGTTTGGTTGTTTTGGGGATGCCGAGTTTGGATGACGCGAAATCGTCAACATTGTCCTTAATTCCGTCTTTGGTGTAGACAGTGACCATATAGGTGCTGTGTCCGAATTCGCCCTTGTCGCGTGTTGCCCAGGCATCCCAGTAGGCGGCCCCGTTTCGCCCTTTGATTTTTCCGACACGGCGGAGTTCTGTTCGCTTTAATTTCCGGTTGCTATAGATGGTTCGACCGGCTTCCGCGGTGAGCCCGCACTGTCCAAGCAGCTTGTCGAGGACTTGGTTCATGTGGCGCTCATCGGTGTTTGGTGCGTAGTCGTAGGCGAGGGTGATGGAGTCGAGTGGCTGGTCGTCGATCAGATAGTTTAGCGCCTGAGGTTCAAGGCAGAAATAGGGGGAGCATCCGTCGACCTTGCCGAGCAACGGTAACTTGGACTGCCAACTTCCGGTGGGAATTGCATATTCGTAGAACACGCCACGGCAGACAAAGGAGAGCGAGGTGGCACGCGAGCCGGCGTCGATCATCCCGCAAAGATCGAAGGGCGAGGCGATACCAAAAGAAAAGGGCGTGATGACGATAAGGAAGAGCATCACGATGGGTATGGCGAGAATGGCGATGACGTTGCGGCCGGTGGAATGAGACGGCTTCATATGCGCTCCTCGAGACAAAGATCTGTTGAGGATAGGCAGAAATGGATATGTTCAGAGAACAATTCAAGTTTAATCTCATGGCGCGAGATGGTCGACCGTTAGCGTCGAAAACCACCACAAAGGTGCCTGTCCCCTTTGTGGTGGTGAGGAGCGCGCGGCTTCTTTTGGTAATAGTGTTAGCTGGCGGTATCATTAGTGCAGGTGGCGAAGGTTTGCATTGTGGGGTGTTTTGCCGTGAGCCGTTCTGCCCGTATTGGATTGATTGTCTTGGCGCTTGCGATCGCTGTGGTTGGCGCGGGCGCTGTCGGTATGGCATTTCTACCTGCTGCGGTGACGGAGCCGTTGGTCAAGCCTGTGGCTCAATCTGTCGAACTTCTGACCGGCGACGACAAGCCCGAGACCATTACCGTTGATTTTGATGAGCAGCCGGCTGTGCTGGGTATTAGCAATTATCCGAGTATTCAGCTTGGGGCCATGCGCTATACCACGGATACAAGCCTGATCGATAGGGCGTCCGAGCTACTCAAGGGCAAAACATTTAAGCGTTGGTACGGATATGCGTCCTATCGGGCAAAAGCGAACGACATGGTTGGCGGATGCCACTCTTCCATCGAGCTGGACACTGCAAACGGCGCAAAGTTATGTGATGTCTCGTACGATCCGGGTTACGAGGGCAATGAGGGTCCGGGTATTTACATCATGGCCGGCGATGCAGCCTATGTCATGGAGGGCGACCAGGCCGAGCTCAACGATTTTATGGGTCAGTGTATCCAAGATGCCTATGAACAGACCTGCTTGCCCGACCCGCAGACTGCACGCGATAGTGGGTCTGCCCGTATATGGCTCTTCGAGGATGAGATGCCCTGGAGCGGCGAATCGGGAAGCACGGGTTCGGCAAGTAAATAGAGACTGCAACCACCACAAAGGTACCCGTCCCCTTTGTAGTAGTTCTCGGTTTGTCTCGATCTGTAACATCTTGGCCGCTAAAAGTGGGCCTGGTGTTACAGATTTAGATTTTCGATTCGGGTGTCTTCTGTTTGTCTCAATCTGTAACAGATAGGGCCCTATTTGCCGAGTAGTTGTTACAGATTTAGATAAACGGGCGCCGCTGAGCATTTCATCTCGATCTGTAACATCTAGGATCAAAAATGGCTGCTAGATGTTACAGATCGAGACGGTAGTGCGCCTGGGCAGCGGCGGGCTGACATCTCAGTACCCTATCTCTTAATCACTCAGAAAATCTTATATATAGAGACTTAGATTCGTGTATAAGATCGCGCAAAGCTGGCAACAATACTTCTCGAACAACGTGAAGCCGCCCCGTAGGGCGGCCGCCCCAAGAGAGGTGATTCCATGAGAATCGATAAGCTAGCAATGACGTCGCGCGAGGCGCTGCAGACCGCCATGAGCACGGCTGCCGATGCGCAGGCCGGCGCGGTGGAGCCGATTCATCTGCTGTCTGCCCTGCTCGGTGCCGGCGAGCGCAATATCTCCGTGATCATAGAGCGCATTGGTGCCGACCCGGCTCAGCTCGCACGCTCCACGCAAGATGCCATCGACCACGCGCCCAAGGTTTCGGGCGAGGGCCAGCAGATGGGCCTGTCCAACGAGCTCGTCCGCGTCATCGAAAAGGCCGAGAAGAAGGCCACCAAGATGGGCGACAGCTTTGTGGTGACCGAGCATCTGCTGATGGCGCTTGCCGAGGACAAGGGCGAGGCGGGCCGCGTGCTGCGCGACGCCGGCGTCACCAAGGAGCGTATCGAGCAGGTCTACGAGGAGCTGCGTGGCGATGACCGCGTGACGTCCGCCGAGGACAAGACCCAGTTTGAGGCGCTGGAACAGTACGGCCGCAATATCTGCGACCTTGCCCGCGCCGGCAAGCTCGACCCGGTCATTGGCCGTACCGACGAGATCCGTCGCACCATTCAGGTCCTGTCCCGCCGCACCAAGAACAACCCCGTGCTCATCGGCGAGCCGGGTGTCGGCAAGACGGCCATCGTCGAGGGCATCGCCCAGCGTATCGTGGCTGGCGACGTGCCGAGCACGCTGCGCGACCGCGACCTCATCGAGCTCGACATGAGCGCGCTGGTCGCCGGCGCCAAGTACCGCGGCGAGTTCGAGGACCGCTTGAAGGCTGTGCTCAAGGAGGTACAGAAGTCCGAAGGCAAGGTCATCCTGTTCATCGATGAGCTCCACACCATCGTGGGCGCGGGTGCCACCGAGGGCTCCATGGACGCCGGCAACATCCTCAAGCCGGCGCTCGCCCGTGGCGACCTGCACGCGATTGGCGCGACCACGCTCGACGAATACCGCAAGTACATCGAGAAGGACGCGGCGCTCGCCCGTCGTTTCCAGACCGTGATGGTCTCCGAGCCTACCGTCGAGGACACCATTTCGATCCTGCGTGGCCTCAAGGAGAAGTACGAGATCTTCCACGGTGTGCATATCACCGATAGCGCGCTCGTGGCAGCTGCCGACCTCTCCGATCGCTACATCGCCGACCGCTTCCTGCCCGACAAGGCCATCGATTTGGTCGATGAGGCGGCAAGCCGCCTGCGCATGGAACTCGACAGCATGCCGGTCGAGATCGACGCCACCACGCGTCAGCTCACTCAGCTGCAGATCGAGGAACAGGCGCTCATGAAAGAGACCGATGACGCCTCCAAGGAGCGTCTGGAGGCCCTGCGCCAGGAGATTGCCGAGGTCCAGGAAAAACTCAACGTGCAAAAGGCCGGCTGGCTCAACCAGAAGAACGCCATTGACCACGTGCAGGAGCTTAAGAGCCAGCTTGACGAGGCCAAGAGCGAAGAGGAGCGCGCGACGCGCAACGGCGATCTGGGCCGTGCGTCCGAGCTGCGCTACGCCGTGATCCCGGGCCTGCAGCAGCAGATTCAGGAGTCCGAGGCCGCGCTCGAGGCGCAAAAGGAGCAGAATGGCGAAGGCCTCAACGAGCAGGTGACCTCCGATGAGATTGCCGAGGTCGTAAGCGCCTGGACCGGCGTACCCGTGTCCAAGATGATGCAGGGCGAACTCGACAAGCTCAAGGGCCTGGAGGGCGAGCTGCACAAGCGCGTTATCGGCCAGGACGAGGCCGTCTCCGCTGTCGCCGCGGCCGTGCGCCGCAGCCGCGCGGGCCTCTCCGATCCGGACAAGCCCATCGGCAGCTTCTTCTTCCTGGGCCCCACCGGCGTAGGCAAGACCGAGCTCGCCAAGGCGCTGGCCGAGTGCCTGTTCGACGACGAGCGCGCGCTCGTGCGTATCGACATGTCCGAGTACATGGAGAAGTTCAGCGTCCAGCGTCTGATCGGTGCGCCCCCGGGATACGTGGGTTACGACGAGGGCGGCCAGCTCACCGAGGCCGTGCGCCGTCGTCCGTACTCCGTGATCCTGCTCGACGAGATGGAGAAGGCTCACCCGGATGTCTTCAACGTGCTGTTGCAGGTGCTTGACGACGGTCGTCTGACCGATGGCCAGGGTCGCCAGGTGTCCTTCAAGAACACGATCATCATCATGACGAGCAACGTGGGCTCCAAGGCTATCGCCGAGCTTTCCGGCAAGGACGAGGAGGAGATGCGCCATCAGGTCGACGCGGCCATGGCTCAGACCTTCCGCCCCGAGTTCCTCAACCGTATCGATGACATCGTGGTGTTCCATCCGCTCGACATGGCGCAGATCGAGAAGATCGTCGACATCCAGCTTGCCGACGTCCGCGCGCGTCTGGCCAAGGAGCGCATGACGCTTGCCATCACCCCGGCGGCCAAGCAGATGCTCGCCGTGGGCGGCTTGGACCCGGTCTTTGGTGCCCGTCCGCTCAAGCGCCTGGTCCAGCGCGAGGTCGTGGATGCCATCGCGGCCGCCATTATCGACGGCACGGTGCGCGAGGGCGATCAGGTGACGGTCGATGTCGACAAGGACGGCGGCTTTACCGTCGTGTGCGACAACACGCCGGCGGCCACCTACGAGGTCCCCGACGCCGAGTAGATTTATGGGACATGCCTTAAAATCTGCCAGCAGTCTCTAAACGCCAAGGGCGGCGGATCCAATTGGGTCCGCCGCCCTTTTTCGTGCGACAATCGATGGTGTTGAACATGAGTACATGGCAAGGAGCTATGCAGATGAAAGACGAGAACAAGACGAATGCACCGGCGACCGATGCCGCACCCAAGCCTGCGCCTAAGCCGGCGCCTAAGCCGCGCGACCCCTATATCCGTGCCGAGAACGAGGACGACGACGGCTACGACCCCTACAGCGACCGACGACCCGAGCGCGAGCCAATGTTCGAAGCCGACCCGTGGCGCTAAGTGCCACCCAAAAGGCCACCAATAAGTTGCGGTGAAATAGGGACTGTTTTGCGGTTTGACCAGCAAAAACAGTCCCTATTTCACCGCAACTGCGTTAGGGATTTTTCTGCAGGGGGAGGGTAGTCAAAAAAGCCCCGTCCCAAATTGACTGCCAAATTGACTGCTCGGGGAGTCGCATTCGAGCTCGGTTGTCCTCTTAGCCACTCGATATCCTTCGGAGCAATAACGGTGATAAAACTTGCTTAAGTGTTAATCAAGCTACACACAATCTTGCTCTCTAATTAATCAAGAATCGGTATAATTTTGATTAGCTAGAGAGCAAGATTGGAGAATCATGGCATTCAACGACTTGATCGCCCAGAAAATAAAGGACTTTGAACAGCAGGGGGTTCCGCAGGTTTTTGAGCGAGACCTTGATCTAGGAAACCCACAGGAGCCAAAGCGCGACAACATCGTAAATGTGATTGTGGGGGCCCGCCGTTGTGGAAAGACGTATCGCCTGTATCAGGAGATGCGGCGGCTTCAGAGCCGGGGCGTCGAGCTTGACCGGATGCTTTACTTCAATTTTGAGGATGAGCGCTTGCGCCCGTATGAGCCATCGCTGCTGGCGGACGTGCTCGACACGTTCTATGCGCTGTATCCTGTTGCTCGAACCGAGGGCGCTTACATTTTCTTTGACGAGATCCAGGAAATTCCCGAATGGGGTGCGTTTCTGCGGCGTGTAGTCGATACGGAGAAAGCGACCGTCTATGTGACGGGATCTTCTTCTAAGATGCTGTCCTCAGAACTTAAGAGCGAGTTCAGGGGTCGTTCTCTTGTGCGAGAGCTTTTTCCGTTGAGTTTTTCGGAATACGTTCGATATAAGACGGGGAGCGTTCTCGAGCCAGATGCGACCTTTTCCCCGAGCGATGCAGCGCTGCTTCGACATCATCTGATCGGGTATCTTGAACGAGGGGGATTCATTGCGACACTTGAGCAGACGCCTGCAGACGCGATTCAGCTGCTACAGGAATATGCTTCGCGAACGGTCGCCATGGACGTCGTTGAACGTTACGACGTCAAGAACCCTCGCCTGGCATCGCTGTTCTTGACGCGGTGTATGGCATCTTCGGGACGAGAGCTGTCAGTGAACAAAGTGTACAACGAGTTCAAGAGCAGACAGATACCCGTCAGTCGTAATTCGCTTAGCGATTTACTTGAGTATTATGAGGACGCCTACCTGTTATTTTCTGTGCCGGAGTTCACGCGTTCACTGGCAAATAACATGCGGTCTGCGTCTAAGGTCTACGCTGTCGACCCTGCGATGTTTGGAGCATTCTCTCCCGCATCAGCATTGGACCAGGGCCAGAGGCTCGAGACCGCAGTGTTCAATGCGCTAAGAAGAAAGACTCCCGCGGTGAGGACCGGCTCGGTCTGCCGCCTGCTGATCAAAGAGAAGAGCAAAAGCCATGAGGTGGACTTTGTGGCTGGGGACGCGCTTCTCATGCGGGCTTATAGCCTGATTCAGGTGAGTGCGGATATGGCACGTGAGAAAACGCGCGAGCGCGAAATTGCCGCGCTTGATGCCTCGATGGCCCAGTTCGATCTTGGCGAGTCGGCAATCGTTACCATGGATGAACAGACCGATATTTCATGCGAGCACGGTGTGGTCCACGTTGTGCCCGCATGGAAGTGGCTCCTTGCCTAATCATCTATGGACCTGTGGGGTCAGGACCTCCTGGCTCCCTCATCACGGTTGGGGAGCACCTTGCTGCGCCAGGCTAGTCCTGGGCTTTGATACTCGGCAGGAGAATCTGGGCGAGGTAGTCGGTCTCGAGTTTGGCGGCGGCGTCGGCCTTGCCGTCTTTGCCGACCAGCACGTTCTTGATCTGGCTATAGGTATAGCGGTTGCCGGTCGTAAGCTCGACAAGCTCAATGGCCGCGTCCATGGGGTAGGTCGACACTGGATCCTGGGTGCGCCCGTTGATAGTCTGGGGCACCACGTACGGATAGACGGGGCCGCTGGCATAGACGGTATAACCGTTGCCCAGATTGGCCGCACCCAAAACCGTATCGCCCTCATCGGGCGTAAAGCTCTCGCCCTCGCGCACCGCGACGAGCGTCACGATCGGCGTATCGCTGTCGCCGTCCAGATAAATGCACAGCGTGTTGCCGTTTTGCCAGGTTGCGACCTTGCCATACCACTCAACCGGAATATCGAGCTGATACAGGTCCGTTGCCTTATGCCGAGCATCGGCATCGCGCGCGGCCTGCGCTTCGCTCGCGCTCACGGCATTGACGGCGGCGTCGCGCCGCGCGGTTGCCGCCTGCTGAAGTATCTTGGCGGCCGCGGCGGAGCTCGCACCGCCTTCCTCGGCATACTTGGCGGCGGCATCGATCTGGTCGTCAGTCACCGTGTCGGCCGAAGGCACCTTGAGCTTAAAGGTGGCCTGGGCACTTAAATCCTGTCCATCGCTCTTAACGGCGACCTGCGTCTTGGTGGTCGGGACGGTATAGATGGTGCCGTCGGCCGCGATGGGGGAGGCGGCGATGGAGAGCGTGTAATCGCCGGGCAGCAGTTTGATGCCGCGGCCGCGCTCGTCAACGTAGAGCGTTTCGCTCACGGAAGAACCGTCGGAATCTTGTCCGCTCACCTGCACGGGAATCTTGGAGCCAGTTGAGCAGTCGAGGCCCGCGGCATGCACGCCAATCTGCACCGACATCATGGTATGGGCGTTTGCGGCAAGCACGGCAGCCTGCTCTTGTTGATATCCGTTCCAGGCAGCATAGCCTGCGCCGCCGGCAACAAGCGCGACGGCTACGACGCCGGCAACCATCAGATTGCGGCGCTTGGGCGACATTTTGCGATGGCGAACCTCGGCCTCGCGTGCCGAGGGAACGGACGGCAGGGGAATATCGCCCATGGCGATGGTCTCGTCCACGGCAGGCGCAGAGCCTAAGCCAGGAAGCTCGCGGGTCAGCGAATCCTCGGCCGGCAAGCTGTCGAGCAAGATGGTTTCCTCGCCCGTGTCGGATTCGGGCTGGTTGTCGGCCTCGCTTTCGGTGTCTTCGTGACCTGCCTCATCTTCGGCAGGCTCAACGTCGCCTGCATCCTGACCATCGGGCTGTGCCTCGATTTCCGGTTCATCCTGCACATCAACGCTCGAATCGTCAAACGCAACATCGTCAAGCGAAATCCGGTCTAGGCTCTCCAGGGCCTCGGCACACGCTTCTGCATCTTGGGCCGCATCCTCTTGGCCCATCGTCTCATCTTTCATATATCCCCCAAGCTCAATATCGGGACAACACTGTACCCAAAAACGGGACCCCATAGAGCCGCCGCATGATTTGAAATCCGATTTTATATATGCGTATGTGATTTTATATATGCGTATGTTTTTGAATAGATGAATAGAGACGCAACGACAAAAGCCCCCGAAAAGCGAGCGAAACGCTTTCCGGGGGCTCTGCGAGACATTGGATGAAAATCCTGACGGGCGGGCCTATGCCCAACTGCCAACAGCGACCAACACGTTACTCGGCGTGCGCGTAATCCACCTTGGCGCGGCGGGCGGTAGCCTTCTCCCAATCGCTGGTGCCCTCAAAGACATCCTGCTTGTAGGGATTGCGGCCGAGCTTCTTGGCGCGGTAGGCGATGTAGATGATCGCGGCGACGTTGGCGACCAGAGCGGCGATGGAGACCGCGGTAGCGGCGCCGGGGTCGAGCGTGGAGTGGGTCACAAAGATGGACTCCTCCTGGAAGTACGGGAACACCTGGGCAAACATGCACCAAATGGCCAGCGTAAAGGCGCGGTTCTGGATCCAGCCGCCCTTGTTCCAGATAAAGGCGGCGACGGTGGGCGCCAGAAGCAGCGCAAAGCCGCAGAACCAGGAGTGGGTGGGCAGGCAGTTGTAGGTGTAGCAGAAGTTCCAGATATCGTAGGCGATGATGTAGACCCAGGTCATATCGGGCCACAGCATGTCGGTCTTGTCCTCGGAGGCGTAGACGCTCCACCAACCGGTCATGCAGAAGATGTTGATAATACCGGCGATGCCGTTGAACACGTTGTTCCAGCCGGCCAGCTGCGTAGCACCTTCGGAGGTGACCCAAGTGGACTGGCCCAGGACAAAGAAGTGATAGGCGCTCTCGAAGTCGGACACGACGGCGATCATGATGTTGATGGCGACGATCACAAACGGCCATGCGCGGAACCAATGCGCCTTGCCAATCTTGCCCCACTGGTACTTAATGGCAATGAAGCCCCAGCAACCGGCCAGCGCCGCGTATACCTTGGCGTAGTGGAACCAGCTGTTCTGGTACACATGGGTGGGGTTGGTGAGCGCCCACTCGGCACCCTGCGAGACGCCGATGGCGATGGCGACGCAGTAGATGGTCATGGCCAGCGGAGCCACGCCAAAGATGATTGCCGCGCCCAGCTTGGTGCGGCGGCCGACCTCGTTGAGCACGATCAGGCCAATAAAGACCATGGCCCAGCCGGCCCAGTGGATAAGGGTATCGCTACCCCTAACATCGAACAGCATGCTGCTCTCCTTTCACACGCCCGCGGCCCCTCTTCTGATCGCGGGCAGTTTGGCCAAATGTCGTCAGTCCTGGGGCTTGCGCTCCGGATACTTGGCGGTATAGCCCTCGATGTGGAGTGTCGAGGCGATGATTTCCTTGACCGTCTCGTCGGGCACATCGGGGTGCGTGCGGATATACATCAACAACCCCATGATGAGGGTGTAGAACGTCTCGTAGACATGGTCGATGCGTAGCTCATGATGGGCGACAAAATCCACCACGGTGGTGTCGCAGATATACTGCGCCACACGCTGGACCACGTTGTGTAAAAAGCCGCCGTAGAGCGCGCCACTGCTTGAGGTGAGCGTACTCGGCAGCTCGTGGCCGCTGGCGACCAGGCGCTTAAAGAGCGGGGCGACGGTGTCGAGTGCGCCTTCGATGTCGCCAACCGTGCGGCCGGCGTTCCACTGCTCGAGTTCGGAGATAAAACCGTCGATTGCCTCGTCCATGACGGCGGTGACAGCGGCGTCCATATCGGCGAAGTAGTGGTAGAACAGCGAGCGCGTGCAGCCGGCTCGCTTGGTCACGGCCGAGACGGATAGATGCGACACGCCCAGCTCGGAGCTTACGGTGCGCACGGCATCGAGAATCTCGCGACGGCGTTCGTCGCCCGTCAGGCGCTTTGCCGCGCTATCGGACGCAAGAGTGGCGTCGGCCACAGGGATATCTGCGTACGTGTTGCCCATGTTCTGCCGCCTTTCATCCTCTTTTGCCTGACCGTTCGCCTAACAGTCTTGAATATTGTTGACGGTTCGTCAATACTATTTTTGACACAATGTCAACTAATGGCGGGTGAACGGCATGGGGCATGCCCAGCCTGCAAAAAAAGAGGGGCGCCGCGGTCTCGCCGGGCTGCGGCAAGAGAAGGGACAACCATGATTCTCAACGGACCGGGGATTAGCTACACCGAGCCCGACATCGGTTCGGAGTTCGTGCCGCCGCTGCCGGAGCATCCGCGCGAGGCCATCGTCAAGCTGTGCGAGCACTGCACCAACCGTCTGCTGCATCGCGATGAGCTGCTGGGCTACGAGTACTGGTCGTTTGCCGAGGCCGCAACCGACGAGCAGGCCGAAGTGCTCTGCAAGATGAAGATGCGCCGTCCCTATACGCTGCCCGAGATGGTCAAGCTCACCGGCATGCCCGAAGCCGATATCGAGAAGATGCTCGACGACATGAGCTACACGGGTCTGCTTGAGTACAACTGGGAAAACCCCGAGCGCGCCAAGCAGTGGGTGCTGCCCATGCTGGTGCCGGGTTCCGCTGAGTTTCTCAACATGCGCGTGAGCCAGCTCGAGGAGCATCCGGTCTATGCCAAGTTCTTTGAGCAGGCGTCCAAGGGACCGCTGTCCAAGGCCACGCCGATGGTGCCGCCCGGAGGCGCCGGTATCGGTATGCATGTCATTCCGGTCGAGAAGGCTATCGACGCGGCGAGCACCTCGGTGCCGATCGAGCATATCGAGCATTGGCTCGACAAATACGATGGCAAATATGCCGCTAGCACCTGCAGCTGCCGCGCGAGCCGTCGCGTGATGGGTGAGGGCTGCGCCGACGACCCGGCCGATTGGTGCATCGCCGTGGGCGATATGGCCGACTACGTGGTTGAGACCGATCGTGGCCATTACGTGACCCGCGACGAGGTTTACGACATCTTGCGCCAGGCCGAGGACAACGGCTTTGTGCACCAGATCACCAATATCGACGGCGAGAACAAGATCTTCGCCATCTGCAACTGCAACGTCAACGTGTGCTACGCCCTGCGCACCTCGCAACTGTTCAACACGCCCAACCTGTCGCGCTCGGCCTACGTCGCCAAGGTCGAGAAGGACAAGTGCGTGGCCTGCGGTCGCTGCGTTGAGGTGTGTCCGGCCGGCGCCACCAAACTGGGCCAGAAGCTCTGTAGCAAAAAGGCCGGCGGCCGCGTGCCCGAGTATCCGCGCCAGGAGCTGCCCGATGCCACCAAGTGGGACCACACCAAGTGGTCGCCCAACTACCGCAACGACAACCGCATCGAGACGCATGAGTCCGGCACCGCGCCCTGCAAGACGGCCTGCCCCGCGCACGTTGCCGTTCAGGGCTATTTGAAGCTCGCGGCGCAGGGCCGCTATGACGAGGCGTTGGCGCTCATCAAGCGCGAGAACCCGCTGCCCGCTATCTGCGGCCGTGTGTGCAACCGCCGCTGTGAGGATGCCTGCACCCGCGGCCGTGTGGACGCCGCCGTGGCTATCGACGAGGTCAAGAAGTTTATCGCCCAGCGCGATCTGGATGCCGCGACCCGCTATGTCCCGTCCGTGGTGACGCCGACGCGCGCCGGCGGCTTCGATCAGAAGATTGCCATCATCGGTGCCGGCCCGGCTGGCCTGTCCTGTGCTTTCTATCTTGCCGAGAAGGGCTACAAGCCCGTCGTGTTCGAGAAGAACGAGCGCCCGGGCGGCATGCTCACCTATGGCATTCCCAGCTTTAAGCTGGAAAAGGACGTTATCGAGGCTGAGGTCGAGATCATTCGCCTGATGGGCGCCGAGTTCCGCTATGGCGTGGAGGTCGGCCGTGACGTGACGCTCGATGAGCTGCGCGAGCAGGGCTTTAAGGCCTTCTACGTTGCCATCGGCTGCCAGGGCGGCCGCCTTGCCGGTATTCCGGGCGAGGATGCCGAGGATGTGATCGTGGCCGTCGACTTCTTGCGCGAGGTCAACAGCGGCAAGATTGACGCGCTGCCCGGCCGCACCATCGTGGTGGGCGGCGGCAACGTTGCTATCGATGTCGCGCGCAACGCCTGCCGTCTGGGTTCCGAGCACGTTGAGATGTTCTGCCTGGAGAGCGAGGCCCAGATGCCCGCCAGCGAGGAAGAACGTCGCGAGGCCGTTGAGGACGGCGCGCACATCAGCTGCAGCTGGGGCCCCAAGGAGATTCACTTGGACGAGGCCGGTCGTGTCTGCGGTATCACCTTCAAGCGCTGCACGCGTGTCTTTGACGACGAGGGCCGTTTTGCGCCCGAGTACGACGAGAACGACCTGCGCCGCGTCGATGCCGACCGCGTGGTCATGTCCATCGGCCAGTCCATCGTGTGGGGCGACCTGCTGGCTGGCTCCAAGGTGGAGCTTGGCCGCGGCCAGGGTGCCCTTGCCGATCCCCAGACCTATCAGACCGCCGAGCCAGACATCTTTGTGGGCGGCGACGTCTACACCGGCCCCAGCTTTGCCATCGACGCTATCGCCGCCGGCCACGAGGCCGCGGTGTCCATCCATCGCTTTGTGCAGCCGGGATCCACGCTCACCATCGGTCGCAACCAGCGCCGCTACACCGCGCTCGACCGCGACGATGTCGTGATCGAGAGCTACGACAACGCGTGCCGTGAGGTTGCCCACGTGGACCGCGAGCGCGAGAAGGCCGCGCCGTTTAGCGAGTACGTCGAGACCTTTACCGAAGAGCAGGTGCGCGCCGAGACCGCCCGTTGCCTGGGCTGCGGCGCCTCGATCGTCGACCCCAACAAGTGTATCGGCTGCGGCCTGTGCACCACCAAGTGCGCGTTCGATGCCATCCACCTGGATCGAGACCGCCCCGAGTGCTCCACGATGGTCAAATACGAGCAAAAGCTCCCAAGCCTCGGCAAGTACGCTCTAAAGCGTGCAATCAAAATCAAGTTCGGTCGTAAATAGGTAACCATGGCGGGTAAGGGGACGGCGCAGACTAGATTTCGCCGTTCCCTTGCTTTGAGTTTGCATCGAATCAACCTCTGCAGAAAGGGTTTCGACTTGCATGAATTAGGGATTGTGTATCACATCATTCGCGATGTTGAGAATGTGGCGCGTGCTCATGGCGTGCGTCGCGTTTCGAGCGTCACGCTGCTGCTGGGCGAGGTCTCGGGCGTCGTCCCCGATCTACTACTCGACGCTTGGCGCTGGGCGGCGGATAAAAAGCCTATCACGCAGGGTGCGGAGCTTATTGTGGAGCCTGTCGAGGCCGTGACGCATTGCGAGGCGTGCGGCCGCGACTACGCGACGGTCGAGCACGGCAAGACCTGTCCCCAGTGCGGTAGCGGCGAGACATACCTGCTGCAGGGCCAAGAGGTCATGATCAAACAGATCGAGACCCCCGACGAGGACCCGGCAGACACTGTTCCCGATGACCCTTCCGACGCCGTCGACGCCGCCAACCCACTCCACATCGCCTAACATCCAATGACTACATGGGCTAGAGTTCTAAACATATTTGCTTCGGTTAGTCAAGTCATGTCTGTTTAAACAAAATGGTGGCACGCAGACGCATTGGGATCCACCTAAAAGCGGTCTTAACGAACAGTGCACCTTTATATGTCTTTGAAAGCAATCAGCAAATCACGTTTTAGCAGGCAATAAGCTGTAAACCGGCAACGTAATCAATTTGTAACAAACTTAGACGTTTAAACAAATAATCCAACCTTTTGCGAATTTAGCTATAATTCCACAATCCAAACAGGTATACTCCTTTCATGTCGTGTAGGAAATACGTAGACAAAAAGGAGGTTATGTGATGGTAAGTATTGTTCTTGCTAGCCACGGGGACTTGGCAGCTGGAATCAAGCAGACGGGCTCGATGGTCTTTGGCGATCAGCCGTCTGTAGCCGTGGTCTCGCTCGAGCCGAGCATGGGCCCCGACGACTTCCGTGCCAAGGTCGAGGAAGCAGTCGCTTCCTTCGAGGACCAGGAGCAGGTGCTCTTCCTCGTTGATCTGTGGGGCGGTACGCCGTTCAACCAGATCAGCGGGCTCATCGAGGGCCACGATTCCTGGGCTATCGTCACCGGTGTCAACCTGCCTATGCTCATCGAGGCATATTCGCAGCGCTTTGACGCAAAGAACACTGCACATGCGATCGCAAAACATCTCGTGACTGAGGCTAAGGCTGGCGTGCGCGTCAAGCCCGAGTCTCTGGAGCCCGAGGAGAAGAAGCCGGCTGCGGCCGCCGCTGCTCCTGCAGGCGCCATCCCTCCGGGAACGGTCATCGGCGACGGGCACATCAAGATCGCCCACGTCCGTATCGACACCCGTCTGCTTCATGGTCAGGTGGCCACCACGTGGACCAAGCAGATCAACCCCAACCGCATCATCGTGGTTTCCGACGGCGTTGCTCACGACGAGCTCCGCAAGACCATGATCGAGCAGGCTGCCCCTCCGGGAGTCCATGCCAACGTCGTGCCCATCAAGAAGATGGCCGAGGTCGTCAAGGACACGCGCTTTGGTGACACCAAGGCCATGCTGCTCTTCGAGAACCCGCAGGATCTGCTCAAGGCCATCGAGGCCGGCGTCGACATCAAGGAAGTCAACATCGGTTCCATGGCTCACTCCAAGGGCAAGGTCGTCGTCACCAACGCCGTCGCTATGGGCGATGACGACGTTAAGACTCTCGAGGCCCTCAAGGCCAAGGGCGTCAAGTTCGAGGTCCGCAAGGTTCCTTCGGATTCCTCCGAGGATCTCGACGCCATGTTGAAGAAAGCTAAGGCCGAACTGGCCGCTCAAGCATAGTAAAGGAGGGTCCGATACATGTCTGCAATCACTATTCTGCTTGTTGCGATTGTCGCGTTGCTTGCCGGTATGGAAGGCATTCTGGATGAGTTCCAGTTCCATCAGCCGCTCGTGGCATGCACGCTTATCGGTCTCGTAACCGGTCACCTTCAGGAGGGCATCCTCCTGGGCGGTTCGCTCCAGATGATGGCCCTTGGCTGGGCTAACGTCGGCGCCGCCGTCGCGCCTGACGCCGCCCTGGCCTCGGTCGCTTCTTCGATCATCATGGTGCTCGCCCTCAACGGTGGCGCCACCGATTCGGCCAAGGCCGTTACCGCCGCTATCGCCGTCGCCGTGCCTCTGTCGGTCGCTGGTCTGTTCCTGACCATGATCTGCCGTACCCTGGCTACCGCTATCGCTCACGCCATGGACGGTTGCGCCGAGAAGGGCGACTTCGCCGGCATCGAGCGCTGGCAGTACGCTGCTATCCTCATGCAGGGTCTTCGTATCGCCATCCCGGCAGTGCTTCTGTGCATCATCCCGGCCGAGGCTGTTACCAACGCGCTTAACGCTATGCCCGACTGGCTGTCCGGCGGCATGGCTGTCGGCGGCGGCATGGTCGCTTCCGTCGGTTACGCCATGGTCATCAACATGATGGCCACCAAGGAGACCTGGCCGTTCTTCATCCTCGGCTTTGTCCTTGCTGCCATCCCTCAGCTCACGCTGATCGCCCTTGGCCTCATCGGCATCTCCCTTGCCCTCATCTACCTTGGCCTTAAGGATCTGGCCAAGCAGGGTGGCGGCATGGGCGGTGGCTCCGGCGACCCGCTCGGCGACATTCTGAACGATTACGAGTAGGAGGGGAGTGATACATATGGCAGAGAACAAGATTCAGCTCACCAAGGCTGACCGCAAGAAGGTTTGCTTCCGTCATCAGTTCCTTCAGGGCTCGTGGAACTACGAGCGTATGCAGAACGGCGGCTGGTGCTTCGCAATGATCCCTGCGATCAAGAAGCTCTACACCAGCAAGGATGACCAGATTGCCGCTCTTAAGCGCCACCTGGAGTTCTATAACACCCACCCTTATGTTTCCGCCCCCGTCATTGGCGTTACCCTCGCTCTCGAGGAGGAGCGCGCCAACGGTGCTCCGATTGACGACGTCGCCATTCAGGGCGTCAAGGTCGGTATGATGGGCCCGCTCGCCGGCGTCGGCGACCCCGCCTTCTGGTTCACCCTTCGCCCGATTCTGGGCGCTCTGGGCGCTTCCCTGGCCCTGTCCGGCAGCATCGCCGGTCCGCTGCTGTTCTTCTTCGCGTGGAACATCATCCGTTACGCCTTCCTGTGGTACACGCAGGAGTTTGGCTACAAGGTCGGCTCCTCCATCGCCAAGGACCTCTCCGGCGGTCTGATGGGCAAGGTCACCGAGGGTGCTTCCATCCTGGGTATGTTCATCATCGGCGCCCTGGTCGAGCGCTGGGTGTCCATCTCCTTCACCCCGGTCGTCTCCAAGGTCACGCAGTCTGCTGGCGCCTTTATCGACTGGGCTAACCTGCCCTCCGGTTCTGAGGGTGTCAAGGAAGCACTGACGATGTACAACTCCATCGGTGCTAACGCCCTTGATCAGGTGAAGGTCACCACGCTTCAGGCCAACCTCGATCAGCTCATCCCCGGCCTTGCCGCCGTGTGCCTGACCCTGCTGGTCTGCAAGCTCCTCAAGAAGAAGGTCAGCCCGATCGTCATCATCCTGGCTCTCTTCGCCATCGGCATCATCGGTCGCGTCTGCGGCTTCATGTAAGCACGTTTCGGCTTAAGACCGAGAATTGCTAGGCAAGGGCTTTTGAGCCATTGAAACGGACCGCACCCGGTGGGTACACTGGATGCGGTCCGATTGTTTTATTTGGAGGGCGAGGTGCGCATGGCGCAATCTCAGAACAGCACGGTCGATCTGGCAACGCCGGCAACCTGCCTGATGGGGCTTACCAGCCACGGTAACGTGATGGTGGGCAATAAGGCGTTCGAGTATTACAACGAGCGCAATCCCGAGGATTATATTCAAATCCCGTGGGACGAGGTCGACTATATTGCCGCCGAGGTTTTACGCGGCACCAAGAAGATCACGCGTTTTGCCATCTTCACCAAGGACAACGGTCACTTTACGTTTTCGACGCGCGACGACAAAGAGACGCTTCGTGCTGTCCGCAAGTACGTCGACGAGGATAAGCTCGTGCGTTCGCCCGACTTTATCGACGTAACGACCAAGGGCGCCAAGAGCATCCCTGCTGCCATCAAAAGCCTCTTTCACAAAGGCGACTAGTCGTCTGCGATAGATGGCGGAAAATGCATCCCGGAATTCGTTCTCATTCCGGGATGCATTTTCCTTTTGAGCGCCAGTTGGGAAAGCTTGTCCCATTTTTTAGCCGGGACTGCGGACAAAAAGTTGGACCGTTGAGGTCCGGAACGGAGTCCGCATGGCATACAGTAGGAGAATGGTGGAGAGGGCCAGGGCGCTTCGCGGCGCCGGGCTCACCGTCATGGAGATAACCGAGATACTCGGCGGGCCCGGCAAGACGTCCGTCTGGCGCTGGATCAGGGACGTGCGCAAGCCCGCGGGAAGGGCCGGTGGAGGAATGGACCTGCCGCGACTCGTCGGGGACGGCCCCGACTACCCCGACATCGACCCGGAGGACAAGGACGCCCTGATCGAGCGGCTCAGGCTCGAGAACGCGGTGCTGAGGGCGGTGCAGGACGTTTTAAAAGCCGAGAGCCTCGACGGGATGTCGAACAGGGAGAAGACCCTGGTGATAGACCGCCTGAGGCCTGCGGGGAAGTGGTCCTTGAGAGAACTCACCGGCTTCTTGAGGATATCGAGGAGCTCCTATGAC
The DNA here is from genome assembly GCA_900551365.1 of uncultured Collinsella sp. Taxonomy (GTDB): domain Bacteria; phylum Actinomycetota; class Coriobacteriia; order Coriobacteriales; family Coriobacteriaceae; genus Collinsella. The sequence continues at coordinate 18,415 of URVZ01000030.1, forward strand.
TACCAGCGCCGCGCGATCGCCAGGCCGGACCGCCTGGCGCCGCTGAGGGACGTCGTGCGGCGGGTGTTCCTGGAGGACGGCGACGGCGCGCGCGGCTACCGGTTCGTGGTGCGCAGGCTCCGCTGTTAGCGTCAATATAATTTTCACCATTTCCACCAACGCATTTTCGCCAATCGCG
>URVZ01000031.1 GCA_900551365.1 uncultured Collinsella sp.
AACGGCCAGACGGGCCGCGCGGCCGCGGTGGTGTTTAGCGACAAGTGCGAGACGCATGTCGTGGCGCCGCTCAATCCGAGCGTGATGCTGTCGAGCGAAAGCACCGTGCGCGCCACGCCCATCGAGGTCAAATACGTTAAATCGCCCTTCCTATACCAGATCGTGCACAGTGGAGGTGGCGAGCAACCGCGTCAGGTGGCAGCGGCGGCCGAGGGTTCCTACCGAGAGGAAAAGCCCAAGCGCAAGGGATTGTTCGCTGCGATCTTTGGGAAGTAGGGAAGCGGAGCCGGGGCGTCGGGCTGCATCGCAAGGTCATGAGACGAATTTAAGACTGCTGGGAACGTGCTACCATTGCCGATAGCCTTAATCTTGTAAGAAGCGGAGGCCAGATTATGGGTTTTGCGGATCAGCAGCTTCAGCTTCAGGTACCGTATTCTCCTGACGACACGTTTAATGCCTTGAAGGCAGCTATGGAAAAGCTGCCTAAAGTAAAAGTTGATAGTGCATCGCCCACAACAAGAACAGTTGCAGCCGAGATTGGTATGAGCCTTTGGTCTTGGGGTGAAAATATCAGTATTTCGGTTGTTCCAGTTGAAGGCGGATCTGGCGTTACTGTCAAGTCGTCATCTAAGGTCAGGGCAAACGTATTAAACGGGGGCAAAAATGCAAAGAATATTGCCGAGATAGTCGATGCCCTATCGAAGGAGCTTGAGCGGTATCCGCAGGTTTCACAGACTATTGAGACGCTGGCGGATAGCGATTGATGTAGTTGCAAGGCTTGAGAGGCTTGCAACGCTGCGTGATAGTGGAGTGCTTACCGAGGAAGAGTTTGCTGCAGAAAAGGCAAAAATCTTATTGTAATCAGACACGGTGGTTGGATTTGCATTCTATTATTGAACTTGGTTATACCAAGCTGAAAATATCGTGTGTAATAAAGGTGCGTAGTAGTCTCGTCTTGATTGGCAGATGTAAATAAACGGTGGAACGGCTGTAAAAGAGCCTTGCCACTGGGTAAAATCAGGATGTGCCGCGGAACCCGCTCCTCAGTCGGTCAACTTTGGAAGCGCGGGCAACGCAGGTATTATCGTCTAAAGGGCCGGGTGCAACCGGCCCTTTGCATGACTCCCTTCGCTATCCGTTACTGCTTATATTCCCGCCAGATCGAGTAGAGGTTCCGGACGATGCCGGTTACATACATCGAGAGGCGCAGGATTTCAAGAAACAAGTTCATAGGCTTCACCCCAATCAGAGATTAGAGCGTTGCCCGCAGGCGGATTCCGCGGCAGGCATAATTCTACCTCACGGGCCGCGGTGGAGGATAGCCTGCCCCCTGGTTTTGAGCAGTGTCGATCTAACGGGCGATCAAACCTCTAGTACTCTTTGAATTGAGCAAGCATCTGCCCGAAGAAGCTTAGTTCGGATGGCTCATAAATGATCGAACCGCCGTCCGCGGTCCTGTAGACCCCGCAGGGGAGGTAACGCCCGTCGGGGAGGATATAGAGGCTAGCTTCTTCCTTCAGTCCTACTGGAAATAGCGGAATCCCGTTTTCGTCCACTTGGAACTCGTCTATATTTGCGACCTTCCTCTCCATGATGCCTCCTGCCTTATTTCTTGAATGGCGCCCTAAAACAAGCAGCTCTCAATCAACTCTTTACCGCGCAGGGTGTCGATCCATTTCTGCGGAATTGCGTCCATGCCGTATGCTGCGCCGGCGAGGGCGCCTGCGACAGCCGCTGTGGTATCGGTGTCGTCGCCCAGGTTGACAGCGGCAAGGACGCAATCTTCGTAACTGCTGGTGTTGACAAAGCACCAGCTGGCGGCCTTAAGGGTATCACGCACGAAGCCACCTGACCTGATTTCCTGCTCGGGCGCGCTTTTCAACTGCAACGCCCACGAGGGGAGCGCGTCGTTCATCACATCCCTCATCAGCTCGACAAATATGATGCATGTGTCGGTTGACGTTCTGTGGGCGTGCGTAATCGCGGAGACCTTGCTGACCTCTTCGTCTGTCGCATCGGTGAACGCCAAGGGAGCGATGCGCATGAGCGATCCGTTGCCGTTGTCGCGCTCGCTGGAGCCTCCTTTGCCGGTGTGCAAAGCGTGGGCGGTTGTGCCGCCGTAGTCGAAAACGCCGTCGATCGTATACTCGCCACGGGCAATCCAACTTACGAATTTGTCGCGCATGTCTGCGGTGTCGATATGTCCGAGCTCTCTAATCGAATCGCAGGTGGCGAGCGTCATAGATGTGTCGTCGCTCCAGGTGCCGGCGGGCTGCTCGTGCGTGCCGTAGCCGATCATGTTGGTGCATTCGAACGTGCCACGAGGCCTGAACTCGTAGGGAACGCCCAGCGCGTCACCGACGGCAAGCCCATAGACGCAGTCGCGCAGTGTTGTTTTCGGTCTGTGTGTCATGGAAAGCTCCTCTTTTCCCGGGTGATGTGGAGCGCCGTCGGGGGTATCGGTCGCAACGTGCTGCTATCCTTGCACTTCGCCATTAGTCGCTTCGTTGATGGCGCGGTACTCGGCACTCAGCTCGCGCGCCAGCTCTTCCTTGCTTGGAAGATACGGCAGGTATTTGGCGGCAAACACTTGGTCGTTGTCTTCGGGCAGCGTGTACTCGACGATCGAATCGCTTTTGTCCGCGCAGAGCACGATGCCTATGGGCGGATTGTCGCCTTCGTTCATGAGCTCACGCGTGTAGTAGTTCACATACATTTGCATCTGGCCCAGGTCCTGATGCGTAAGGTCATCGGTCTTAAGGTCGATGAGCACGAAGCAGCGCATCAGATAGTTGTAAAACACAAGGTCAATATAGAAATGGCGCCCATCAAAGGTGATGCGCTTTTGGCGCGCCTCGAAAGCGAAGCCACGGCCAAGCTCCAGCAGGAACTTCTGAAGATGCGTGATGAGCGCCTGCTCTAGATCGCTCTCGCGAAACGTAGCATCGTCCGAGAAACCTAAAAACTCCAGCACATATGGGTCGCGGATGATATCCTCGGGGCGACGAGCCGGGGCGCTCTTTTGGATTTCCTGGGTGACGGCCTCCTTGTCCTTGCTGGCAAGTAGGCGCTCGCGGAACATAGTGTTGATCTGGCGTTCGAGCTGACGCGTGCTCCAGCGAGAATCGGCGCATTCGTTCATGTAGCATGTTCGAGCTTCGGGGTCAGGAATGCGTATTAACCTGCGGTAATGTGTCCAGCTCAATTCGGGACGCAGTGAGTCCCGAATTGGAAATGCAAGATGGAACTGACGCATTTTACGCAGCTCTCTTGCTTCAAAACCTTTACCAAAATCCTTGGTAAGTCTGATTGCGAGGGCCTTGAGCAGCGCCTCTCCATACTTGGCGCGCTCCTCTCCGCCCTGCTCATCAACAATGCTCTTGCCGATCTCCCAATATGCCTCAACCATCGCAAAGTTAACGGCGGTATAGGCCTTGTCGCGAGCGGCGTTGAGAATCGAGGAAACCTGCTTGTAAAAACCTTCGGGCACGATTGCCGATTCTCCACGGTTTACCAGTTCGCCCATCACTGTCGCCCCACTTTCCTCTTGTGGAATGCATCTTTATCGCATTTAGTTTAAAGCCTCGCGCGGACACGAATTGCTGTGCTGTCTGGCACCTTCGCATGGGAGCCTTGCGGTGACTAAAATGTGGCCATAGAGGCAGTTTTAGCGAACCCCACGGGAGTGACACGCATGGACAACAACACGCTGCTATTCCAGGACAAAGGTTCGGGTAGGTTTAAAGACGTCAAGATCTACCCCAATCGCATCGAGGTGCTCAAGAAGGGCACTTTCGGCGGCAAGCACACCGAGATTGTCTATCTTAAGGACATCACGGGGGTCAACAGGATCAAGGGTCGCGACGTTTTCCTACGTAACAGGCTGTTGACCGCTTGCGTCTTTAGCCTGAGCAGCCGTGCGAAGGCCCAGGAGTTTGTTAACGCGCTGAACATGGTGATGTAGCCTATGGCGGCGTTTGGGCCAAGGTAAAAATCGGGGGCACAGAACGGTATCCTGCGCCCCCGATTGAGTCGATGTGTCCAAAAGGCCGGCTTGCCTATTCGTTAACGTTCTCGGTATTGTCGCGGTCACTGGCAAGCATTGCTGCACCTGCGACCGTTGTCGCCACGGCGGCGGCAGCGAGCCCGGCGGCAACGCCAGAGCCGTCGCCCGTGTTGGCGAGCTTTCCGCCCGAGCTCTTGCCCTGGTCTCTCTTGTTGCTCTTGCCGTTCTTGTCGGCGCCGCCTGCGTTGGAACCCGTGCCGCTGCCGGTGCCGCCCGCACTGTCCGAGGCCGCTACGGTAAAGCTTGCGGCTCCGTCGCTGGCGAGCGTGTAGTTCTGCGCCGCGTCGCCCAAGAGACCGTTCACACGCACCCAGTACGTTCCTGTGGCAAATGTTTCGCCCTCGGCCATTGCTGTGCCCGGAGCGCCGTTCGCGTCGTGCACAAACTCGAGCTGCGCCGCGCAGGCATCGTTTTCGAGCTTGCCCTCAAGCGATGCCGCAATCTTAGCACGCACGTCCTCGCCGGCCTTAAGGCCTTCGAGCCCCTCAAAATGAGGCGTCAGCGCTCGCGGATCGATATCGATGGGCACGGAACCTCGCAGTCCCGTAACGGTCTCGTTGCCCTGGGCGTCGACATCCACGTATTCGATGGCAAACGCATGGCCCGAGGCTGCCACGTTGAGTACATTGCTGCTGTCGACGAGGCGGAAATGGCCCTCGCCAACGGTCTTGCCGCCCTGGAGCGAAGCTTCACTCAGCGAGTTGCCATACGTCATGCGCATGCGGTCCGGGAGGCAGCACGAAACTGTCGGCTTGTGCTATGCGTCGTAATTGCGCTGGTAGATGCTTCGGGCCAGTGCCGCATCAACAAAATCGGACGCGATGATGCCAATGTGCTTGAGGTAATCTGACTTTGTATCCTCGATGCCGCTGGGATTGATGTACGGGCTCTTATACAGATGCTCGTTGACTACTCGTGCCGAGGTAAAAGGATTGCCTCCGTGCGACAAGCCCGTGCAGCTGGTGTAGTTGATAGACCAGCAACGCTCCTGGACTTGCACCTTGGCCTCGTCATCGTCCACGACGTCCACGTTGCCGCGCGTGAGTTCGGTCGTTTTCTTCAGCGCATTATCGACCCAGATGAGCTTGTCGGTTCCCGAGAGCTTGTACTTGTCCTGGGCGTATACCTTGGTGCAATAGGGTTCTTTGGTGCCGGCGTCGTCGGTCTCCTCAAAGCCCCGCGCGTCTTGGACGAGACACATGGTAGTGCTGTCGGAGTGAGCCTTGGCCTTGTCATCCCATTCGGTAAGGTCGAGGCCCCACGTGTGGCCGCTTACACTGTTGCCGGCGAGCCTAAATCGACGCAGCAGGACGATCTTTCCGCGCACCTCGCCTAGCGTGGGGACGCGGCTCGATGTGTAGAACAGGTCGGGGTTCTCATCCATAACCTTGGCGAAGGCCGTCGTAATACCCTCATCGGTGGCCTCGTCATTGCCGCGCGACACGAGCATGATGAGCGCCTCTGTCGGGTTTTCCTTCAAAAACGTTGTGAAGTAGCCTATGACATCGGAAAGATGCAAAAAGTTCCCGTCTTTTTTAAACAGATAGAAACCTCCGTGGTCGATGCCGGGGTCATCGCCCTTTCCGAGTCGAATATCAAAATAGCGAATGCCTTCGAGCAACTGCGTGGGGATGTAATCCTGCTGGCATTTTACTTGCGAGGTTTGAGGCTCGGTGTCGTTGTCAACACTGCAGGTGCCCGAATCGTGCGTACCCGGGATGCTCAGCTCGTCGAGGAACTTGTTGTCGTGGACGTTGCCCATCCAACATGGCCCATCGACGTAGCTGCTATATGTCTTCCAGTCGAGGCTGCTAACCGTGGCATTGGTCTTGCCCATGTCGTAACCGATAAGTTCGAGCTCCCACGGAATGCTCTCACTCTTATGGCAGATCTTGTTGTTGTCCTGGTCTTTGCCGTTCGATTCTATTGCCAGGTATTTAATGGTTTTTTTCTTGTCGTTTTTCTCGACGGTGCGGTCTCGGATGATATAGGTTCCGTCTAACTGACGCTCGAACGCAAAAGCGCGGCTGGGCTTGTTGTCATACTCGCCGCCCCATACGTGGATGACCTTTCCTTCTTTGTCCGAGTCGTCGTCGACCGACCAAATGCTGTAGCCCGTCTTTTTATGCTCTTCGAAATTGAGCAAGGTACGGATGGCATACCAGTTTGCAATGATTGTATGCCCTGTTTCGCCTGTTTCGGTCACTACGTGCTCAAGGATGAGCTTGCTGGACGTGCCGTCGTTAAACAGGTGGCAGACGTTGCCGCGAACGTTGCCGTCTTGGTTGACGCTCGCGGTGCGAAAATAGCCCGCGGGGCGAAGGCGAATCACGAAATTACCGAGGTGCTCCGCCGGTTTGGGCGTGTCGTCTGCAAATGCCGCTCGCAGGGGAATGCCCGGCGCCGCGGTTTCGGGCAGGCTTGCAAGCGGCGACAGCGCCGCAAGTCCTAGGCCCAGTGCAAATGTTCGGCGGCTGATGACATGGTGTTCGGTCATAATTCCTCCATTCGCAGCGTGTGGATATGCGCCCGTTTTGGTCACTATACTGCCCGGATGTTAACGGGCGTCGACTAAATTGTCTGCACGGCGCTATAAATCGGCGGGCGGACGTACTGGGGTGCCTGTCCATTTTGTGCCGCCACCGCGCTTGGGGGGATGGTTTTGGTAACCGGCGCCCTCGCGTTCGTCGGTTACCGGCATACGAAAGGGAGGGCCGGTGATGCGACCCTCCCTTGGTACGAAGCGCTGGGTCACCGTCGCTTGCTTGCGCTGCGCCCATGTTTCCCGTTGCGCTCGCCAGCTGCCTAGCGCTTGATCTCGATATCGTCGAGCTTGACGTCCATGGCCTCGGTCTTGGCCTCGGCGATGTCATCGGCAAATTCCAGGGACTTCATCATGGTCTCGACGGCGTCCTTGTGCTCCTCGACGTTGTCGATGCGCACATACACGCTGCCACCGTCAACGTCGGTGAAGTACTCGGTCGTCACGCCGCCCGAGTGCGTAAAGTAGGCGTTGCGCCAGGTCTTGCCGTTGTACTTAACGGGATCGCTCTCGGTCCATCCGGAGTTGGCCTTCCACTTTGCCTCGTAGTCGAACAGTTCATCGGCGTTCTTGTCAGAGTCGAAGACGGGGATGAAGCGATCGCTGGCGTGCTCGCTCTCGGTGAACTTAAACTGGGCCCTGTCGGCGGTGTCGCCTGCGACGTCGGTGATCTCGACGCCCTCGGGGACCTCGACCTTAAACCAAATGAAGTCGGTCCTCATATCCACGGCTGGCTTTTCTGCTCCACCGCCACCGCCACTTCCGGTAGCGCCGCCGCTGCCACCGCAGCCCACCAGGGCAACTGCGGCAAAGAGGCTTATGCAGAGGGTGAGAATCGCAAAGGCCTTCTTTTTCATGGTCGTGTCCTCCTCGATCTGTAACCGCCCATGGATTACCTGTCTTTACTGTACGCGTGAGCAGCTCATTCGGGTGGGCCATGTGTCCCATTCTGGGGGCAGGATTTGCGCCGACAAGTGGCAATATGCGAGGGCGCAAAAGAGGGGAGGACCGATGCTGTCGGCCCTCCCCGGGTTGGGCGCCCGTTGTTTTAATGGGGCGCGCCTACGCGGGTTCGCGTAGGCGCGTACGGGTGCCCCGTTGCTTGATCTCGATGCTCGAAATCTCGACTTCGCGTGCCTCGGAAACTGCCTCTTCCATGTCATCGGGGAACTCGATGGAGTTGAGAAGCGCCTCGGCTTCTTTCTTGTGCAGGTCGAAGTTCGCGATGAGAACGCAGACGCTTCCCGGCTCAACGTCGGTAAAGAGATAGGTATGGGTGCCGCGGTTGTCCTTGCACGTTCCGGTGAGCCATGTCCTGCCGTTGTACTCGACGGGGTCGCCAACTTCCCACTGGAACATGCTGCTCTTTCGACCTTCATCGGCAAGAGCCTCTTCTGCCGTCATCTTCTCTTCCCAAACAGGTATAAGGCGGTCAACCGTGGTGTTCTCGTTCTCGGGGAAGGTGAGCTGGACCCTGTCGGCGTTCTTGCCGGCGGAGTCGCTCACGCCAACGCTCTCGGGCATCTCGACCTTAAACCAGATAAAGTCGGTCTTCTTGGCGACGGGGGCCTTTTCCTTGCTCTCGCTCTTGGGGGCGCTGCCGCCGCCCGATGCGCTCCCGCCGCAGCCGACAAGGGCAAACGCGGCAAAGAGGGCGATGCAAAGGGAAAGGATCGATAGGGTCTTTTTCTTCATGGTGGCGTCCTCCTTGTCTGCTGATGACATCACGGCGCCGCATGCTGTTGGGGTACTGATTGCGCTGGCGGCGGATGTCTCTGTGTACTGTGCGACTTATGCCTCCGTTCATCGCTTGTGGCCGTTGCGCGGCCGTTCCCCAACGGGTTCCTTACTTATAGATATGCCCCAGCTTGTGCTGCTCGGGAGTCTCGAAAGGTGGGCCATGTGTCCCATGTTTGCGTTGCTGCTGCCTATCGCGTGCCATAGAAATCAGCGATGGCCAGGTACGCTGACGCCCGTGTGCTTATGGGCTAGACTTAGCACCATTATGTGATCGATACAGTCGGCAGGCAGTCGCCGTCCGACCGATGTATATGACTTGAAGGTGCATGCGTATGAGCCAAGAGATGATGGATAAAACCTGTCGCGGTTTTGCCGAGGCGCTGGCCGCGCGCGAGCCGGTTCCCGGTGGTGGCAGCGCGAGCGCTTTTGTGGGCGCGCTGGGCGCCTCGCTGTGCGGAATGGTTGCCCGCTACGGTGCAACCAATCCCGCGCTTGCTGATCGTGCGGATGACCTGACGCGTGCGTTTGCCCAGGCTGATGAGCTGGCCCAGGAGCTTGTCGAGTTGGTTTCCGAGGACGTTCGTGCCTACAGGCGGGTGTCCGCGGCGTACGGTATTCCGCGTGACGATCCGGCTCGAGCGACCGCGATTCAGGATGCGCTGCATGTGGCCGCTATGCCGCCGTATCGCATTATGGATGCCTGCGGGCGTGCGCTGGCGCTGCTCGAGGACATGGCCGACAAGGGTTCGCGTCAGCTGCTGTCCGATGTGGCGTGCGGCGCCGTGTTCTGCCGTGCCGCTATGCAGGGCGCGAGCTTGACGCTCTTTGCGAACACCATGTCTATGAAGGATCGCGCTCGTGCTGAGGAGCTTGAGACGGCGTGTGATGAGTTGCTCGACACATGGTTGCCGCGCGCCGATGCGCTGGCGCGTCGCGCCTCCGATGCTGCAAGGAAGAGAGGATAGCCATGGCTGAACTGCTGAAGGGTGCTCCCGTTGCTCGCGCTTTGACTGAGGAACTTGATGCTCGCTGCGCAGCCCTGCGCGAGCGGGGCGTTGTTCCGACGTTGGCTATCGTGCGTGTAGGTGAACGCGAGGACGACCTATCCTACGAGCGCGGTGCGCTCAAGCGCTGCGAAAAAGTGGGGATTGAGGCTCGTCGCGTTTTGCTTTCTGCCGATGTTTCGCAGGACGAGCTGTTGACGGCCATCGAGGACATAAATGCCGACTCGGCTGTTCATGGCTGTTTGATGTTCCGCCCGCTGCCCGCCGGCCTTGACGAGAACGCCGTCGCCGCAGCGCTCGATCCCGCCAAGGACGTTGACTCCATGACGCCGGCTTCGCTGTTCTCCACGCTTTCGGGGCGCGGCGAGGGTTTTGCCCCCTGCACGGCCGAAGCCGTGCTTGCTTTGCTGGATCATTACGGCGTTGAGCTGGATGGGGCCAAGGTCGCGGTCGTTGGTCGGTCGCTGGTGATTGGCCGTCCCGTTGCCGCCATGCTTACGGCTCTCAATGCCACAGTGACGACGTGCCATACGCATACGCGCGACCTTGCTGCCGAGTGCCGTGCGGCTGATATTGTGGTTGCGGCCGTTGGACGCGCGCGCACGATTGGTGTGGACGCGGTTCGCGAGGGCCAGACGATCATCGATGTTGGCATTAATTGGGACGAGGCCGCTGGCAAGCTGGTCGGGGACGTTGATTTTGATGCTGCAGAGCCGGTTGTTGACACCATCACGCCCGTGCCGGGCGGCGTGGGAGCTGTGACGACGGCGATCCTCGCCAAACACGTGATCGAAGCGGCCGAGCGCGCATTGAAATAGGCGTTTTGGGCTGTTTGAGGGGTTAGTTCTATACCCCGTGGACAAAAAATGCCAAATATGAGTACTGTTGCCAAGATAGTCACATATATTTTAGGTTAATTTGGCTCTCTAACGATATTTATTATCGATAGAGAGCCTATTTTATTGGACCTATGGGGAAGTACATCATCTAATTTTTGAACAAATGTAGACTTTCGACACCCATGCGTAGCAAAATTGCCGTTACTAAATTAGTGACAGTACTCATATTTGGCATTTTTTGACCACAGGGATTGCCAGCGCCGTGGTTTCGCCCTTTGTGCGTCGAAGCGATACACTGTTGCCGTTTGATTTCTTCGCTCAAGGAGGATGCGCATGCCGTGCACAACGATTCTGGTCGGTAAAAACGCAAGCTACGACGGGTCGACCCTGGTCGCGCGTAACGAGGACTCGTCCAACGGGGTATTTGAGCCCAAGCGCATGCGCGTAGTGCATCCCGACGAGCAGCCGCGTGTCTACACGAGCGTCCTGAGCCACCTGACCGTTGAGCTGCCCGATAACCCCATGCGCTATACGAGCGTCCCCGATGTTGTCCCGGGCCACGGTATCTGGGCCGAGGCCGGTTTCAACGAGCTCAATGTTGGCATGTCCGCAACCGAGACGCTTACCACCAACGAGCGCGTCCGCGGCGCCGATCCGCTCGTGGACTACGTGCCCGCCAAGTGCAACGAGGGTGAGGACGGCTATGTGCCGGCGCAGCCCGGTGGCCTGGGCGAGGAGGACATGGTGACCCTGGTGCTGCCGTATGCCAAGTCCGCCCGCGACGGCGTGCGTATCTTGGGCGACCTGCTCGAGCGCTACGGCACCTACGAGAACAACGGTATCGCCTTTAGCGACGTGGACGAGATCTGGTGGCTCGAGACCATCGGCGGCCACCACTGGATTGCCAAGCGCGTGCCTGACGACGCCTATGTGACCATGCCCAACCAGCTGGGTATCGACAGCTTTGACCTGGATGACGCCGAGGGCGCCCAGACCGACCACATGTGCTCGGCCGACCTGCGCTCCTGGATGGCCGAGTGGCATCTGGACCTGACGCTGGGCGTCGAGGGCGACGGTCCGGCCGCGGTCTTCAACCCGCGCGAGGCCTTTGGCTCGCACAGCGACAGCGACCACGTCTACAACACGCCGCGCGCCTGGTATATGCAGCGCTGCCTTAACCCCAGCGATGTGTGGGACGGTCCCGAGGCCGACTACACGCCCGAGAGCGACGATATTCCCTGGAGCCGCGTGCCCGAGCGCAAGGTGACCATCGAGGACATCAAGTACGTACTCTCGAGCCACTACCAGGGCACGGAGTACGACTGCTACGGCAGCAAGGGCACGCCCGCCACGCGTGGCGCCTATCGCCCCATCGGCATCAACCGCAACAGCCAGCTCGCTGTGCTGCAGCTGCGCCCCTATGCGCATCCGGCCTACCGCGCCGTGCAGTGGATGGCCTTTGGCTCCAACTCGTTTAACGCGCTGGTTCCGCTGTACGCCAACGTCGAGACCATGCCCGAGTACTTTGCCGACACGCAGGCTCGCGTGACGTCCGAAAACTTCTACTGGGCCAACCGCCTGATCGGCGCGCTGGCCGACGTCCGCTTCCATGAGTGCGGCCGCGCAGTCGAGGATTATCAGGAGAAGGTCGGCGGCATGGGCCACAAGCAGATTCATGACGTCGACGCTGCCGTAGCCGTTCTGCCCGAGGCCGAGGTGCCTGCCGAGCTTGCACGCGCCAACGAGGAGTTTGCCGAGCTCGTGCGCGTGGAGACCGATGCCCTGTTGGGCAAGGTGCTCTACACCACGAGCTGCGCCATGAAGAACTCTTTCGCGATGAACGACAACGTGAGATAGGGATTTCCCGTCGATCGAATAGCGCTTAAACGCTTTGTCGCTTTCGCTCGATCTTGGGTACAAGAACGCCAATGCAGTTGTTTGTGATTGGAGACAACCATGGTTATGAAACTCGATCAGCTTGTTAACGGCGCCATCAACGTGGGCTTCGGCGCCGCCGCCGTTGCCGTCGAGGGCAGCAAGAAGGTTCTCGACGACCTTAACACCAAGGGCGAGCAGGTGCGCAAGGACGTAGGCGCCCCCGGTATCGCCCGCAGTGTGTCCGACATGTTCGAACAGGCCGGCGGTACCATCTCCGATCTGACCGAGCGCTTGGGCATGCAGGGCGAGACCGCGGCCCAGCGCGTGCTCGACGAGCTCATCCTTGCCCGCGTCCGCGTTATGACCGCCCCCGAGCGCACGGCCTTCCTGGCCCATGTGCGCGACATCGTCGATTCGGTCGAGGACAACGTGACCTCGGTGCCCGTCGAGTCCGTTGAGCCCGACGATGCGAAGGATACCGAAGAGGCCGAGTAGCAGCGCAGATGGCAGATTCCACCACCGATTACAACAATCTAGATCCCTTGGGTGACGAGGCGGCGGTTGTCGATGAGGTCGATGCCGTCGTCTCGGGCGCTCGCAAGAAGCCGCGCGCTGTCGATATGGTCCCCGAGGAGCCCGACGCGATGGCGCCGGACGAGGAATACCAGCTCACGCCGGCGGGTCGTCGCGAACGCATCGGGCAGATTGTTCGCCTGGTCAAAAAGTACCGCGTGTGGGATAACCTCACGCCGGTTCGTTTGCGCCGCCTGCTCGAGGAGCTCGGCCCCATGTTCGTCAAGATGGGGCAGATTTTGGCCAACCGGTCCGAGATTCTGCCGCAGCGCTTTTGCGACGAGCTGCGTCGTCTGCGCTCCGACGTGGAGCCGGTGCCGTACGAGGTAGTGCTTCGCTGTCTGGAGGAAGAATACGGCCTGCGCCTGGGGGAGATGTTCGATGCGATCGATCCCAATCCGCTTGGTAGCGCATCGCTCGCGCAGGTGCACCGCGCTCGTCTGGTGACGGGCGAGGATGTGGCCGTCAAGGTGCAGCGCCCCGGTGCGCAGCAGGTTATGGCGCAGGACATCGATATCATCCGCTCGGTGGTGCGTATCGTTTCCAAGTTCGTCAACACCGATCAATTCGTTGACCTGCACGGCGTAGTCGAGGAGTTGTGGACCTCGTTTCGCGAGGAGACCAACTTTTTGGCCGAGGCCAAAAACCTCAACGACTTCTACGAGTTCCATAAGAGCGTTCATGGCGTGACGTGCCCTAAATCCTATCTGGACCTGTGCACCGAGCACGTGGTGGTTATGGATTACGTCGACGGCATTTCGATCGCCGATCCTGAACGCTTGGTGGCCGAGGGCTATGACTTGGAAAAGATCGGTGCCGCGATTGTCGAGGACTACTCGACGCAGGTGCTCGATGACGGCTTTTTCCATGCCGACCCGCATGCGGGAAACATCATCCTCAAGGACGGCATCGTCTACTTTATCGACTTGGGCATGGTCGGACGCATGTCGAGTCACGATCGCGGTATCGTCAAGGACATGATTTTCGCCGTGGCCGAGGGTGACGTGCCCAAGCTCAAGGATTCGCTCATGCGCTTTGCCGTGACGCGCGGCGACTCTGCCGAGCTCGACCATTCGGCCTTTTTGTCCGACTTGGACTTTATCGTGGCTGACTTTGCGGGCCTTGACCTTAAAGACTTGGATATCGGCGAGTTTTTGACCTCGCTGCTAAACCTCGCGCGTAAGAATGATGTTGAGCTGCCGAGCGTGGTGACGATGTTCGCCCGCGGCATGGTGACGCTCGAGGGTTTGCTGACCGAGTACATGCCCAACGTCAACATGATCCAGATCATTCAGGCTCATATCAAAAACGAGAAGAGCACCTATGCCCGCATGCGCGAGATGAGCCGCGACTTTGCCGCGAGCAGCTATCGCGCGGCAAAAGGCTCGCTCGAGGCGGCCGAGTATCTGGGCTTGGCTTCGCGTATGCTCACGCGCGGTCAGCTTAAGGTGAACACGCAGATCATGAGCAGCGATAAGGCGCTGCGACAGCTGGGCGGAATTATCGACCGTATGTCGATGGCAATTGTGATTGCCGGTCTGTTTATCGGTTCGTCGGTGGTGTACTACGCGCGCATCGAGCCGGTTGTGTTTGGTATCCCGGTCATTGGCTTTATGGGCTACGTGAGCGCGCTGGTGCTGGCGCTTATGCTGGGCCGCAATATCTGGCTCAACAGCCACGGCGGCAAGCACTAGAGGCTGCGACCGTCACCGCATTTTCCTTTCGCAAACAATAGCTTTTACCTTGGGCTTCGCCTGCGTGCGAGGCCCTTTTGCGTGATAGCATATTGACGGTTTTAATCGATGGCCTAGATGGTGGTGCGGAGACGCACGAATGCGCGGTTTTCCTGCGCGTTTGGGAGAATCGGGGTGCAAGTCCCCGGCTGTACCAGTAACCGTAATTCCTCTTGGCTCGGGATGTTCGCGTCGCAGATCGGACGGCGCGCCTGAGCCGTTAAGGTTAAGTCGGATCGCCTCCCATCTTGCATGCGGCTGCGGCGTATGCCGCCGGTGTGCATAGGGCTCTGGAGGGAAGGAGGACCCCGATGGGGGAACTCGAGCGCAACATGCGCGATGACGTGGGGCAGCTTCAAGGCAACGCTCCAAGTGCAGACAATGGGGGACAAATGGATATGTTTGAGGACGAGCGCGAGCGCGCCTCGCTGCATCGCCGTGGCGCGATTGCACGCGGCGTAGCCAAGCGCGGCCTGGTGGCATTCCTGGCCTTCGCGATGGCCTTTGGCACCACACCTGCCCAGCTGTGGGCCGACGGTGCTGAGGGCATTGCCGAGGCTGCGGCCCAGGCCGCGGCGCAGGACGAAAACGCGGGGACTGCGGATGGAGCCTCTGAGACCGGCTCCAACGCGAGCGGTGCGACTGCCAACAATGACACGGCATCCGATAGCGCTGCGACGAATGCCGCAGATGGCAACGGCGTAGCAGCGGAGAGTTCTGCCGCGGCCGAAGCCCCTGCTGTTTCTTCGGATTCATCCGAGCAGAACAGCAAAAGCGCTACTAGCACTTCCGATGAGGCTAAGTCTCAGACTGCCGAAGCCGCAAGCCAAGAGGTCTCTGCCACGTGCTCCGTCATCGGCACCGACGCGGGGGGCGCCCAGCAGACCTGGGCCGCCGCGCAGCAGATCGCGCTGAAGGAGGGCTCGACCGCGGCCGACCTCTCCGAGCAGCTCTTCAAGCAGGCCGGCCTCAAGGCCGACTATGACCCGAACGGCTCCTGGGGCTGGGCGCTCAACTCGATCACGTCGCCCTTCGACTCCGGCCGCACGCTCGCCTACGACCCGGCGACCGGCGCGTACTGGCAGCTGTTCGTCAACGGCAGCGCCTCCGCGGTCGGCGCGGGCGGCTACACGCTCAAGGACGGCGACTCCGTCATCTGGTGCTACTCGAAGTACGGCGACCCCGCGCCCGTCGATCAGCTTTCTGTAAGCTGCACCGTTATCGGCCAGGATGCTTCGGGCGCTCAGCAGACGTGGGCACAGCCTACGATTGCTCTGGTGGACGAGGGCGCAACCGCTGCGGATCTTTCCGAGCAGATCTTTAAAAAGGCCGGCATCGCCGCCGATACGGGGAAGGGTGCGTACGGCTGGTATCTCAACTCGCTGACCTCGCCGTTCGAAAAGAACGTAACGCTTTCGAGCGAGAAGGTTAGCGAAAATACTTGGAAATACTGGCAATTCTTTGTCAATGGTAAGCCGGCTGATGTTGGCGCGGGTGCCTACACGCTCAAGGCCGGCGACAAGGTTGCCTGGGTTTATGGCTTTGATGGGACCATGCCCGGCCAGGTTTCCGTTTCGATGGAGATCATTGGCAAGAAGGACGAGAAGGCGCAACGTTGGACCGATCCTTCGACTCAGGTGTTTGTCGAGGGCACGACGATTAAGGACGCTTCTGCCGCCTACTTTGACGCCATTGGTGTCGAGTCCAAGATGTATGACCAATTTGGCTATTGGGGTGTCCATAGCCTTGTTTCCCCGCTTGATGGCACCGAGCTGTCCGGCGCTTGGTCTTTCTTTGTTAATGGTGTTCCCGGACCTCAGCTCGATAGCGACTACGTGCTCAAGTCGGGTGACAAAATCGTCTGGGCTTACGCTCCTGGCGACACCGTTCCTAATCCCGATGAGGTTGTAGTCGATCCGAGTGCTTCGCGCCCGACCGATTGGAAAGCCGACTGGAGTGGCAATTCCAATGCGGCGGTCGAGAACGTTTCCACGCCTACGGGCGCCTTGGCAAGCTCGTGGACGTTCGATTGGAAGGCGTACTCGGGTGCAACGTATCCCAACGCGAGCGAGCCTATCGTCGTGAACGGTAATGTGTATCTCGCCGTCAACAAGCGATTGCTGAAGATCGATGCCGTGTCGGGCAAGGTTCTTGCCGAGTCGAACCTTAAAACTTCGACTGGTTACACTACGCGTCCGGTCTATGCGAACGGCTTGGTCATCGTTCCGCTCGATGGCGGTGCGGTCCAAGCGCTGACAGCCGATACGCTTACGACGGTTTGGATTACCGACTCCGTGAGCAAAACTGCTCAGTCAAATTCTCAGCTGACGGTTGATGGTAACTATCTCTATGTTGGCACCGTTGATGTCGATTACGGAACGAACACTTACAACAACGGCCATCTGACGCGCATCAATATCCTGACCGGCGCTGTTTCTTGGCAGCACGTCAACGCCGACGAGGGTTATTACTGGACGGGCGCCACGGTGGGCGACGGTTTTGTTCTGGTTCCCACGAGCGCTGGTACTGTGGAGATGCTCAGCAAGTCGACGGGCGATGTGCTCGGAAGCGTTTCGCTCGGGGCCCTTGTCAACTCCACCTGCGTGCTGTCCAAAGATGGCAAACATGCCTATGTAATTTCGCGTGACGGCAAGCTTCACGTGCTGGCGCTGTCTGGCGCAAAGGCAAAGGCCTCTTCGCACATTTCCGAAGAGCGCGTTGTCGATCTGGGGCTTACGGGATGTGCCTGCATGCCCACGCTGTATGGCAACAAGCTGATTGTCGGTGGCGAGATTTCTGGCGGATCGGCGCTGGCGATTGTCGATCTTGCCAACGACTTTGCTACGACGTTGGTTTCCTCTGCCGACGGCGTCTCGCTTCCTGCTGGCGGTATTAAGGGTGCTCCGCTCGTGAGTGCCCAGGCAGATGGCACGTACATTTATTTCACCGTCAACTACGGTGCGACCTCCGATTATGTTAACTACACCTCGGGTGGCGGTGTGTATCGCTACAAGATGAGCGATGCGCAGGCTTCGAGCGTGTATAACGCAACGGGGCACAACAACTACTGCGACTCGCCAATTGCATGCGATGCCAAGGGCAACCTTTACTACATCAACGATTCCGGCACGCTGTTCAAGCTGAACGGTGGCATTAAGGTCTCGTTTGAGACTGGTGAGGGCTCCAAGGTCGATTTCCAGACTACGGCCGATGGCAAGCTGACCAAGCCTGCCGATCCGACTCGTGAGGGTTATACCTTCGGCGGTTGGTATACCGATGAGGCGTGCACGCAGGCGTATGTCTTTAGTACGCCGGTGGCGGCCGACCTGACGCTGTATGCCAAGTGGACCAAGAATGCCAGCAACCCTGGCGGCAATGGCGGTTCTGGCTCCAATGGCGGCAATGGCGGCGCTGGCAACGGTTCCGGTGCTGGTGCTGGCGCTGGCACGGGCACGGGTTCCGGCTCCGGCACGAAGGGCCAGCAGGCTGGCGGCACTGTCGCTCCGGGTCATAAGCCGATGACCAAGACGACGGTGTCGACCAAGACCGAGACCAAGGACAACAAGCCCAACAAGAAGGACTCCGATAAGTCCGATAAGAAGGACGAGAAGAAGTCTGACAAGAAGTCTGACAAGAAGTCTGACAAGAAGGACAGCAAGTCCGACAAGAAGTTCGATTCCAAGTCCGATACGGGTGCTGCTTCTACGACCACTGCTAAGAAGCCCTCTAGTGCTTCCGAGCAGGAGACTGGCGCCAACCCGCTCGCCATTGTTGGCGTTGCCGCCGGCGTCATCGGTCTCGCCATCGTCGGCGTGTTCGTGTTCACCAAACGTCGGTAGGTGAGGGCTGTGTCCAATAAATCCAAGGACGCTGACCCCAAGCAACCAAATTCCTCGTTCATTCAGTTCGACGATGCAAAGCAACAGGGCGCCGCTTCGGCGGCGTCCGCCCCTCG
>URVZ01000032.1 GCA_900551365.1 uncultured Collinsella sp.
GAATGAAGATGCGTGCGATGGGGGCGAGGCGAATGGCTGGGCGGTATCGATACGCTGGTTCAACGGCATCATATTGACCACATAGATTATCAAAACCGTCGTAAAACCCCTGGTTTCAACTACGGGGAGTGTCAACGGTATTCATTTTTTCAGCAATGCCGTATTTACGTAATGTCGTTATTACATAGTTCTGTTATTTCGTTTTGCCGTGTGCCGGGTTTTAGGGCAGAGCCCTAAATCGTACGCCGCCGGGCAAAACGCAGTTTTGTACGGCGGCGTACGACTCTTGCGGAACCGAACTATGACACAACGCAACTGTGTCATAACGTAACTACGTAGTAGCGTAGCTGTGCGATAACGCGATTACGGCAAATCGAAATAACAGAACAACGTGACTGTGGAATAGCAGAACAATTGAACATTGAACTAATCGCGCCTGAAAATTTTCCGCAAGTGTCGTGCGCCGCCGTACAAAGCCCGGCGGCGCACTAGGGCTCTGCCCTAAAAACCCGGCGCCCTTGGCGGCGTTAAAAAGTGACGCAATAACGTTGTTACGTTATTGCGTTATTACACAGTTCGGCAGTCACACTTTTACATTGTTGCGGCATGACACAGTTACGCGATGTCTCCGGTGCGTCTCGGTAAAAGGTTCGCTACCGGACAGCCACCGGACACCGAGGCGATCTAAGCGCGGCGATGGTTTGCCGTGAAATGTGCTGTGAGATGAAAAATCTCGCAAGAGACGCGAACTTGTACCTCCATCGTAAATGTAGCCACAAGTTCGCAGCCGTTGGCTCTTGCCAGGGCTCCGCCCTTGGACCTGGGTCGGTAAGTCGACTGCGACTGCATCGGTTGATTGATGGCAGTTGGAATTGACGCCGTAGCTTTTAAATCTGTTATGAAGCGTGAAACTCAAAAACTCATCGTATTGATTTTCATTTGATTCGAAACGCCTGCGCAAAAGTCAAACGACTCGCGCGGGCGTTTCGGTTTTCGTTTCGCATCTCAAATCGCGTCTAAACAAAACGTGAGTTTTGAAAATTGATAGCGACCTCTGGTCGCGATCATAGGCGGCTTGACCGCCGCATGAAAATCGACTCGCCATTCGAACCGTAATGCGATTCGCGGTACCTTTCGACAATCCAACAACGCTACGAGTCTCACTAAAGACTCTCCGCGTCATTGAAATGTCGAAAGCTGCCTCAACTTTTTCGCAAGCGTATCGAAAAACGATTCGATAAAGTCGAATGTTTGCGTCACGGGCGCCGCAAACCCGCTCCGCTCTCGCTACAGCGAATCTCTAACACTCAGCATCCTTCGCGTTAAAAATTCACTTTCGCTCACGGTCTTCACGCAGTTACAACGCCGCGAGGCCTCTCGCTTGGAATGAGGCCTCTCATTCCGCGTCTACACTGCGTTTCGCCCAATCCCCGTTCCGGAGATTGCAAGATGTACATAAATCATGATAACCGGGCCCGTAGTCCCTGTTATCATGATTTACGAATCTTGCTTTTCTCCTGTCACGGAGAAAAGGGAAAGAGTGAACGCAGCACGCTTTTTGCGGGTTGGTTTCACTCTTTCTAAAAATTAAGCAACCATAGCAAGAGGTGACGGATGCCAATCCTCAGTTTCTTGCTTACTTTTCCGGAGGCCACTCCGGAGAAAGTAGAAAAATGGCACGAAATGAATTCGTAAAGGCTCGCGTTTCTCCTGAAGAGAAAGAGATCTATCAACAACTTTGCGAACAAGCTGGTTGTACGGAAGCTGAGTTGATTCGATCCGTACTGATTCATCGGGAAATCTCACTTGATGATCTCGATGACGAAATGCAAGTTCTTGATCGGAAGAAAAAGGCCCTCCATAAGCAACAGGAGGATTACGGGAGAGCACAGGCATCGCGTAAAACCGATGAACGTGGCGAGCCGATTTCTGAAAAAAGGAGTATTCCGTTCCAAGTAATGCTCACTGCTCCAGAAAAAAAGGCAATTGAGCAGCGTGCAGCGGCGCTCGGCATTTCTGCAAGCGAACTGGTTCGCCGCAGCGCAATTTACGGAAAGATCGAATCATTCAATTTTGACATCGCGGAAGTTGAAAAACTCCATCATGAGTTATTGAAGGAAGGAACAAACCTCAATCAGCTGATGTATTTTGTGAACGCCCAAGGGCTTCCCGCGTACAACGAGAAAGCTGTTTTCCGAACGCTTGAAAAGGTTTATCAAAATGCTCGAAAGGTCGACCGGTTCATCGAGAAATTAGAGAAGCGTTATCACGTCGACTATATTCCAAGCGATTATTTGGCAGATGAACCAGACAACAGAAATCTTTAACTCGGACCTATACTTCGCGAATGATGCGCACAGCGCCATTGCAAGACCGATCGCAAGGCCAACGGCCGCTATCTTTGCATAGCTCCTGCCCGCGCGTCCCAGTTTTCGGCCTAAAACGGGATGCATTATCCGAACCGGCGCTCAAAAGGAAACCGTATCCCGCTTTGGGGCGGGGGCTGCGGAAAATTGGCCCGTGATCTGGTTCGGATTGGAGTATGCGTTGACCGTTGATGTTGGCCGGTGTGGGCATGGAGATAGATGAGTGGATCGAGCGATATAATGACATGCTATGGAGGCCATATGCTCTTTTCCCGCCGTTCTGCCACATCTGCCTGCGCCATTGTGCTTATCGTAATGGCGGTTACCCCTTATCACCGGTTTTCATCTTCAATCGGCTTGGCATCAGGTGCAATGACCTGGCTCGTTATCCTTGGCGCATGCCTCGCGGCGTTTGGTCACGGTGTTGCGCTCCGCAAGGGGAGAGAAATAAGACGGCCGGGTCGCCTTGGCGTCTTCGGTGTTTTCCTTGCTGCTATTGCGGTGGTTCCCGAATGGGTCGACTTGGCCTTCTATGCTCGCGGAGATTCTATTCCAATCGCGTTTGCACCAATCTGGTTGTTGCATGGTGTTTCGTGTGCCTTGTGCTTCACTGGGTCGTTGCTCCTCTCATATGTAATTTGGGATACGGCGGGCTCTCCTTTGATACGGGGGGCGGCGCGGGACGGCGAAAGGGGGACCCGCCGATCGCAGAGCGCGCTTTTTGCAGAAACAATAGTTGTCCTGTCTTGCCTGCTGTTTTGCTGTCGAGTTTCATGGAGAGTCGTTCCCGAGCCATGGGGGATGTCCCCTGTAACGGCCGTATCAATTGGCTTAGTGCTTTTAATTCCTCTGGTCTATCTCGTGTTGGCTGTGGCCCCGCCGCTTTGCTGTCTCCGCGCCTTTGGTCGGGGACAGAGCGACGTGTTTGCCCGTTCTGTGCTCGTGGCAGTCCCCATTGGTCTTGTTCCGGCTGTCGAGGCGGCATACTTCGCAAGCGATGCCGCGATCATTGTATTGCTTGCGATGGGGTCCGCTATTGCTGTTGCCTTCGTGTGCACGTTGCTAAGGGGGGAACGGGACAACAATCCGGATATTGCCTGCGCGTCCGACCCATTCGATGCGGGAGTGTTTTCCCCTGCCCTGTCGCCTCGAGAAGAGCAGTTTGTTCGACTGCTGCTCAAAGGGAAAACGCCGGCGGAAATTGCCAGGGAGACGGGTACGAAGCCATCGACGGTGCGAACAACGCTTCACCGAGCATACGGGAAGGCGTCGGTTGCGGGCTCACGCGAGCTCGTGGCGTTGTTTGCAGGTGAGGGTGATGCTGTAGGGCCTGAGCCGCTGCAGCGGCATGCTGACGATATGTTGGCATCAGCTCGAACGCGCCGGCTGTTTCGATACCTGCTCACATCATTTTTCATCCTCCTTGCGGCGGGTCCCTTGGTAATGGCGGATAGCGATTGGGGGTCCGGTGTTTCGTGGGCTGTCGCCTTTTCTCTTGCAAGCTATGCATTGGGTCTCGGACTGTTTCTGTCGCTACGCTACACGGGTGGAAAACCGAATCGTGAAGCTGATCTGGATAGAGCGGATGGGGCGATTGGGCTTGGAAGCCCGTGCGTGTGGGCGATACTGTCTGCCGTGGAATGGGCTTTTGTTTATATCGCGGCATGGAGGTGCATACGCGATCCGTTGATGGCTGCACCGGTCCTGGTTTGCGGCATAGCGTCTATGGCTTCGCTCGCTGTTAAGCTGCGCCCGTTTAAGGTTCATGCCCATACTCGGGCTATCGCGCCATTGGTTGTGATAGGTGTGGATGCTTTAATCTATGCAGCAACTAGGGGGCGAATTCATGGACTTGCGGTACTGACGGGGATGCTGCTCACGTATATAGTGCTGCGAAGCTGTCCGCAGCGCAAAATGCTTGGGGTATGGATGCTCTGCTTTGGGGCGATGGCTCCCGTTTGGGTTGTCTTGCTCAACATGGTGCAGGATCTGACGGTTTTCAAGCCGTTGTTCCTCGCGTCGTTGTTGGGGCATAGTTCGGCTGTCAATGTCGTCGTGGCAACGGTGATCGTCTGCTGGTCTGTGCCCATATTCGTCACGCACATCGCGCTCGCCCGCTCGGTTGAGGACGAGAAAGCCGTCTTGGAGTACCGCGCGAA
The DNA here is from genome assembly GCA_900551365.1 of uncultured Collinsella sp. GTDB lineage: Bacteria > Actinomycetota > Coriobacteriia > Coriobacteriales > Coriobacteriaceae > Collinsella. Next base: position 4,526 of record URVZ01000032.1, read on the forward strand.
CGGGTCCACCGAAACAGCCCGCGTGCGCCAGCTGGCCCTGCTTATGTCTCGCTCCCTTTCTAATGTTCAGTCGCAAATCTTGCTGATGACGGCAGAGGGCGCAACGACAAAGGCTATTGCGGAGGATGTCGGTTACGCTGCATCTACGGTGCAAGCACTGCGGTCTGCATCTTACCGCCAGTTGAGGATCAAGAATAAAGCGGAACTTGTTTCATTGTTATCGCAGGTAGATAACGTGTAAACGCCTGAGCAATCAACTCAATAGCGGGTGTTTACAGACATCTTTCTCTATTCATGCAAAAGTTGCCGTGCGTCGACGCATTATTGACCGCTTTTGATTGGAGAAAGCCATGATTAAGCCAAGGAGCGCTGTTGCTCGACTCGGAGTCGGGTTGGCGATTGTTGCGGGTTTGTCGATGGGCGCACCTGCCGCATCATTTGCTCAAGATGAGTTTGACACTTCCCAGGTTTCTAGCATTTCGCAGAGCGCGGATGCCGGAATTGCCACATGCAAGAACAACGAAGATAGATATTTCGCTTTTCAATGTTCTGGCACGAGCGCAACTGGCTATCGCCAGAAAGAAGATTCATCTTCAGTTTACACTTTGATCCAAGGCTATTCAGGAAGGCCGTTACGTTTGTACGTGGACGGCGCCTATGACAATAGAGGAACGGGCACTATGAATTGCACGCAAGGCGTGTATCGCGCCAACCACGCGGGCGAATGGGAGATGTATAACCTCGTTCGCGAGAATGGGCGCAGCCATGCTCGTCTGACTGCCTGGGCCGAGTCCGGATACGGCACGGTCTATGGAAAGTGGAGCCCCGATTGCTTAGGCCATTTTAACAAACTTCCCTCCTAGCCAATCCGCAGCTTCTTGTTGTGATTAGGGCCGGGCCGAGCGCTGCTGCTCGGTCCGGCCAATGGAAGGGTGATGTCGGTTGAATAAAAATCTAATTCGGCACGAGTTGTCCAAGATATCTGGAAACCCAATATTTGCGTTGGCTCTTACTTTGGCGATTGTAATTTCGATGGCAGCTGCCGTCGAGGCGTGGTGGACGCTCGAGACTGAACGCAAACAGCTGTTATCTTTTGGCTACGGCATTGGTCTGCAGTCTCAGACATACTCCGGCCAAACGCGTGTAAGTAGCTTTGGTAACTGGATTGTTGTGAGCGCGAATGCGCCGTTGTTAGCGTCGGTGTTTTTCTATGCGCTGCCGTTGCTTGCCATGTTGGCCGGGTCGTGGTCATGCCTGTCCGAGCGTTTGAGCGGTTACGAGGCACAGATCTGCACGCGTGTTTCTAGAAATGCATACGTGAACGTGAAGATGCTGTCTGCTTTCCTCTCTGCGTTTGCGGTCACGGCTATTCCGCTACTCGTGAACTTTCTGATTGTCTCCATACTGTTTCCCGCGTATCTCCCCCGAGTCGACGAATCGACTTACGTCGGGCTCTATCTGCATAGCTATTTTTCTGGCCTGTTTTATTCCCGGCCTCTGTTATACGTGCTGGTTTATACGCTGTTCGATGCGGTGGCGCTGGGGGTTCTATCCATGGCCGTGACCGGTCTGTCGGTTGTGTTCCGCAGCAGAATCAAGGCGATGGTCGTTCCATATCTGATTATGGTTGCATGGCACTTTGTTAACGACTGGATTTTTAGCGTCCTTTCATGCGTCGGCTTTAACTGCAACATTCTTAACAGCATCAGGTCGGAATCACTAAATAACTGGCCCGACATCCGAGCGGGGGTTGCGGAAATCATCTTGCTGTTCGTCTTTTCTTTGGTTTCCGCGAGATTCTTAAAAAGACGCGAGGTGGTCTGATGCTGTTTAGGCTGGTCGCCGCGGACCTGAGGACCGTTTTGAAGAAGAACATCATTGCTTTTATTGCGGTTGCGGCAGTGACCGTTGCAAACTTGGTGTACGCCTACGGATTGTCTTCTGTGTATGGGGTCAGGACGGATACCTTGGGGTTTGCGGATAATCTTGCGCTCGTGTTTGCCGGATCTGCTCCGTTTGAGCCTAGGCCCGGGGTCATGTTTGTGCCTCCGTTAGGGTGGCTATTCCTCATTCTGCTTATTCTCTATACAACACTCGATTATCCGACCGAATCGTTGCACGGGCTTGGTTTACAAGCACTTGTTCGATGCCGGGCAAGAACCCTTTGGTGGGCCTCGCGTTTTATCTCAGTGGCGGCGGTAACGGCATTTTCACTGCTCGTGGTGGTTTGCTCTGTTGTGATTTGGAGCTTGGTGGTGAGCTCCTCGTTCAGCGAGGTCATTCATGGCGAGTCGCTTCAGCTGGCTAATTTGGCGCCGTGGTTTCTCAAAGCTGCCGAGGCAGATGCGCTGCCGTTTTTCATAGGTCTCTTATTTGCTTTCGAGGCGCTTGCGTTTGCGCAGGCAGCGGTCGGGTTTGTGCTTGGGCCGTCAGTCTCGTTTGTGGTTTTAATGAGCTACCTGATCTGCTCGGCATATGCACGACATTGGGCGCTATTGGGTAACGCCTTGATGCTGTTGCGCTGGGGCGGAATTGTCAAAGAGGGAATCGCGGCGGGCTCGAGCGTCTTGTCATCAATTGCGATTATGTCGTTATGCCTATCGCTGGGCGGACTGTGGTTTCGAAGGGCAGACCTTATAGAAAAGGGGGACAAGATATGAGCGTAATCGTTAGGGACATATCGAAGCGTATGGGTAAAAACGTTGTCCTGCGCAATGTGTCTATCGAGGTTGCCCCTGGGACCGTGGTCGGGCTTCAGGGGATAAACGGTTCGGGCAAGACCATGCTCATGCGAGCGGTCTGCGGATTGATTAAACCCACCGAAGGCGAGATCTCAATCGATGGTCAAAGGCTCGGAGTTGATATCTCGTTCCCGCCGAGTCTGGGGATGTTGATCGAGGCGCCTTCCTTTTTGGGATATCTGTCTGGCTACGACAATCTGGAGCTCATCGCTCAGATCAAGGGCGTTGCTACCCCCGAGGACATTCGCTCTGCCCTGCGGCTCGTGGGGCTCGATGCAGACGAAAAAAAGAAGTTCCGAGCATACTCGCTTGGGATGAAGCAACGTCTGGGGATAGCTGCGGCAATTATGGAGAAGCCGAAACTGCTTGTTCTCGATGAGCCAACAAATGCCCTCGACGAAGCGGGCGTGGAAATGCTCAAGCGCGTTGTGGCGATGGCGGCCTCAACGGGTCGCGAGGTTATTCTGTCCAGCCATGACGGAGAGGTGCTCGAGGAGCTGGCCGATCGGGTTTACTGCATGCGCGACGGTGCCGTTGTGAACGTTCGGGAAAGGTCGTGAGCGCGATGAAGAAAACCCTGTGGACAAGAAGGGCGGTGCTTGCTCTTTTCGGCTGTGCTGCTACCGGCCTTGCGGGCATGAGGGTGAGCGTCGTTAACGGGAACCGGACGGTCATTCCTGAGAAATATTATGCGGAGGGCGAATGGCTCTCGATGGATGGGGCGTTTCTGGGTTCGAAGGATGTGGCGACTGACGGGTATTCGTTTTGCATAGACGGGGCAGAGCTGCTCACGCCGCGCGAGTATCTCAAGCGTGCGCATGATAATTATTCAAAATATGGCATCGTGGATACGAAAACGAAATTGAAGGACGCCGACATCACGTGTGTTATCGCCGTAAAGATGCGTGTCAGGAATAAGGACAATGTCGAAGGCGGCATCAAGACGTATGTCTGGCATTTGGTGCCGGAGTCTGCACCAAACTATGACTTTGTGGTCAATACCGATCTGATAACGCAGGCAATGCCGGCTCTGGGCGGTTCTGCTGCGTTTGCTGTACAGGTTGGGGCGGAGAACGAGTTGCTCGTCCCATTCATGATGCGAAACACCAACGACTATTTCGAAGGTTACGAGACCGTCCGTTTTGAGAAGGCTTTTCCTGGGACTTATACGATGAAGATGACCGATCTGCCAGAGAGAAGGCTCTTAAGGTTTGAAGTGAAGTAGCTCGAAGATCCCGCGGTTCGCGACGAGCTCCTTGCGCGCCGCGGTTACGCAAGGGAGATTCGCAACCGCTATGCCGGCTCCGTTCCCGATGCCGGTGACGACCGCGTCCGCGCCACCGGCCAGGCGCACGGCGGTAGCGCCGTGTCGCGACAGATGGACGATCGCGTCGTCGATCGCGGTGACTACTCGCGCGGCGACACGCCCCGCTAGTTTTGAACTGTCCTGCCCTAGCGCGTTGCAATTCAATCAGCTGTTACAGAATCCTGGAAGAAAGGGTCGAACCGAAGTGTCTGGCCGGACGCCGATTGTCCGGGAACTGCTTCGGATTCGACCCTCTTCTACTTTACTTCCATGGCCATGCGGAAGGCTAGTACTCCTTAACCGGATGCTTCTTACCGAAACCACCGTCGATGCCGAAACGGCAGAGCCTGTCGATGGCGCGAAGATGTTCGTCGATGGCGTTGGCGATCTGAGTGTCAACGATGCTGTCATGGTCGTTAAGGCTGCGGACCGCCTCGTCGGCGGCCATGAAGGCCTTGATGGCTTGATTGAACTGAGCCTTAAAGATGTCGACCTTCTCAACTGCGGAGGCTCGGTCTGCCATCTCGCGCTCGAGCCGATGCACGACTTCCATTGAATCGCTCATGCTATTCCTTTCCCTCGGGTGTTGTGCCTAATATATCGCCCCGTGCGGACACGATTCTCACCTAAGGAATGGCAATAGCGTGTTTATGAACACGCAGATAGACGACTTAACGGGATTCGATTTACGGGGCGATTGAACCTGTGGTGGTGCGGATGCCCCGACCCGCGGCACGACTTAACCGCCGTTATGTTAGCGACATGTCTAACATAACGGCGGCGCAGGCCGCTCACTCCCTGCGGCAACGCCGATTCCGGGAAGGCACGCCGGGGCTATGCCGACCTGAGTATCCTCTCGGCCTTCTCGATCGCGGCCGAGCGCAGAAACTCCGACTTTCGCATCCCGCACGCGGCGGCCGCCCTCTCGATGAGGTCGGCGCCCGTCTTCGGGCACTTGAAAGACAGGTTTGCGTTGGCCTCCACCTCGGAAAGCCTGGGGCGGCCGACTCGGAGGTTCACCAGGCTCCCCTCCCAGGAGCCGGATTCGTATTCCGCGCACTCGCGCTCGATGTCCTCATCCGTGATAACGGATCCGTTTGCAAGCCTATATTCCATCAGTAACCTCTCCTTCTCGCGTTCTCGATCTCCCTCAGCGTCTTCTTGCTCGGCGGCGTCATGGCGTGGTAGACGAGCCACACGCCGTCGGCCAGGAGGACACCGACCATCTCGATGTACCGGCCTTGCGGGTCGTAGCCCGTCCGCATCTCGCGCTCACCGGGTATGCGGACGGCTGCGAAGCAGTAGCTCTCCCACGCCGCCTCGACATCACCGTCATCTAGCTCGGGGTGCCGCTCGTGAACTCTCTGGTGTATCCGGACCATGAGCCTCCAATCTTTACGATAGTATTCTACTACTATTTGGTAGTAGAATACTATCCGTCCCAACATATTCCATTAGCCGTTCGTCCCAAAACGTATGCCGCGCGGCACTCGAAAACCGAACCCTCGATGCCGTGAACAGCGAGTGCCAAAACCCAGTGTCAAAACCTCCACTTGCATTCCCATGAGAAAATCAAAAGACAAGGCAGGAGGCTGAAAATGACCAGATACGGATACGCTCGCGTGAGCACGAAGGATCAGAAGCTAGATAGGCAAATCGAGGCATTGGTCAACGCTGGCGTGGCCTATGAGCGCATCTTCAAAGACAAGGAGACTGGCGCACGCGAGGGCGACCGCACGCAACAGAAAAAGTTGTTCAAAAAGATGAAGCGCGGCGATGAAGTGGTGGTCGAGTCCTGGGAGCGCCTGACCAGATCGACGAGGCAGCTGCTGAACTATGACCTGATGTTCAGGAACTTAGGAGTGAAGCTCATATCACTGAAGCAGCCCGTTGACCTCGATACTGCATTCGGCCGTTTCGTGCTGGGCACCCATGCCTGCACCGCCGAGCTCGAGCGCGACCTGATCAGGCAGCGCCAGGCCGAGGGTATCGCCGTCAAACGGAGCCGCGGTGGCAACGTCGGGGGCCGCCCGCGCATCGCGGACGTCAAGGCCGACGCCGCCGTGAAGCTCTACCTCGCCCGTGAGACGCCAATTCCCGACATCTGCGCCGCAACAGGTATCTCGAAATCGACCCTGTACCGCGTGCTCCGCGAGCGCGGGTTAGTGGGCGTCAGAAGATAAATCCGAGTGCGCTACTATATAAGAGTGCGGTATTTCTCCAACTGAAACCCTGCGTGAACGCATGACTTGAGACGCCTTTTTAGAACTCACCGATCGCAGGACGAACACAACTCAACAGCGGCCGCGTATTTGTTCCCAGCCGTACGGCGTGGCGGAGCCATGCCCGTTGTTGATTGGAGTGCCGCATCATGGCCGAAAACCAAGTCCAGTCCGAAAAGAAAATGACCAGTCTGAATGTCTCATCGGAGACCCGTGACGCCATAAAGGACATCAGCACGAGCCTTGGCCTCTCGCAGGCCGATACCGTCGCCCGCTTGGTCGGCGGCTACCACCCTAACGCCACTCCCGGCGTGAAGGCTGCGCTCGACGCATCGGCCGTCCTCGATGAGGCGGTCGAGCGGGTCAAGCGCATCATCGTGGGCGCTGCCGAAGCTGCCGCGATGGAGGCTCGTGCTGCCCGCGAGGACGCCGACGCCGCCAAGAAAAGTGCAACGGAACAGATTCAGAGCATCAAATCTAATTGCGTCGAGCAGGTCGCCGCCATCAAAGAGAAATTCGAGCTGGATACTGCGAGCTTGGAGATTGAGAACGATGAGCTCCACGCCACCGTCGCCGATTACCTCTCGCAGCTCAAGAAGCTCGATTCCGAGAACAATCAGCTCTTGGCAGAATCAGCCGCAAAAGACGATCGAATTGAAAGCATGAGGGGCGCGGTCGACGCCGCGGCCAAGGCTCAGGCCGATCTCAACGTCTCCCTCCTCGCCCAGCGTGACCTGATGGCCGAGGTCGCCGCCCTCAAGGACCGCCTCGCCGCCTCCGAGCAGCGTGCGGCCGTAGCTGAGGCTAAGGTCGAGGTCATGACCCAGATGAAGGGCGAGTAGCCCCGCGCTTCTCCTATCAGGCGGCTGATTTCTAGAAGCCCTCTAGAACGCTTCTAGAGGGCTTCTAGAACCGAGCGCGGCATCTTCAATCGGCACGATGTCTCGGTAGATCAGGAGATGCTTGGCGTCGCACCATTTGTCGCCGTGGTAGTGCCCGAAGAACCAAGCGCGGTAGTCGAGCCGTTCGTCGAGTTCACCCAGGAATCGTTGCAGCAGGTCGTCTCGATACTCGCGTCCGCGCTCGCGGCACAGCTTCTCTGCCAGGTCGGCAGGGGCCTCGTGAGTCACAACGCAATCGACCCTCCAGCCCACGCGGTCGAGCGAGGCGCGGCAGCGCTCCATCTCCTCCTCGCTCGGCATCTCCTCGGGCCATCAGCTCCTCCCCTCCCTGCGACACTGTCTGTCGTTGCTCGCGGCACCGCCCATGGCAAGGACCGTGAGCCCGCCGATGTCGAACACCTCCCCACGCATCAGGTGCAGCACGTGCGGTCGCGCCTCATGGACGAGCCCGCCGTTCCACTCCCGCACCGGCAGTTCTGCCAGCATCCGGTGGTTCTCATGGTTGCCGTCTACGAAACACGTGGTCCAGGGCTTCGACTCGAACCAGTCGAGCCAATACCTCTCAGCATTCGAGCCGTCCCAGACAAAGCCGAAGTCGCCGGCCACGATCGCCGCGTCATCGCGCGTCAGCGTGCGGCCCAGCGGCCAAGACTTGAAGGCAAACCGGCTGGACCCGTACTCGGCCCTGCCGTGCACATCGCCCGTCACATAGATAGCCATCAGTACGCACCCCACGGCAGGAGTTTGTCCCCGAGCCTCACGATCCGGTCGTACAGCACCGTGTGCCGTTCGTCCGGGTTGCCGTCTCGGTGGAAGTGACCGTAATACCAGCGCTTGTAGTCCAGGCGGTCCTCGAGCTCGTCGAGGAATCCGGTCAGCCGGTCCACATCAGGGCGTTCCCAGCCCGGGTCCGGGTAGAGCGTCGGCGAGAGCATGCGCGTCGAGCAGGTATGGGTGATGACGCAGTCGACCTTCCAGCCGACCTCGTCGAGCCTTGCCCGCGCGGCATCGAATTCGCGCTCGTCCGGGAGCTCCTGAGGCCACCAGCTGGAATACGGCACGCGGTATTCCCTGTCCACGCTCGTGGCACCGCCCATGGTGAAGACCGTCGAGCCGTCTAGCTCGAAGACCTCGCCGCGCGTCAGGCGCCGAATGGGCGAGGTGCCCGACAGGCGCTGCGTCAGCCCGCCATGCCACGGCTCCATGGGGCGCTCCCCCCAGTGGTCGAAGCGCTCGTGGTTGCCGTCGACGAACAGTACCGTGTAGGGGCGCGACTCCAGCCAAGCGATGTCGGCGCATTCCTCGGCAGAGAAGTCCCACGGAAAGCCAAAGTCGCCGGCGATGATCAGATAGTCACCGCTGCCAAGGCTATCCCCAAGCTCCCAGTCGCGGAGCTTTTGCATGTCGAGCCCACTATGGATGTCGCCCGTCACATAGACCGTCATCGGATCGCCTCTTCCCTCTTGTACGCCGCCAGCTCGCGCTCGACCTGCCTGTCGCCGGTCTCGTTGACCCACCAGGGCCATTTCACCCGGCCGCACGGCTCGTCGACTCCGGCGAACCATTCCCTCAGCTCGTCGAGGCTCACCGGGGAGTGCCCGTTGGCATCGCAACCGACGTCGTAGCGCAGAAGGCCCTGCTTGCGGTTGAACTCGTTGTACGCGCCACCGCTGCTGTGGATGTGCCCGTGAAGGTGCCACGATCCATGGCTCATGCCCTGCCAGTCGGCCATGGGGTAATGGCTCAGGACGATCTTCTGCCCGTCGATCTTGAGCACGCAGATCGGCGGCTCCACGGTGAAGGCGCCCGCGACCGCCGGCTGGGTCCAGTCCTTGTCGTGGTTTCCCGGGACGAGGTGGATGCGCCTGCAGGCGATCCGCTTGCGCAGACAGTAGGCGTCCTGGGCGGTCATCTTGAATGAGAAATCCCCCAGGATGTAGAGTTCGTCGTCCGCGGCGACCCTGCCGTTGATGTTGTCGACGATGGCGTCGTTCATCTGCCAAATCGTCTCCCACGGGCGGTCGGTGAACTTCAGCACGTTCTCATGCCCGAAATGGGTATCGCTAGTAAACCAGATCATATTTCCCTACCTCCCTTTTGCATTATGTATGATTTACAAAATCAATCATACCACGGTACTACCATATAATGCAATCAAACCCAGACCTCATTTCAGCCTGTATAGGCAATACCGGGAATTACTTACAATCTTCTCGCTTCCCATAACTTCTTTTTCAAATAGTCGCTGCTCATCCTTTCGAATGATAGCCACATCCCAATATCCGTCATCAAGCGTCTTGAAACTTTTTGCTTTCACGACATCGACATAGCGCTTGTAATCATCATGGGTACGCTCACCGGCAATGGCCTTAGCCCAGATCTCAGGGCGCATATCGTAGCTTACCTTTATGCCCTCCCACTCAAAATAATTCATCAAGGTATCGTCGCTGGAGAAAATCCGTGTATCCGTATCCCTCAGCGCATCGACAATCGGTGCCGTCTCCTGATCGAATGCCGACCACCCAGACGCCGTCGTGCCATCCGAAGAACAGGCCGCATTCGAGGCGTTTAAAACCGAGGTCGCCAACAGCACTCCTATAAATAGGACGGGCATCAGCCGTATCACAATACCCTCTTCCTCGCGGTGGATACCGGTTCTGTCGATGCCACATAGATAGGCGCAAAAGGCGAACGAAACCGTCCAGGCAATCCAAAAGCACCGGATTTTCAGAATGCCCATCACCACCGCCGCAATCCAAAATGCGAGCACGCCGGTACTCGGAACTTTTCTTTTAATAATTGCGATAATGACGGGAATGACGATACACACAAGCGTACAGACGATGGCATAGGAATCATCCGGGCTTGAGATAAATGGACGCATCTCGCTAATGACATTGCCGTAGGACGCGGCTCCCATAGAGAGCACTGTGTAGATCGCCCCGCCGAATCCGTATGGATTGAAAAGTGAGGCGATGCACATCAAGAGACACGCCCTCAATAGAGGAATCCGATAGGTGTACCAGGCGACCATGTCGGTCTTAAACGTCTTGATATGCAGTTCCCCTATTTCCGGTAAAAGGAAAGACAGGCACACCGCCAAACATAGGGGCCACATCGCCGCCTGAAGATTCACCTGAAGCAAGGTGACTGCCGGAAGAAGCCAAAGTGCCCGAACGTTACCGTCCTCGTGCCATGCAAAGAGGATATTCAACGTCACGAACAGGCAGCCGGCAGACCACAAGGTAGGCCGTATCGAGATGTAGGTAAACATCTGAAAGAAACCGACCGCATACAGCAACCAGGTAATCCCTTGGTGTCGGCAACCTCTCGTCAGCCTTTCAATTAAAAAATAATAGGCAATGGCCGCTATCGCCAGCGGAACCACCACCGATGTGGCGACGCCGGTATAGCCCGCAAGGGAATACCAGCCATAAAGCCATACATCGTGCAGCCATTGCTGGACAATAATGCCCTGCCCGGGATCCAGCGACCACGGGTTCTCGAAGGGAATCCCGTTGTGCACGATCTCACGTCCCGATGCCAACAGGAACCAGCCGTCCGTGTCCAACGTCCCGTTTGTTCGGATATATCCCGTAAACCACGCAACGAAAATCGATACCATTGCCGCAGTGATGTACGAAAGCATGCGCAACGGGCGTTTGCTATCCCCGCTGTCCGATTTCTCGGTATGCGCTCGGTCCAACACCATATACCTCTCCACCTCTCGCCAAGCAAAACGGGCTCCTTGAAAGAAGCCCGTCATTTCAACCATTTGCCTACTGGGCACCCGTACTGCCGAACCCGCCTGTCCCGCGATCGCTTTCAGGAAGTTCATCAACTTGGATAAACGTTGCATGGACGCATGGGATAATGAGCAATTGAGCAATACGATCCCCGGGGTTGATCGTGTAGGGGCGCCTTCCGATGTTCACCAACTTCGCCTTTACGGGACCCCGATAGCACGAATCGATAATTCCAAGCGAGTTCGCAAGCATCAGACCGTGCTTGCAGGCAAGGCTGGAACGGATCGCCAACGCACCGAAATAGCCCTCAGGAATGGCGACCTCGATTCCGGTATTGAAAAAGGTCGATTCGCGCGGCTGGAGCGTCACCGGCTCCGGAATATCGGCGCGTAGATCGGCGCCAGCGTCCGTCGGGTGAACACGGACGGGCAGGAACCCCTCTTTTGCGACAGTCTCGATTTGCATTGAAATACCTTTCCCTAAAACTGATTCCACGTGGATTGATAGTCCCTGCCGGGTGCGTCTTCGCGCTCCCATGGAAGAGCCTCCCCGGCAGCTGAGCTGACGGATGCGGCCTGCTTCTCGGCAGCCTTCTCCTTCTCCAGAAGGTCGGCGATGTAGGCCTTGACCTGCTCGCTGAACCGCTGTGGGCACTCCAGTTGGACTGTGCCCTCACTCGCCTTCTTCTCCATACGCGCATAGAAGTCAATGACTTCGCGACTCGCATGGAGTCGGTTCTTCTCCATCTTCGGGAAGATGGTAAGCCCCTCGATGTTGGAGCAACGGGACAGACCAACGTAGAGCTGCCCGGCGGCGAAGGTTTTCGTGTGGACGGTGCAGCGATCGAAGGTAAGACCCTGGGACTTATGGATGGTGATGGCGTAAGCAAGCTTGAGGGGGATCTGCGTGAACTCGCCTACCGTGTCGGAAGTCACCTTGTTTTTCGTTTTGCCCTTCGGGTCGACGAACTCCTCGACAACCGATTTGAGGATCTTCCACGTGTGAGCCTCAATCTTCACCGGCTCGTCGGGATTGGCATCAAAGGCGACCGTCACGCTTGTCTTGGTGCATTTCACGACCGTGCCCTGCGAGCCGTTGACATATTTACCCTCGGGATCGTTGACGAGAGACATGACGCGGGCACCGGCGCATAGGGTGATCTTATCGTCGGCCGCGCGATCTCCCTTGTTCACCTTTCCCGTCGCGCTGGCCTGATAGGTGTATTTCTTCCCGCTCAGCTCCGACACGCTCTCCGTATTGATATTCGATGCAAGCCTGTTGTTCGAGCATAGGAACAGGGCATCCTTGGGCGCGTATTTGCGATCCGATACGGAATGCTCGTTGAAATACGGGATGCATGACTCGTCGCCGTTACGCGCGAGATTCAGGTTCCCGATGTACTCCGGATCGTCCTGGCGCACGACCTTCTTCAGGATGTGCGGCTCGAAGTCGAACCCATCCCAGTAATCGGATTCAAACGCCCAACCCTCGAAATTGCCGGGGTACAGCTTCATGAGGATTGCACGGTCATCTTCCGTGATGACCGGGGGAAGCTGGAAGAAATCACCGACGAGCACGACCTGCTTTCGCCCGGACGAGACCTGGGCATCAGAGATCATGCGCATGACGTAATCGAAAAGGTCGATGCGGCACATCGAGATCTCATCGATGATGATGACCTCCGCGACCGTCAGGACCTTGCGGGGACGAATCTTCTCGGACGGGTTGCATACACCGGCGCTCACCTGAAGAGTACGGTGGATGGTCGAGCCATTGTGCATGTTGAGCGCCGCGATACCCGTCGGCGCCATCGCCGTGTAGGGAACGCTACGGGCCTCTAGGTCATCGATGAACCGGTTGAGCACATAGCTCTTGCCCGTGCCGGCGTTACCGGAAAGGAAGACGTTACGCCCCTCCTTCAGGGCAATGTAGGCGTCCCGCTGGTCCTCGGTCAGACCCTCCAGCTCAGTCTCATCGATTACCATTTCACTTCCACTTCCCCACTGGCGATCTGCGCATACGTCACGGTGATGCGATGCTGCTTGTTCCTACGCGTCGGCAACGTCGAACAGACCAGAAAATTACTGCTCGCCGACTCAAAGCAGACATCAACCTCAACCTTATCGAGACCTTCAGCCTTCTGGCGGCGCGTCGGAGGAAGAAGGACCTTCCCCTTCTTTCCCGTGTGGGCCATCGCCGCCGCACGGATCCTCTCACGGCCCTTGCTGCCGTAGGTCTCCTGCTCATACTCGAACATCGGTATTACTTTCCCCTTTTGTACGTCGGTCTTTTTGATGTAGTAGGATTATACCACAATACCATACTGTTTGCACTTAAAAAAGCCTTGCGTCGCCACCGGGACGTCGATAACCAGAACGAAAGCCTCGTTTGTCTGTGTGCCAGAAAAAGCGAAGTTCAAGCTCTGAATGGCGGTTTAGCCTATGGGTTGAAAGAACCCATAGGTCCTCATTTTCGATATTTTATTGCCTGCTTCGCGCTTCTGCGGAAAAGGGAAAATCGTCACCACAGATTACCGTCAATCGTCCCAATGAATCATCGTCAATTGTCCCAACGACGCAGGTAAACCGTATGATTTTAAGGGCGCTGCGGAAGCTGGGAAATGAACGGTCAAGACGCAAATCGTGGCTGGCGAGACGAAAAAGGGGAATCCCTTTTGCGAGATTCCCCTTTCCGAGTCGTTATGCGA
>URVZ01000033.1 GCA_900551365.1 uncultured Collinsella sp.
TCGTCACCGGTGACGTTGGAGGAGAGCGCCCAGCGCAGGCTGGCGTCCTCGTAGCCGACCGAGTTGATGGCGGGCAGCGACTCGCGCAGCGTCATGTGCGCTTTCTGGTAGTCGGTCAGCGGTGCGCCGATCAGCTGCATAAGCTGCGTGGACAGGTAGTTGGTGGACAGGTCGTCGACCTCGCTCGTCTGGTCGCAGCCGGCAACGTCGTAGTTGGCCCAGATGATGTAGTCGGTCTGCCACAGACGCTCCTGATGCGTAGCGTCGTCCTCGCCGGTAAACCACTTGTCATTGAACTTGGACGGGAAGAACGGCTGGTGGTCGCCCCAGAACACCACGACCACCTTGCGGTCGAGCTTGCTCAAGGCGTTGAGGAAGTAGCGAAGCGCCTGGTCGGACTGCTCGATGCACGAGACATACTCGTCGACATCGGAGAGCGTGCCGTCCTCGACGGTCTTAGCGTCCAGGTCGGTCGTGTCGATGTTCAGGTGCATTTGCTTGTCGGCCGGCAGCAGGCCCGTGTCGTAGCCCGAGTGGTTCTGCATGGTCACGTCGAAGATAAACTGCGGATCGGCGTTCTGGTCGAGCAGCTCAAGAATCTTGTCGTAGGTCGCCTGGTCGGTCACCATACCGCGCAGGGTATCGGCGCCCTGGAAATCGTTGATGGACAGGAACTGGTCAAAGCCAAAGTCCTTGTACACGTTCTCGCGGTTCCAGTTGGTCGCGTGGTTGGGGTGCATGGCCGTGGTGGAATAGCCGAGCGATTTGAACTGCTCTGCCAGATTACCGGTCGTTTCCATGTTGTAGATGGTGTAGGGGTACACGCCCGAGCCCAGGTTGGCCATGGAGTTGCCGGTCATAAACTCAAACTCGGTATTGGCGGTACCGCCGCCGTAGGCGCTCACGTAGAGCTTGCCGCGGCTGAGGCAGTTAGACAGGCTCTTAAAGTACTGCGGGCCCTCGTAGCCGGCGCGCATGTTCTGGTAGATCGACAGATCCGAGAAGGTCTCGTTCATGATGGCGATGACCGTGGGCTTCTCGCTATCGAACTGCTCCTTTGCGGCGGCGCGCTCGTCGCTCTTGGCCGCGTCGGACTTGTCGTAGGCCTTGGCGTACTTTTTGAGCGTGGCCTTGGCATCGTCGACGGAGTAGTCGGCGGGTTTGGGCGGCTTGATGGACTGCGCTGCACTAATAAAGGCGGGCAGGTAGCCCTCGCGCCAGTAGCTCTCGAGCGGGCGCCAGGTGTAGACGGTGATGCCGAGGGTGTTGTAGTAGTCGATGAGCGTGACATGCGCGGTCACGCCGCCCAGGCACAGTACGGCGACGAGCAGGTTGGTGAGCAGCATGCGCTTGGCGTTGGCGGCGCCCTTCTGACGGTGCGGTGCCACCAGGCCGGCGTACTCACACAGCAGCATGGCGATGGCGGTAAAGCCCATGGACAGCACGCAGAACAGTGAGATCGAGAAGGTGTAGCCGGTGCCGGCGACCGCGGCGGCGGTGGAGATGGCCGAAAGGTCGCCCGGCTGGATGGGCATGGATTTAAACGTGATGACGAAGAACTCGGCAATGCCCAGGACAAAGAGGGCAAAGGCCAGGACCGCGGGAGCTACGCCGTGGCGCTGGAACAGGAAGAACAGGCCGACCATGAGCACGGTGATGATGGCCCACTCGAGCAGGATGCACAGGGGGTAGACCCAGGTAAAGTCGTGGTTGGACGAGACCTCCATGCCCAGCAGCGCAAAGACGCCGGCGAGCAGCAGGCACAGGACGGCGGCGACGAGTGGTTTGCCCACAAAGGCGCCGCGCAGGCGGGCGAGCTTGCCGGTGGGGGCGGGGGCGTCGGGCGCGGCGAACGCAAAGACGCGCGGGGCGATGCGGTCGCGTGCGATGCTGGCCCAAGCGCAGCCGGTGAGGATGGCGTTGGTCAGGATGAGCATCACAAAGGCGAGCGGCTCGTTTTGGGCGACGAGGCCAATGGCGCCCCAAATGGTCAAAAAGAGCTGGAACAGGCCGAAGGCGACGCTCCACCCAAGAGCGCTTTTGGCAACGGTGCCCGACTGAGCGCGAATGGCCTTGGCCTCGCGCAAGACAAGGTAGACGGTCGCCGCAAGACCGACGAGCGAGATGGCGGCAGCGAACATGCTGAGACTCCTCACAAACTAAAACCTACGAAAGCGGGGGTTTACCCGATTGTTACCAAGATATGCGCTGCAATTGGTGGCTGCGCACAACAACCAGCCATATTAACGCGCACGTGTGGCGGTGTGGCGCAATGTAGTGGCGGCCTGCGCGATAATGGACGGGAATTACACGGAAACGTAAAGGCTTCTTAAAGAATTAGCGAGGATAGAGCTATGGGCGAGCAGGTTTGTATGACGGGCACCGAGTACTGCGGCGGAGCTGTGGGCGTGGACGCGGGCGGCTATCCGGTCGAGACTACGGGCAACGCGGCGCTGGACATCTTGGAACACCGCTCGTCCACGCGTGCCTTCGCGCGTGATGACGACGACCGTCCCGTGGCGGTGACCGACGAGCAGCGGGCGGCGATCTTGCATGCGGCGAGCCGCGCGCCGTCGGCGGGCGCCATGATGATGTATTCCATCGTGAGCGTCCGCGAGCGGGCAACGCTCGACCGCCTGGCCGACCTGTGCGACCACCAGCCCATGATCGCCAAGGCGCCCTGGGCACTTATATTTGTGGTCGACTATGCCAAGTGGATCGATCTGTTTGAGCACGTGGGCTGCTTTGAGCCCGAGTTTGTCGAGCGTACGGGCAAGGCGCCCCGCCGCGCGCCGGGTCTGGGCGACTTTGCCATCGCGGCTCAGGATGCCGTGATCGCCGCGCAAAACGCCGTGGTTGCCGCCGAGGCCCTGGGGCTGGGGAGCTGCTATATCGGCGACATCGTCGAGAACGCCGAGGAAGTTGCCGCGCTGCTCGATCTGCCGCCCTATACCATGCCGCTGTCGATGCTCATCATCGGCACGCCCCGTAAGGAGCGCCCGGCAATCGCGCACCCCGTGGTGAACCTGGTGCACGAGGAGCGCTACTGCCGTGCGGATGCCGCGACTATGGATGCGCAGGTGGCCGAGATGGATGCGATGTTTCGCCCGCACGCCCGCGAGGTGGGGGAGCGCGTCGTGGATATCTACACCCGCAAGCACACGAGCCCCTTTATGGCCGAGATGAGCCGCTCCATGGAGTGGTGGTTCAAAAACTGGCTCGGAAAATGACGAATGTGACAAGGGGATAGTCCCTTTGTCACACTTCATATCGCCGCGGTAGCCTAAAGACTGTATAAATCTTTATCTAGCTGGGAAAACAGTGCATTAAAACATGGGCCGATTACCTATAATCCCTTCGAACATTAAAGTTGGGAGGAAACCGGCTTATGGAACAAAAGGCCAAGGAGGCAGCCTCGCACGCTGCGATTCCTGTGAGCATCTCGGCGATGCTCGTCACGCTGGGCGTGGTGTACGGCGATATCGGCACCAGCCCTATGTATGTAACCAAGGCGCTCGTTGCCGGCAACGGCGGCATCGGAAGCGTCACGGAGGAGTTCGTGCTCGGCGCGCTCTCCCTTGTCGTGTGGACGGTCACGTTGCTGACCACCATCAAGTATGTGCTCATCTCGCTGCGCGCCGATAACCATGGTGAGGGCGGCATCTTTGCCCTGTACAGCCTGGTCAAGCGCTGCGGCAAGTGGCTTATCATCCCCGCCATGCTGGGTGGCGCCGCGTTGCTCGCCGACGGCATCCTGACGCCGGCCGTTACCGTTACCACGGCCATCGAGGGCCTGCGCACCATCCCGGCGGTCCATGCCGTGCTGGGCGATGACCAGGGCCGCGTCGTTGCCATTACGCTCGCCATCATCATCGTGCTCTTCTTGGTGCAGCGCATCGGTACGGCCAAGATCGGTCACGCCTTTGGCCCCATCATGACGCTGTGGTTCCTATTCCTGGGCGGCACGGGTTTGTTCTTTGTCTTACAGCACCCCGCCGTGCTGCTGTGCCTCAACCCGCTGCGCGGCATCGCCTTTTTGCTGAGCCCCAACAACCACGCGGGCATCATGATTCTGGGCAGCTGCTTCCTCGCCACCACCGGTGCCGAGGCGCTCTACTCCGACATGGGCCACGTCGGCCGCGGCAATATCTACGCTACCTGGCCGTTCGTTAAGTGCTGCCTGCTGCTTTCCTATATGGGCCAGGGCGCTTGGCTTATGAACAACGCTGCCAACCCCGAGCTCATGGGCATTGCCGACCTCAACCCGTTCTACCAGATGCTCGCCCCGGGCCTGCGCCCGTTTGCCGTCGGCCTTTCCACCGTCGCGGCCATCATTGCCTCGCAGGCGCTCATCACCGGCGCGTTTTCGCTGGTGTCCGAGGCCAGCCGTCTGGACCTCATGCCGCACATGCAGGTCTTCTACCCTGCCGAGACCAAGGGCCAGCTCTACATCCCCATGGTCAACAACGTCATGCTTGTCGGCTGCGTCATCGTGGTGCTGCTGTTCCAGAACTCGGCGCATATGGAAGCCGCCTACGGCCTTGCCATTACGCTGACTATGATGTGCACCACGCTACTGCTCTTCTTCTACCTGCACGAGGAGCGCAAGCTCAAGGTTGCTCCGTGGATCTTCGCGGCCTTCTTCCTTTTGCTCGAAGGCTTCTTCTTCGTGAGCTCGCTCACCAAGTTCTTCCACGGCGGCTATTTCACCATCCTCATGGCTGCACTCATCATGGGCATTATGGTGTGCTGGTACAACGGCACGGCGGTCGAGCAGCGCCAGTTTACGCTGCTGCCGCTGCGCAGCTACCTGCCGCAGCTCAAGCGCCTGCGCGACGACGACCGTTACGAGCGCATGAGTGACAACGTCGTGTACCTGACCAAGGACACCCATACCGACTACATCGACCGCGATATCGTCTATTCGATCTTGGACAAGCATCCCAAGCGCGCCCGCGCCTGGTGGTTTGTGAATGTCGAGACCATGGACGAACCGCACACCTTTGCCTATTCGGTCGAGACGTTCGGCACCGACTACGTGTTCCGCGTGCACCTGTACCTGGGCTACAAGATCAACCAGCGCGTCAATGCCTACCTGCGTCAGGTTGTTCAGGACCTGGCTGCCACCGGCGAGCTGCCGCCGCAGACGCATGACTACTCGGTCTACAAGGATCCGGGTAACATCGGCACGTTCAAGTTCGTCCTGATCCGTAAGCTTCTGGCGCCCGAAAGCGATGTGGAGCCCAGCGAGCGTACGGCCATCACGCTCAAGTACATCATTCGCCGCGCCGCCGGCACGCCCGCGCGTTGGTACGGCCTGGAGAACTCCAACGTGAGCTTTGAGTACGTGCCGCTGTTCACCAAGTTCAAGGCCGTGAACAAGATGCAGCGCCTGGCCCCCAACGAGCGGCCGTAGGCGCCGACGGGTTGCACGGAGTTGGTTTTCGATGGACAAGATTGAGACCGGGGAGGCAAACATGGATGCAAAGATGCTTGATGGCCGCGAGGTGGTTGCCGAGCTGGTACGTGAGGCACGCGCCGACGCCGCCGAAGATCGGTTCCTTACGAACCGTGCCAACATGGATATGGCCGATCGCGTAATTTCGATCGTGGCACTGGTATTTGGAGCGGTGTGCGTGTGTGCCCTGCTCGCGCACGTGCTGTTTGTCTAGCGACCGCCGGTTGCAAAGGCTATACACTTGGAACCACCACAAGGGAAACCACCACAAAGGTGCCTGTCCCCTTTGTGGTGGTTTTTGTTTTGAGAGAGGGGCGGGACGCTGATGGACGTCCGTACGGACGGCGATATTGCCGATAGCTTTTGGTGGCGGCGCACAACGCTGACGCGCCGCACTCCTCTGTATGACGCCTGCGTATCGGTGGGGCTGCTGGTCGCGGCGACGATTGTGGGCGCGCTGCTCGACCATCCGGGTCTCGCGCCGAGCATCATGATCGTCTATGTGTTCGCCGTTCAGCTGTGCGCATTCTTTACCTGGAGTCGCCTGTATTGCTTGCTGAGCTCGGCTGCCGCCGTGGCGCTCTACAACTTCTTGTTTGTCGACCCGCGCTACTCGCTGTCGCTTATCGACCGCGTCTATCCCGGCATGTTCTTCATCATGTTCGTGGTCTCGCTTGTGTCGAGCTCGATTGCGTTGGCCCTGCGCCGCGCCTTGGCACAGGCTGCCGCCAGCGACCGCCGCACGCATATGGTGCTCGAGACCAACCGCATGCTGCAGCGGTGCGCCGATCAGCATCAGATCGTTCACGCCATGGCCACGCAGCTGGCACGTCTTTCGGGCTGCCCGGTCGTGTGGTACAGCGCCGACGCCGAGGGCGATGACCTGCTGCCGCGTGCGACATACACGGCCGTGGGCGATGCCGCACCGGTGCACGAACTGGCGCCGCAGATGCCGCCGCGGCTCTCGGCGTCCGCCTATGTGGGAACGCCGCTCGATGCCACCTATGGCGGCTCGGCGTTTTATGGCATCTACCTGACGGTTCGCACAGGCGACGGCTTCGCGCGCTCGGGCGACCCCGCCTCGGTGGTGGGCGTGCTGGCTATCGTTGCCGAGCCCGACGTGCTGACGCATGAGGAGCGGACACTTGCCGATGCCATCGTGAGTGAAGGCGAGCTGGCGCTCGATCGCGCCCGCGCCATGGAGGCCCGCGAGGAGGCGGCGGTGCTTGCCAAAAACGAACAGCTGCGCGCCAACCTGCTGCGCTCCATCTCGCACGACCTGCGCACACCGCTTACCAGTATTTCGGGTAATGCCGACGTGCTGCTCGACCAGGGCTCGACCGGCACCGCCGTGCTCGATGCCCAGACGCGCCGCGGCCTGCTTCTATCCATTCGCTCGGATGCGCTGTGGCTCAACGCCACCGTCGAGAATCTGCTCGCCATCACCAAGCTCGAGGGTGGCGGTATGCGCCTGTCGACCACGCTCGAGCTCATGGACGATATCGTCGAGGAGGCGCTGCGCCACGTGAACCCTGCCGTGCGCGAGCACGACCTTAAGGTGGTGGCGTGCGATGAGCCGGCGCTTGTCAACGTCGATGCGCGCCTGATGGTGCAGCTGGTGGTCAATCTGGTGAACAACGCCATCACCTATACGCCCGCGGGCTCGCATATCATGATTTCGATTAACGTCGACGATGGACGCGTGGCGTGCTCGGTGGCCGACGATGGTCCGGGCATCGCATCCGAGGACCGCGAGCGGATCTTTGAGTCGTTCTATACCGCCAACCATGGTCTGGCCGACAGCCACCGCAGCGTTGGCCTGGGTCTTTCGCTCTGCCGTTCCATTGCGTTGGCACATGGCGGTAGCATAGAGGTTGCCGCGGCGGACCCGCACGGCTCGGTCTTTACGATTGAGCTTCCTGCCGCCGACGTTTCGTTTGATAAGGAGTAGCGCTGTGCCGAACTCTGCCGTAAAACCGCTCATCTTGGTCGTTGAGGACGACCCCGCCGTCCGCAATCTTATTGTTGCCGCGCTCGAGGCGCACGGCTTGCGCCATATGGCTGTGGAGACCGCCCATGCCGCTATCGCCGCCGCCTCGTCGCAGACGCCGAGCATTGTGCTGCTCGATCTGGGCCTGCCCGATATGGACGGCGTCAAGGTGGTGGAGTCGGTGCGCGCATGGTCGGGCATGCCGATTATCGTGGTCTCGGCGCGCAGCGAGGATGCGGACAAAATCCGCGCGCTCGATGCCGGTGCCGACGACTATCTGACCAAGCCGTTTTCGGTCGAGGAACTGCTCGCGCGCATTCGCACGACGCTCAGGCGCCTTTCGTATGCGCAGACGGGCGGCGTTGTCTCCGAGGGCTCGTTCGATACCGGTGAGCTGCATATCGATTTTGATGCCGGCATCGCCACGATGGATGGCGAGGAACTGCATCTGACGCCGATCGAGTATAAGCTCCTGTGCCTGCTGGCGCATAACGCCGACAAGGTACTGACGCACCAGTTTATCCTGCACGAGATTTGGGGCACGGCGACCAAGAGCGACCTGGCGAGCCTGCGTGTCTTTATGGGCACGCTGCGCAAGAAGATCGAGTCCGACCCCGCGCATCCGCGCTATATCCAGACGCACGTGGGTATTGGTTACCGATTGGTCATCCAGGGATAGGTCGGCATCCGCCATCCCAATATGAGTTGCGGTGAAATACGGTCTAAATTTGCCTAATTCCAGGCAAAAGTCCGTATTCCACCGCAACTTTGTTTATTTGCCCTTGGGCTTGCTGGCGTAAAATTTTTTCTTTTTGGGCTTGCCGGCGGGGGAGGGCTTGCCGACAAAGTTGGGTTTGCCGTTGCCGGTCTGCGCGTGCGCGGGCGCCGTTGCGCGAGGCTTGCGCGCCTCGGGGTTGCGCAGCTCCTCGGTTCGCTCGGCAATCTCCTCGGCGCTAAAGCCGACCTCGGCCATGGCGTCCTCGATGGGCAGGCGGCGCACGATATAGCAGTGGTGCACCTTCTGGTTGCGCGCGAAGTCCTCGGGGATGGTCTGTGCCGTAATGTCCTCCAGCACCACGCCCGCGCGCGCGAGCTTGCGCGCCTCGGGGCGGAAGCCGCGCAGGTTGCAGCTAAAGATGGCGTGGCCGCCCTGTGCGAGCAGGCGCGATACGCCGGCCAAAAGCTCAACATGGTCGCGCTGGACATCCCAGGTGCGGCGGCCCATCTTGGACGAGTTCGAGAACGTGGGCGGGTCGACAAAGATCAGGTCCCAGCGGTTGCGCGTCTGGCGCTGGTCACGAATCCAGGCGAGCACGTCGTCGCGCACAAAGTGATGCTGCGGCCCCACAAAGCCGTTCTGGCGCATGTTGCGCTCGGCCCAGTCCAGGTAGGTGTTGGAAAGGTCGACCGTCACGGTCTCCTCGACGCCGCCATCGGCCGCGTAGCAGGTGGCAGTGCCAGTGTAGGCAAACAGGTTGAGGAAGCGGCGCGCCTGCTTGGCGTGCTCGCGCACCAGGTTGCGGGTGACGCGGTGGTCCAGGAAGATGCCCACATCCAGATAGTCGTCAAAGTTGACGGCAAAGGTAAGGCCGCCCTCTTCGATGAGTGGCAGACGACGGCGTGCGATATTGGCGCGCTCGCCCGAGCCGCCCTTGCCGGCGCCCTGCTTGCCGTACTGCGAGCCGCCGCGCGAACGCATGCGGGCCTTGGCGTGCACATGCTCGGCCGGAACATCAAGGATGCGCGGCGCGATGGCCAGAATGTCGAGCATGCGGGCCTGGGCTAGCGCGGGGTCGATGGTCTTGGGCGCGGCGTATTCGGCGATGACGAGCCAGCGGCCCGGCGTCTGCGGGCAGCCCTCGTACAGGTCGATGGCGGCGGAGTAGTCGGGCAGGTCGGCATCGTAGACGCGGTAGCAGCTCACGCCCTCGCGCTTGGCCCACTTGCGGCGCAGACGGGCATTCTTGCGCAGGCGGTTGGCGAACTGCTCGGACTCGGGGATGAGCACGGGCAGCGGCTTGCCGTCGCCCAGGTCGAGCATGGCGGCAGGCTCGGGCATGGGGGTGCCGGCGGCTTCGTCTTGAGCGTCTACGGTCTGCTCCTCGATATCTGCGCTGGTCGCAGCTTCAAATGCCGCGGCGGCGTGGTCGAGCGAGGGCCAAACCTCAATAGTTGCCTCTTCATTATTGGGCATGACGGCAATGGAGCGCGCGGGCTCGGCATGGAGTGCGCGGGCCATAAGGCCATCGCGGGTGAGCGCGGCGACCGGTGCGGCGATAAGCTCGGGCGCGCGGCGCAGCTCGCCGACCAGCGTCATGGCGTCGTGCATGAGCGAAAGCGGGGTCTCGGTGGTGTCTGCGACCACGGCGGCACCGGCGACGGCGCCCGCATGGTCCAGCACGGTGGCGGGCTTGGCGGCGCAAAAGTCGACAAAACGCTTGTAGCCAGCGCTCTTGACCATGCGCTCGGCGGTCTTGCGAGCGGCGGGGTCGATGTCTGCGGCCACGATGCGCGCCTGGCGTTCGCGCGCTGCCGCCTCGCGCTCGCGCGCCTCGGCAAGCAGCTGCTCCCACAGAGCGGCGTTGTGCAGCTGCCAGCCCTCAAAGCCCCAGCGCTCGCGTGCGGCGCCCGGGGCGCGGTTGGTCAGAATGTTCACGGCCTCCAGCAGCAGACCGCCGCCGGCGCATGAGGCATCGATCAGCGTGGGAAGGGCTTCATTCTCGTAATCGTCAGCCGTTAACTCGCGCTCGCACAGTGCGGTCCAGCCGACCTGCGCCAGCACCAGGGCGGCGTAGTCGGGGCGCAGCACGTGCGTACCCTCGCCGGCGCGGGTCGCTGCGGGCGGCAGACGCTTGAACAGCGGATCGCCCGAAAGGTCCAGGCTGATGCTCGCGCGGCGCTGACGCAGCGAAAGCAGCAGGTGAACATCGGGATCGGTGGCGTTGACATCGGCGCGACGGCCCGTGGTTTCGGCCAAGCGGTCGCACAATGCGTCCTTGGCGCGCAGGGCCGAGAAGCGCGTGTTGCGCAGCTGCTCGGTCACGCCGCGGGCGGTGATGGCGATGGTGGCGCCGGGGCGGACGATGTTCTCCCAGGCGATGTCGTAAACGCTATCGTACAGCTCGTCGGCGTCCTGCGCCTCAAAGCGCCCGAGCACCGCAAACACGCGGCTCGCCAGACGCGACCACAGACAGGCGCGGTAGCCTTCTTCGAGCTCGCCCTCAAACGTGGCGCGGCCCTTCAGCCGGCGAACATGCGAAAGCCCGAGGCGTTTAAGCTCATCGGCGAGTGCGGACTCAAAGCCCTCGGGGCAGCTTGCGTAAAATTCCATGGGTGACCTCTCTGGTTGCGTCGCTCCATTATATGATGGATGCTTCGTTTGCCCTTATCCTCGAAAGGAACTCATATGATTGATGCGTGTCCCAAACCCGCTGTGCTCTTTTTTGACGTGGACGGCACGCTGACGTCGTTCGATCCCGACGATATGACCGATAAGGACTTTTCGGCGGTTCGCCCCTCGCAGGCGGTGATCGAGGCGTTTCATCGCCTGCGCAATGCGGGTCACCAGGCATTTATCTGCACGGGTCGTCCCTTGTGGCTGATTGCCGATGGTCTGCGTGCTTTGGAGCCTGCGGGTGTCGTTGCCATGGCGGGAGCGACACTCGAGGTCGAGGGCCGCGTGGTACACGAGGACTGCTTTGACGAGGACATTGTCGAGGAGCTTGCACGCCGTATGGCCGCGGCAGGGATTGAGGCCTTTTTCGAGACCAACGTGGCTACTTTTGCCCTGGAACCCGCGGGCGTTGAGCAGTCGTCTCTGATCGGCACTTCTGTGGTGCACAGCACCGAGGAAATGCGCGTCGACGATAGTCTGCACGTGGGCAAGGTATGCCTCAATGTGCCCAGTTTGGCTCGCGTAGCCAACGATGACGGCTTTATCGATCGCGAGTTTGAGCTGTGCAACACCGGTGGTCAGAATCGCGAGCTGAGCCCCAAGGGCATTGACAAGGGTGTGGGCGTGGCGCGAGCGCTGGCGTATCTGGGCCGCGAGGGAAATGCGCGCACCTTTGGCTTTGGCGACTCGGGCAACGACCTGGGCATGCTCGCCGCCGTCGAGACGGCCGTAGCTATGGGCAACGCCATGCCCGAGGTCAAGGCGGTCGCCGACTACGTGACCGATGACGTCGCACACGACGGTACCGTCACGGCTATGCGCCACTTTGGCTTGATTTAATACATGGCCGGGTCGCCTGCATTGGGGGCGACCCGGCCATGTGAGCTATTTTGCAATATAGAGTTTGGGATGACTGTGGCTGCTCTCGATTGCCGCTGTCATGATACCTTCGCTGTCCCCATCGATGATGATGCCGTCGAGGTCATCGATCTGTGCGGACTGATAAAAGCTCGTCTTATTGAACTTACCCTGGTCGACCATCATGTAGCTCAGGTTCGAGTTGGTTAGATACATGCGCTTGATCATGGCAGAGAAGTCGTGCTCAACGGTAAAGCCGTGGTCGGGATGGAATCCGTCGGCGCTGACAAATGCCTTGTCGGCATGAAGCTTGCTCATGCAGTCGAACGTCAGCGCGCCCGCGAGATAAAGGTGGCCCTTTCGCACGGAACCACCTAACAGCACTACCGAAGCGTTGGGCAGATTGAAGCTGGCATAGTTTGCGATGGCAAGATCGCCGGTGATGATGGTGATGTCGCGCTTGTCTATGAGGGCTTTAGTGAAGTAAAAGCCCGTGGTGCCGATGTCGATCACCAAAACGTCACCATCGTCAACAAGAGTTGCTGCGGTCGCGGCGATAGCCTCCTTGGCTTCGACTTGGACATTGATGCGCTCTTCGGGATACGAGATTGCAGTGGAACGTGAAAGCGATACTGCTCCGCCGCGCACACGACGCAATTTGCCTTCCGATTCCAGTGAGACGAGGTCGTGTCGTGCGGTGACTTCCGAAACCGAAAAGCGACGGACGATGTCGGATACCGAGATATTCGGCTTTTCCGCCAGCCAGTTCATGATAAATCGCTGACGCTCGGCGGGTGAAAGGTCTGAAGTAGATGCCATGTGTCGCTCCTTATGAACGAAAGGCGAAAGAAATGCCTTTCGTAATCGAAATATAACGTATCGATATGAAAAGAACAAGGCAAAATCGAGTGAACGAGATGAATGACACGCTTTGCTTTTATTTGTGTTAGTAGTTGGCCTGACATGCAGAATGCCTGTAATAGCCAGTAAAGAGTCTTGCCTGGAAGGTGTTCACAAAAAGTGAGGTACGCTCACGCCCGATAATCGACCGTTCGCGGAAAGTTGGCAATTGAGCTTTCGATATCTTTTGAAATAGTTTATAAAAGAAAACCGAAAAGCTTTTGAAACAAAGAAAAAGGCTTTCGATAGCAATAGTGCTAGATGAGAAAGGACCGAACATGGCAATCAAGGTGTTTGCCGACGGCGCTAACCTCGAGGGTATGCTTGACATGCACGACAACGGCAACGTTCAGGGCTTCACGACCAATCCTTCCCTTATGAAGGCCGGCGGCGTGACCGACTACCGCGCTTTTGCCAAGACGGTTCTTGAGCACATCACCGATGTGTCAGTCTCGTTCGAGGTGTTTGCCGACGACGAGGCGGGTATGGAGGCCGAGGCTCGCGAGATCGCAACCTGGGCGGACAACGTCTACGTTAAGATCCCGGCGCTCAACACCAAGGGCGAGTCCACCGCAGCGTTGGTCAAGCGCCTTTCTGCCGATAGTATCAAGGTGAATGTCACCACCATCTTCACGCCCGAGCAGGTCGACGAGTTCGTCGATGCCGTCTCTGCCGAGACCCCCTCTATTCTGTCCATCTTCGCCGGCCGTATCGCCGATACCGGCGTCGATCCGCTGCCCCTCATGGCAGAGTCCGTAAAGAAGGCTGCCGTCAAGCCCGCCGCCGAGGTTCTCTGGGCATCCACGCGTGAGGTACTCAACATCTTCCAGGCAGAGTCTGTTGGCTGCCAGATCATCACGGTCCCCAATGCCCTTCTCGCCAAGCGCAAGAATTTCGGGAAAGATTTGCTCGAGTACTCGCTTGATACGGTCAAGGGCTTTGCCCGCGACATTCAGGCGCTTGGTTTTCATATCCTGCCCGAGGAGTAGGGAGCTGTCATGCTGACCGATCTTCTTAAACCCGAGCTTGTTGCCTGCCATGTCCAGGCCTCCGATTGGGAGGAAGCGATTAGGGCATGTGGCAAGCTGCTCGTTGACGCGGGCAAATGCGACCAGAGCTATGTCGACGCCATGATTTCATCGGTTCACAAATTTGGCCCCTATATGGTTCTGGAAGAGGGTATCGCCATGCCCCACGCCCAGGCCGATGGCAATGTGAGCGAAGCGGGAATCTGCATCGTCACGCTTGATCCTGCGGTTGCATTTGGACACGAGGATTTCGATCCGGTTCACGTACTCGTGGGCATTTGCGCGCCCGACCCCAAGGCTCATCTTGGTTGCTTGGCGGAGCTTTCGCAGATGTTCGAGGACGAGGACTGCGTTGCCAAGCTCAGCGCGTGCGGTACGCCCGAGCAGGTTTTGGAGACCATGCGTTCATTCTTTTAGGCCTTAATGGCACGGCGATGCGTCGCCGCTTTTGGATAGACGGAAAATCCGTCACGTGTAGGAGAGGAAGGTTGCCATGCATATCATCACTGTATGCGGAAACGGCATCGGGTCCAGCCTGATGCTCGCTGGCAAAGTCGAGGAGCTTTGTGAGGAGGAGGGCATCAAGGCCGACGTTGAGTCTATGGACCTGAACGGTGCTTCTTCCGCAAATCCGGATCTGTTCATTACCGTTAAGGAGCTCGCTCCCGAGCTTCACGGTAACGTCGTGATCGTTCGCAGCTACGTGAACAAGAAGAAGATCCGCGAAGACGCCCTCGAGGCAATCAAGGCGGCCGCCGCTAACGCCTAAAGCGGCACAAAAAGGGGCGGTTCCCTGTGGAAGAGGGAAACGCGCCCACGTTAAAAAGAAAGGAAGCCCAGATGCAAGTCATCCTTCCCATACTTGAGTTTATCCAATCGATTCTGACCAAGCCAGCATGGATTATGGGTCTGTTCGCTTTTGTGGGCCTTGTCGCGCTTAAGCGTCCCGCCCACAAGGTGATGACAGGCACCCTGAAGCCGATCCTTGGCTACATCATGCTGTCTGCCGGCGCCGCTGTTGTTCAGGAGAACCTTGCTCCGCTGGGTACCTTCATCGAGACCGGTTTCCACATCACCGGCGTCGTGCCCAACAACGAGGTTGTCGTTTCGATGGCTCAGAGCGTCCTCGGCGTTCAGACCATGATGATCCTGATTCTCGGCTACGTCGTGAACATTATCATTGCCCGCTTTACCAAGTTTAAGTACATCTTCCTGACGGGCCATCACAGCATGTTCATGGCTTGCCTGCTGTCTGCCGTTCTGCAGGCATCTGGCTTCCAGGATGTCCAGCTTGTCATCGTGGGCGGCATGTTCCTGGGCCTCGTGAGCGCTATGCTTCCCGCCGTTGGTCAGCGTTTCACCGAGAAGGTTACCGATGGCGATGAAATCGCCATGGGCCACTTCGGTTCACTCGCCTATTACATCTCCGCTGCAGTCGGTACGCTTTTTGCTAAGGACGCCGAGGAGAACAGCACCGAGAAGATTGAGGTTCCCGAGAAGTTCTCCTTCCTGCGCGACACCACCATCTCCACGGCTCTTACCATGGCCTTCTTCTACCTGGTTACCGCTTTCGCCGCTTACATCGCAGATCCTGCGGTCGTTACCAAGACCGCTGGCGGCGACAATGTAATCGTCTACGCCCTGACCTGTGCCCTGTCCTTCGCCGTCGGTGTCACTATCGTCTACAACGGCGTTCGTATGATCCTTGCCGACCTGGTCCCGGCTTTCCAGGGCATCTCCAACAAGCTGATCCCCGGCGCCATCCCCGCCGTCGACTGCGCCGTCTTCTTCCCCTATGCTCCCACCGCCGTCATCCTCGGCTTTGTTGCCTCCTTCATCGGTGGCGTGGTCGGTATGTTCATCGTGGGCGCTACCTTGGGCATCTTCATCATCCCGGGCATGGTTCCCCACTTCTTCTGCGGTGCTACCGCAGGCATCTACGGCAATGCTACCGGCGGTCGCAAGGGCGCAGCTCTTGGTGCTTTCGTCAACGGCCTGCTCATCACCTTTGCCCCGGCTCTGCTCCTGCCTGTTCTTGACGTCTTTGGCTTCAAGAACACTACGTTCGGCGACTTCGATTTCTCCGTCATTGGTATTACGCTTGGCCGCGCTGCCGAGGCCTTCGGTACCACCGGTGTCTACGCGATTCTCGCTGTCCTTCTGGTCGTCGCCTTCGTCCCCAACTTCATCCACACCAAGGGTGCTGTGATTAACCACGTTGAGGAAGAGTAATCCAGGCATACGTTAAGCCCTAATCGGGCGGAGCTCCGATAACCGGCTCCTACACGAAAAGGCGGCGTCATCTCTTGTGAGGTGCCGCCGCCTTTTTTCTTGAAGAGAGTGTGGATTCGATTGGTTTTGCTGTAAATAAGCGCCGTGAACGGAAATGGCGCAGCGCGCCGAAAAACCGTTTTGCCGCTGGAAAGTCTTTGATAAAAGTGGTAAAGATGCTAAACCGTTTACCGATAAAGCTTAAAAGCTGCAGCTCAAACCTAGGTAAGCATGGCTAAAGTGTTTACCAGCTCAATGGCCTTATGCAAACGAAAGGAATCAGGCAGATGGCAATCAAGGTGTTCGCTGACGGTGCAAACCTCGAGGGCATGCTCGACATGTACGAGAACGGCAACGTTCAGGGTTTCACGACCAACCCGTCCCTTATGAAGAAGGGCGGCGTGACGGATTACCGCGCGTTTGCCAAAGAGGTCCTGACCCATATCACCGATGTGTCCGTTTCGTTTGAGGTCTTTGCCGACGACGTCGAGACCATGGAGGTCGAGGCCCGCGAGATCGCTACCTGGGCCGAGAACGTCTACGTTAAGATCCCGTGCGTGACCACCAAGGGTGAATCCACCGCCGAGCTGGTCCGCAAGCTTTCGGCCGACGGCATCAAGGTCAACGTCACCACCATCTTTACGCCTAAGCAGGTTGACGAGATGGTCGAGGCCGTTGACACCGAGACGCCGTCCATCATCTCGCTCTTTGCCGGCCGCATCGCCGACACCGGCGTCGACCCCATTCCGTTTATGACGGAGTCGGTTAAGAAGGCCGCCGCCAAGCCCAACTGTGAGGTCCTGTGGGCGTCCACGCGCGAGCTCATCAACATTTACCAGGCCGAGGCCTGCGGTTGCCAGATCATTACGGTGCCCAACAGCATCCTGGCCAAGCGGAAGAACATCGGTCGCGACCCGTACGAGGTCTCGCTCGACACCGTCCGCGGCTTTGCCAAGGATATCGCCGCTCTGGGCTTCCATATTCTGCCGTAACGCGAACACTGGCTACGCCGCGGGCTGCTCGCCCCGGCCTTTCCTTTCCCTATCGCTCACGCGCTTCGCGAGGGTCGCGCTAGGCAAAGGAAAGGCCGGAACTGCCGACACGAGCTTGCCAGCAAGTTGGCGCTTGGCTTCTATATCCTGCCGTGGGCAAAGGTACCCCCGCCTGCGCCGTGCAAAATCGAGAGTATTCAGCAGGGTAAAGGCTTTTACCAGTTGGTTGAAGAACGGAACAGCCCCCGTTTTGGCTCTGGTGGCGCCAAAACGGGGGCTGTTTTTGACTTTATCGTCTCTGCGGGGCATCCGGAACGGCGGAATTTGCAGAATACTCGCGATTTTGCACGTCGCTACCGGGGGGACCCTTGCTTTGGCGGTTTACTTCCCCTGCACCATGGTGAGGGAGATCTTTTTGCGGTCGCGATCGACCTTCTCGACCCACACCTTGACCGTATCGCCGACGCGCACCACGTCGCTCGGGTGCTTGACGAAGCGGTTGGCCAGCTTGGAGATGTGCACGAGGCCGTCCTGGTGCACACCCACGTCGACGAAGGCGCCAAAGTCGACGACGTTGCGCACCGTGCCCTTGAGTTCCATGCCGGGCTCCAGGTCGTCGATGGAAAGTGCCGAGCGGCTAAAGACCACCTCGGGCGCGTCGTCGCGTGGGTCGCGACCGGGCTTCTTGAGTTCGTTGACAATGTCGATGAGCGTGAGGGTGCCGCAGTCCAGGTCGCTTGCCAGCGCCGAGATGCTGCCCAGGCGGCGCTCGATGTCGGGCACGCCGCCGCGGCTGAGCTCGCTTGCTTTAACGCCGGCGCGTTCCAAGACGGACGTGGCCACCTCGTAGCTTTCGGGGTGGACGCTCGTTGCGTCGAGCGGGTTCTTACCGCCGCTAATTCGCAAAAAGCCTGCAGCGTTGAGATATGCCTTGGGTCCCAGCTTGGGGACCTTCTTGAGCTGGCGGCGATCGGTGAAGGCGCCGTTTTCCTCGCGGAAAGCCACGATGTTCTTGGCCACGCTCGGCGTGATGCCCGAAACGTATCCCAGCAGGCTCGCGCTCGCGGTGTTGACGTCGACGCCCACGCGGTTGACGACGTC
>URVZ01000034.1 GCA_900551365.1 uncultured Collinsella sp.
GACACGTACCTGGGCGCCGGCGGGGCGTACCTGTCGGGTGGCGAGGTGCAGCGTGTCGCCCTTGCGCGCGCGATCCTTAAGGATGCGCCTATCGTGGTGCTCGACGAGGCCACGGCGTTTGCCGATCCCGAGAACGAGGCGCTCATCCAGCGCGCCTTTAGCAAGCTGGCGGCGGGTCGCACGGTCATTATGATTGCGCACCGACTCTCGACCGTGGTGGGGGCCGACAAGATCGTGGTGCTCAACCAAGGTAGCGTGCAGGAGACTGGCACCCATGCCGAGCTGCTGTCCCAAAACGGTCTATACGCCAAGATGTGGGCCGAATACGAACAGGCCGCGAGCTGGAAGATCACTGCTGCCGCGGATGCCGCCGTCACGAAGGGAGGCGAGGCCTAAATGTTCGCCTCATTCCAAAAGAAGTACTTCCTATCCGATAAAGGCGTCGCCGGCGTAAAACGCGGCATTTTCTGGACCACGCTCACCAATCTCATTACCATGGCCGGCATGGGCTTTTTATTCCTGGTTATGGCCGGCTTTGTCGAGCATCTCACCAGCGGGGCTGACCTGCCGGATGCCCTGCCGATCGTGGGCGGCCTCGTGATCTTTTTCGTACTGCTCTTTGCCTCTAACTGGCAGCAGTATTACTACACCTACTGCATCTTTTACGAGGAGTGCGGCAAGCAGCGTATGGAGATTGCCGAGCGCTTGCGCAAACTGCCGCTGTCGTTTTTTGGCCGTCGTGATCTGGCCGATTTAACCGAGACCATCATGGATGACGTCCAGGCCATGGAGCACGCCTACAGCCACGTGCTGGGAGAGCTTTGGGGTGCCATCATCGCAAGCGCCATTGTCTTCGTGGCATCGCTGTTCTTTTGCTGGCAGCTGGCGATCGCGGCGTTTTGGAGCGTTCCCGTGGCCTTTGCCGTGCTGTATCTAACACGCGGCCCCATGACCCCGGTGTTCGATCGCGTGCGCGCCGAGAAGGTCAAGGTTACCGAGGCGATTCAAGAGACGCTCGACTGCGTTCGCGAGATCCGCGCCACCAACCAGGAGGCCCATTATCTTGAGGGACTCAACGCCGTGATCGATGCCGAGGAGCGCGAGACCACCAAAGGCGAGCTCGCCAATGGGCTTTTGGTCAACTCCGCCTTTGCCATCCTGCGCCTGGGGATTGCCACCACGTTGGTCACGGGCGCTGCGATGGTCGCCTCCGGCCAGGTCGACTTTTTGGTGATGTTTGCCTTCCTGCTCATGGTGAGCCGCATCTATGCGCCCTTCGATCAGGCACTGATGCTGATGTCCGAGCTGTTTGCCGCCGAGTCGTCGGCCAAGCGCATGCGCTCCATCATGGAGGAGCCCGTGGCGCGGGGCAGCGAGCAGTTTGAACCCGTGGGTCATGACGTGGTGTTCGATCACGTGGCATTTGGCTATGGTGCGGGCAGCGACGGACGCGCCGGCGAGAAGGTTTTGACCGATGTGAGCTTTACCGCCAAGGAAGGCGAGGTCACGGCACTGGTCGGTCCTTCGGGTTCCGGTAAGTCTACGGTGAGCCGCCTGGCCGCGCGCTTTTGGGATGCTACCGAAGGCACGGTCACCGTGGGTGGCGTGGATGTTGCGAGCGTTGATCCCGAGGTGCTGCTGCGCGACTACGCTATTGTGTTCCAAGACGTGCTACTCTTTGACGACACGGTGATGGGAAACATCCGTCTTGGACGTCGCGATGCCACCGATGAGGAAGTGCTTGCTGCCGCGCGTGCCGCCAACTGCGACGAGTTTGTGAGCCGCATGCCGCAGGGCTATGACACCATGATCGGCGAGAATGGCTCCAAGCTGTCCGGCGGCGAGCGCCAGCGCATCTCCATCGCCCGCGCGCTGCTCAAAGACGCGCCGATTGTGTTGCTGGACGAGGCGACGGCGAGTTTGGATGTGGAGAACGAGACCGTGGTGCAGCAGGCGCTCTCCCGCCTGCTCGCAGGCAAGACGGTAATCGTGATCGCCCACCGTATGCGTACGGTGGAAAATGCCGACAAAATCGTTGTACTCAAGGATGGTGTGGTTGCCGAGCAGGGCACTCCGGCGCAGCTCAAGGCGGCAGGTGGAGAATTCGCCCGCATGGTTGCGCTGCAAAAGGAAGCGGCTGACTGGCGGCTGTAGGAATATGACAAAGGGACGGTCCCCTGGTCATATTGAGTTCGCCCCCATAGTTTCCAAAAAGTTAACCTTTGTTGAACTTAATAGTTAGATAAACTAAACTATTTTCCAAAAGTGTGCTCGAGCAAACTTATTTACTCGGGCGCTGAGGCACCGTGCCGCGTCCAATGCGGCAAAAGGGAGAAGCAACATGAAGAAGTCGACGTTCAATACCCTGCTTGTTGGTGGCGGTTTTCTGCTTGGCACGGCCGGCATCAAGCTGCTTACCAGCGCTCCGGTCAAGAATGCCTGCGTGCAGGGTATCGCGTGCGGCATGCGCATCAAGAACGGCTACCAGGACATGGTCGAGCAGGCCAAGGCTAATGTCGACGACATGGTTGCCGAGGCGGCCTACATCACCCAGAGCGAGGCCGCTGCTGACGAGGCAGCCGAGTAACGCTCCCAGGCACAAACTATGAGATTCTCGATTATTAGCGAGATCCCCGGCAGGACCCGTCTTCAATTGGCGGGTCCTGTGCCAGAGAGCGATCTCGATGCACTTCTTAAGCTCAGCAGCGAAATCGATGGCGTGCACAAGGTGCGCGTGTATGGCCGTATTGGCCAGATGGCGCTGGAATACGACGAGCCGCGCCGCGTAAGCGTGCTCGACGCCTTGGGCGCACTCGATGCTCAAGCTATCGCCGATGCCAAGTCGGGCTACGTGATGCAACTCGAGCCGCGCAAGCACAAGCTCGTCATGGATCTGGCGACACTCGTCGGTGCCCATTACGCACGTCGCTGGTTCTTGCCGACGCCTCTGCGTGCGGTGTTTGTCGTGGCCGGTTACATGGCATTTTTGCGCGCTGCCCTTCATGAGCTGGCGCAGCCGCGCCTGACCGTTCCTGTGCTCGATGCTTCGGCCATCGGCATTTCGTTCGTCAAGCGTGATGTCGATACCGCGGGGCAGACGATGTTCCTGCTTAACGTGGGCGAGCTGCTCGAGGACTACACCCGCGCCATGAGCGAAAACGAGCTCATCAACTCGCTGCTCGATGTGCCCGACAAGGCGCAAAAGGTCGTCGGCGACACCGAGGTAAGCGTTGCCGCCACCGAGCTTGAGCCCGGCGACTTGGTCGCTGTGCGCACTGGCATGTCCATTTGCATCGACGGAGTGGTCGAGCAGGGGAGCGCTATGGTCAACCAGGCGACCCTGACTGGCGAGCCGCTGGCCGTCGAGCGCAGCGTGGGCGACGACGTGTTCGCCGGTACCGTCGTGGAAGACGGCGGCATCTTGGTGCGCGTGCGCGCCAATACGGCGCAAACCAAACTGCGCTCAATCGTCTCGCTCGTGCAGACAGCCGACTCGCTCAAGTCCGAAGGCCAGTCGCATATGGAGGACCTTGCCAACAAGATCGTCCCGTGGAACTTCCTGCTCGCGGGCCTGGTTGCGCTTACCACGCGTAGCCTCATTAAGACCTCGGCGGCACTGATGGTCGACTACTCGTGCGCACTCAAGCTCACGGGCTCCGTCGCCGTCATGACCGCCATGAGCGATGCTGCCAAGATGGGCGTCATGGTCAAGGGCGCCAAGTACTTTGAGTCGTTTGCCAAGGCCGACACCATTGTGTTTGATAAGACCGGTACGCTCACCGAGGCGCAGCCGCGTCTTGCCTGCGTGCTCACGACCGACGGCTGGAACGAGGACGAGGTCCTGCGCCTTTCCGCTTGCTTGGAGGAGCATTTCCCGCATCCGGTGGCACGTGCCGTGGTCAACGCCGCCCGCGAGCGCGGGCTCGAGCACCGCGAGCGCCATGCCGCCGTCGAGTACATCGTGGCGCACGGCATCGCTTCGTCCATCGAGGGGCGTCGCGCCATCATCGGCTCCGCGCACTTTGTATTCGAGGATGAGGGCGCACAACTCGAGTCCGACATTAAGGAGCGCATTGAGTCCCAGATGCAGGGTCTGTCGCCGCTGTATCTGGCGGTCGACGGCACCGTTGTGGGCGTGCTCGGTATCGAGGACCCGCTTAAGCCCGGGGTTCGCGAGGCCATCGCCGACTTGCACGCGTTGGGCGTTAAGCACGTGGTCATGCTCACGGGCGATTCCGAGCGCACCGCCGCACGCATTGCGCGCGAGGCGGGAGTCGACGAGTTTAAGGCCGAGCTGCTGCCCGAGGACAAGTACGCGTATGTTGAGCGCATTAAGAGCGAGGGGCGCCACGTTGCCATGGTGGGCGACGGCGTCAACGATTCGCCGGCGCTCGGTTTGGCCGACGTGGGACTGGCAATGGGTGGCGGAAGCGACATCGCCAAGGAGGTCGCCGATATCATCCTGACCGACACGGATCTCGCTGCGATCGTGCGCCTGCGCCGCATGAGCCAGGGCCTCATTGATCGTCTGACGAGCTCCTACTCTAAGGTGATGCTCACCAACTCAGCGCTGTTGGCATTGGGTATTACCGGCATGATTACTCCGCAGACGTCGTCACTGCTGCACAACGGCTCAACGATCGCCTACAGCCTGGGCAACGCAAAGGCGTACCTCCGTTAGCAGACGTGTCCGCCCACGTTATCTGGCCTGCGCCTGGACGGCATCGGTGTCGTCCAGGCGCAGGCCTTTTGCATTTGACCATTTGCTAGCTTCTTTATATATTGTTGCTAGCAAGGCTAGCAATTGAAGGGAGCGGGATCGACGTGGGTGCTGCTAGTGGCATGGCGCAGGTGAACGTTCGCGTGAATCGCCAGGTCAAGGACCATGCGGAGGAAGCGTTGCGGCTTTCGGGCGCCTCGCTGCCCGAGCTTATCAAAAAGGTCGTAGCGAAGGTTGCACAGGGCGGCGGTTCGTGCGAAGAGGTGTTGTCGGCCGTTGACGACCAACTGCCTAGTGCTGGTGCCACCTCGCCGTTCGCCGCATCGTGGGCGGCGGCGGATCAGCTTTACGCGGACCTGGGCATTGCTACGTCGCCCGTATCCGACGATCGCGATTGGGACACAATCTATTCCGAAGCCATGGACGAGCGCTATCGCCAAAAGGGGATGATCCTGTGAGCGGGGCTCTCCTCAAAATAATGGTGGATGCCAACGTATGGGTTGATTCGTTTTGCGCCGACCATGCCGAGTCGCTTGCCGCGCGTGCGTTTATTGGGCAGGCGGCGGAGGCGGGGGCATTGCTGTTCTTCCCGGTTCATATCGCCAAGGACGTGCTGTACGTTGTCCAACATGAGCTGAAGCGCAGCGTTCTTGCCAGCGGGGGAGCGCTCGACGAGGCGTCTGCCCGCGCGATTGGCGATGCGGCGCTGGCGTTTGTTCGGAATATGACCGAAAACGCCACGGCCGTGGGTGCAGATGCGTCGGACCTTTGGCTGGCCGACAAATACTTAGCGCTCCATGGCGATTACGAAGACAACTTGGTGCTCGCCGCGTGTAAGCGCGCGCAGGTCGATTACTTGGTGACTAACGATCGCAAGCTGCTCGAACATGCCGATCTTGCAGCAAAGACCCCGCGCCAAATGATGCCGATTCTTGCTTTGGCCGAACGCGGCGACGCGGCTATCAGTTGACGCGAACTGTTTGCGGGCCTTTTGGACGACGATGCGCCAAGGGACCCGCGTTTGCAATTTACAAAAGCTCAGCCTTAATGGCGGGACTTTCTGCGAGCTGTTCGGCTGCCTTTTCGTCGGAATCGTTTAGTGCTGCCAGACTGCGGTAGACCCACTCGTTGACCTGGGTGTTCTTGATGCCTGCGGTATGCATAAGGGTGCCTACCTCGCGGATTGCTGCGAGCAGATCGGCTTTGGGACCCGCGAACTCGACCTCGATGCCGTGGTAGGCGGCCACGCCGCGGTTCTCACTCACGTGGTCGATAAAACCCTCGACGGTCTCAAGCTGCTGGGCGAGAGCTGCATCATCGTCAGCGTCCAGCGCGACGAGTGCGTTCGATACCGTGAGGGCGGGATGTCCGCAGGGGACAAAGCCTTCGATGACATCCATAGCTTCGGTAATGGTTGAGCCCAGGCCTGCGAGGGCATTGACGAGTTGCTGCTTGGTATCCATAACGGTCCTTTCGACGGTTCAATTTTGCTTGGCGAAAATATACGTGACGCGATCGGTAGCAAAAGTGCGAAGTGCGGCGCACATTGGGGTCTTCACAGCTCGTGCATAGAACAGCTGTCCGCTTTCAGAACGTGGTAAGATAACACTCCACAAGCGGGGCTCGCCCTGCATGTTCCTTGAAAAGTCGACGGGTGTTGGGTATTCGTGCCCAATGCCATCCAGACTTTCCCGACATTCGGGGGCGACTGGTTTCGACACGATAGCTCTGAGAGAGGAAGCAAGCCGAGGTCTCCTCGCCTCGTTAAACAGGGGCACCGTCAAATTGAATTGACAACAACTCTTCTTTTGAGCCTATGGCTCTCGCTGCTTAGTTTATAGCGGCGCGTCAACCCGGTGATTTCCCCGACACCGGCGCGACGTCATGTTAGGGGAATGCTCCTGCGCACGTAATCGGTATGGCGCGGGCTAAGACCGAACCGGTTAGGACGCCGCGAGCGTGTCGCTGCGCGCAAAGCGTCCGAGACTAAACCAGCGACTGAGCTTGGAGATGCCAATCAGGGGGCTTTCGTGGACCGGAGTTCGATTCTCCGCGCCTCCACCATAAGCAACAGACAGGTAGATATTCGTATCTGCCTGTCTTTTTATTTCTAGTCCGTACCGCGGAGAATCGAACTCTGTGCAGGGCGCGGGCGTAAAGAAAACGCGTAAGCGTTTTTAGCCCGCGGGCGAGGACGCCGGTAGGCGGCCGAAGCCGGCGCGGATTTGCGAAGCAAATACGCGGATTCTCCGCGCAAAGCCCCAACCCAAAACAGATGTGCTGCCGATGGTATTTCAGCTAGCCATGCCCAGCACCAACGGATTCCCCCACCCGCGGAGAATCGAACTCTATGCAGGGCGCGGGCGTAAAGAAAACGCCTCAGTGACGCAGAGTGGGACGCGCTTTCCCAATGGCAGCCCAGGCGGAAAGCTCATCCCGGAATCCGCGCTCAGACTGGGACGTAGTTTCCGGATGACACATCAAGCGGAAAGCGCATCCCGGAATCTAAGCTCGAAATGGGATTCATTTTCCTGATGACGGGCTCAGCGGAAAATGCGACCCGGAATTTGCTCTGAGAATGGGATGCGCTTTCCCAGCGGCGGTCCAAGCGGAAAGCGCATCCCGGAATCTCGCCTCAAACTGGGACACACTTTCCGCTTCACCTGCCGCCTCGAAAAACCTGCGCGCCCTCCATCCCAAAACTGGGTAGAAGAAAGCCAAAACGCAATCGCAGGAGGTCAATATGACTGCAGAAGATAAGGCAAAGAACGCTGGCAAGGTCGCGCTCGTCCTGGAGGGCGGCAGCTTCCGCGGGCAGTTTACCGCCGGCGTGCTCGACGTCCTCATGGAGGCCGGTGTCGAAATTCCGGCGGTGTACGGCGTCTCGGCCGGTGCGCTCAACGGCGTCAACTACAAGTCGCACCAGATCGGCCGCACCAACCGAGTCAATTTGACCTTCTGCAACGACAGCCGCTACATGGGCGCCGCGTCGTTTGCGTCCACGGGTTCCATCGTGGGTTACGACTTTATCTTCAACGATGTCCAGGACCGCCTGGATCCCTTTGACAACGAGACGTTCGATGCGAGCCCCATCGAGATGTACGCCGTCGCGACGGACATGCTCTTTGGAACCGCCGCGTACCTGCCGGTCAAAAGCGCCGTACTTGACCTCGACGCTGTGCGCGCATCGACCTCGTTGCCGCTGGTGACACCGCCGGTCGAGATAGACGGGCACAAATACGTCGACGGCGGCGTGGCCGATTCGGTTCCTATCGAGCATGTGCTCGAGGAGGCGGGCTTCGACCGTGCGGTCGTCATCGTCACGCAGGACCGTTCGTACGAGAAAAAGCCCTACGAGTTTTTGCCGGCCGCGCGCGCCCGCTATGCCGACTACCCCTATCTGCTTGAAGCTATCGAGACGCGCCACGATCGTTACAACATCCAGCGTATGCACCTGTGGAAGTATGAGCGCGAGGGCCGCGCGTTGGTCGTCGCTCCGCAAAAGCCGGTCGAGGTCGGCCATGTCGAGCACGATTCGGCAAAGCTTTTGGACCTGTATATCCAGGGCCGTCAGGAGGCAAAGCGCCTGCTCGCGGAAATCCAAGAGTTCGTTGAGCGCTAACGACGGAGAACCCTCAAAAAATGATAACAGCTAAAGAGCTGGAAAAATCACGGCTCGTGGATGACATGTGCAGAAACTCTGGTCGGAGCCAAAATACCTGTTGACTCGTACGGCGAGCGGGGTAATATGGACGGGTTACTTGCAGAGCCCCGTGAATCTCTGTAACAACACGTACTGTACATGGAGGAGTCTAAGTGATTTCGAAATCGACTCACTACGCCAAGCAGGGCGAGGTCCAGCGCAACTGGGTTCTCGTCGACGCCGATGGTGCTGTCCTGGGCCGTCTTGCCACCCAGATCGCAATGATCCTGCGCGGTAAGAACAAGCCCCAGTTCACGCCCAACAGCGACTGCGGCGACTTCGTTGTCGTCATCAACGCCGATAAGGTCCAGCTTACCGGTAACAAGGCCGACACGAAGACCTATTATCGCCACAGCGGCTACAACGGCGGCCTCAAGGCTGAGAGCTTCCGCCAGGCTATGGAGAAGCACCCGGAGAAGGTCATCGAGCGCGCCGTTCGCGGTATGCTGCCCAAGACCACCCTCGGCCGTGCCCAGATGACCAAGCTTAAGGTCTACGCTGGTGCCGAGCATCCGCATGCTGCCCAGAACCCCACGAAGATTGAGCTGGAGGCTTAAAGATGGCTGAGAACACCGTTGTCTACCAGGGTACCGGTCGTCGTAAGAACGCCGTCGCCCGCGTCCGTCTCGTCCCCGGCACCGGCAAGGTGACCATCAACAAGCGTGACGCCGAGCAGTATTTCGGCCGCCATCAGCTCGTTGAGAACGCCCTTGCTCCCTTCAAGGTGACCGACACCGCCGGTCAGTTCGACGTTATCGCTCTGTGCGAT
This sequence comes from uncultured Collinsella sp., assembly GCA_900551365.1. GTDB lineage: Bacteria > Actinomycetota > Coriobacteriia > Coriobacteriales > Coriobacteriaceae > Collinsella. The sequence continues at coordinate 9,193 of URVZ01000034.1, forward strand.
GGCGGCGGCATCTCCGGTCAGTCCGGCGCTCTGCGCCTGGGCATCGCTCGCGCTCTTCTGAACGCTGGCGACTATCGTGCTGACCTCAAGAAGGCCGGTTTCCTTACGCGCGATGCTCGCGTGGTCGAGCGCAAGAAGTACGGCCTCAAGAAGGCCCGCCGCGCTCCCCAGTTCTCCAAGCGCTAAGGTTTTATCTCCTTTCGAGATACAATGTACAAGCGGGGCCTGCCGATTCCTCGGCGGGTCCCGTTTTTCTTTTTCGACTAGGGTGGGCGGTTGCATATCGCCTGCTAGGGAAGGAGCGATCCTATGCCCCAGAACATCTTCGGTACCGATGGTGTCCGTGGCGTCGCCAACGCCGATCTTTCGTGCGACCTCGCGTTTCGCCTGGGCCGCGCGGCGACCAAGTTCCTTGGTCCGGACATCTGCATCGGCCGTGACACGCGCCTTTCGGGCACCATGCTCGAGAGCGCTCTGACCGCCGGCATCATGGCCGAGGGCGGCCGCCCGCACTGCTGCGGCGTTATCCCCACGCCTGCCGTGGCACTGCTCACCGTTCAAAACGAGCTTGACGGCGGCATCGTCATCTCTGCTTCGCATAATCCGCCGGAGTTCAATGGCATCAAGTTCTTTAGCCGCAAGGGCATGAAGCTTCCCGATGCTGTCGAGGAAGAGATCAGCGCCTGGGTCATGTCCGAGGAAGCCATGGCTGCCGACACGCTGCCGACTGGCGCCGGCGTGGGCCACATCACCAAGATGAAGGACGCCCGCAAGGCATACGTCGACCACGCCATCGATACGCTTGATGGCCTGAGGCTCGACGGCCTGGTCGTTGCCGTCGACTGCGGCCACGGTGCTTCTTGCCAGACCACGCCCGCCGCGCTGCAGCGCCTGGGCGCCACGGTCCATGCCATCAACACCGATTACTGCGGCACTGACATTAACGTTGAGTGCGGCTCTACGCACCTCGAGCCCCTGCGCGAGCTCGTGCTGCGCACCCATGCTGATATCGGTCTGGCCCACGACGGCGACGCCGACCGCGTACTGTTCGTGGACAGCGAGGGCAATGAGATCGACGGTGACTACATCCTGGCTATCTGCGGTTCTGACCTCGCCGCTCGCGGCAAGCTCGCCAACTCCGAGATCGTCTCGACCGTCATGTGCAACCTTGGCTTCTCCATCGCTATGAAGGAGCAGGGCTTCGAGATGGTCCAGACCGCCGTGGGCGACCGCTACGTTCTGGAGCGCATGCTCGCGGACGGCGCCGTCATCGGCGGCGAGCAGTCCGGCCACATCATCTTCCTGGAGCACAACACCACCGGTGACGGCCTGGTGACGGCTCTGCAGCTGCTGGCCGTGCTCAAGCGCACCGGTCGTACCCTCACCGACCTTGCTGGCATCATGAAGAAGTACCCGCAGGTACTCGTCAACGTGCATTCCGACAACAAGGCTGGTCTGGACGATTGCCAGCCCATCTGGGATGCCGTCGCTGCTGCCGAGAAGGAGCTTGACGGCCGCGGCCGCATTCTGGTGCGCCCGAGCGGTACCGAGCCGCTGGTCCGCGTGATGGCCGAGGCCGAGACGCACGAGCTGACCCAGCGCGTTGTCGACGACATCGTCGAGGTTGTCAAGCGCGAACTTCCCTAATGGTCAAAAACCGTTGCCAAGTGGTAAACTGTTAAGGTTATTTTGATTGATTGGTATGTCCGAGGGGGAGCATGTTCACTAAAGTCCTAAGGTCTTTTGGTATGCGTGGTCGAGTCCTTATGCTGGATGCTCCCATCTCGGGCGACGTCATTCCGCTTTCCGAGGTAAACGACCAGACGTTTGCCACCGGCCTTTTGGGCCAGGGCGTGGCGATTCGGCCCACCGGAACGCGTGTGATTGCACCGGCTGATGCCAAGGTCGAGGCCATTTTTCCCACGGGACACGCTGTTGCGCTTAACACGGTCGATGGCTTGGACGTGCTCATCCACGTTGGTTTGGACACTGTTCAGCTCGAGGGCAAGCACTTTACCGTACATGCGCAAGTGGGTGACATCGTCCATAAGGGCGATGTACTCATTGAGTTCGATCGCGAGGCAATTGCTGCCGAGGGCTACGATGTGACGGTTCCCATCTTGGTGTGCAACTCCGTTGAGTTCTCGAGTATCAAGGGCTCCGTTGGCGTGCATGTCGAAGAGATGGACCAGCTCATCGTTGCTCGCGAGCGCTAGCAAGTGCACGTGGCCATTAGCCTACAATTCAAACACGTTTACGGAGGGCGCCCTTGAAAGAGGACGCCCTCCGTGGCAAGATGGGAAACGTCCGAGGCTAAACAGCTTCGGGTCACCGTGGACGGGCAGGGGCCTCGACGCGGCTAGACACGAGACACATACATTACGCGACCTCGCCCTGGTGGCCGCACACGTTGGTTGCGGCCGACGCGGGCCGCGGGCAAGTGCTTGTAAGGGAGCCTTGCCTCTCTTGTACGAGAAAGGACGCGTAATGAAGATCATTAAAGCTAAAGACTACGAGGATATGAGCCGCAAGGCCGCCAATATCATCTCGGCCCAGGTTATCCTCAAGCCCGACTGTGTACTGGGCCTTGCCACCGGCTCCACCCCGATCGGTGCCTACAAGCAGCTCGCTGCTTGGTACGAGAAGGGCGACGTCGACTTTGCCGAGGTCAGCACCTATAACCTGGACGAGTATCGCGGCCTTTCGCACGACGATCCCCAGAGCTATCACTACTTCATGCGTGAGAACTTCTTCGATCACATCAACATCGACCTGAACAACACGCATGTGCCCGACGGTTCCAACCCCGACGCCGCCGCTGCGTGCTCTGAGTACGACAAGATCGTCGCTGACGCCGGTTACCCGGATCTGCAGCTGCTCGGCATTGGCAACAACGGCCACATCGGCTTCAACGAGCCCGATGACCACTTCTCCAAGGGCACGCACTGCGTCGACCTCACCGAGAGCACCATTCAGGCCAACAGCCGCCTGTTCGACAGCATCGACGATGTTCCCCGTCAGGCCTACACCATGGGTACCCAGACCATCATGTATGCCCGCATGATCCTGGTCGTCGCCAACGGCGAGGCCAAGGCTCAGGCCGTGCATGACATGTGCTATGGTCCGGTTACGCCCGAGTGCCCGGCTTCGATCCTGCAGCTGCACACCAACTGCGTTGTCGTTGCCGACGAGGCCGCCCTTTCGCTCTGCGAGTAGCGCGAATCCTGCAGCTCGACATAGCCTTGCCTAAGGCCTCCGCTTTGCGGGGGCCTTTTTGCTATCCCTTTCCGCCCGCTTGACCAAAATCTTGGCGCAAGCTTGACGAATGCCGGATGCCCAACAGCTTGATTCATTCCATACCAGATTCTATGCAAAAATGCCACTAGAAGGTCGTAGACGGTAGCGGGTGCTAGGCGAGTTGAATGACATGGCTGAACCTTGTTCATCTGCGTTACACTGCCGCTTAGATGGGACAAGCTGACAAGCTCATTTACCTGCTTAAAGACCGATTAGTCGGGGGATTAATAACAATCGGCCCTCGCTGTACAAAAACTTGCCGCTTGCGTACCAAAAGACAACCTAAAACACAAGGTCGCTCTATTCATAGCGCGGCTTGTATGGTCTTGCGGCTACAGTGTCCATACGGTCGAGTTGAGGAGCGGGCATGGTAAACGATTTGAGCGGTATAGACGACCTCGAGCTGATGCCGCTGGGCGGAGGCTATATGGTGCGACGCGAGCGCTTGATGAATGAGCTTATCGCCAAGGGCCGAAAGGCCGGCATCGTGGTTCTTTATGCGCCCGACGGGTTTGGGAAGACCTCGGTGCTGCTGCAGTACACCCATGAGGTTAAATGCGACCCGACGCGAGGCCCCGTGCGGATTATCGAGGCCGATCGCGCCACTGGGCGCGAGGTGTTTATGCAGCTCGAGGTGGTTACCGAAGAACTCAAAGACAAACCGCACTCCCTTATCGCAATTGATAATGTGCCAAACCTCGATCAGCACGATACCGAAGACCTCATCGACAGGATTCGCGGCCTGCGCGCTATGGGGGTAGGGGTCTTTATTTCCTGCCGTCCTTCAAATCGTCAGCTGATTCATGGGCTGGGCGATTCGGTTAAGATCAATGCGCAGATGCTTAAGGTGCATGCCTATGAGTATTCGGCGTGGGCATCGGCGTTTTCGATCAGCACATCGCTCGACTTTTATCAGCTCACGCAGGGCGTGCCCGAGCTCGTTTCGGCATTGCAGACGGGTCTGTATGGCCAAGGTGACGTAGCCGGTCTGCTCGAAAACGAGATTGTCAACGTATATGGCGCGGCACTTGCCGATCTGGCTTCGCTCGACAATAATGCGCTGTTTTGCGTGGCATGTCTCATGGTTTTGATGGGCGAGGGCAATATCGCAGAACTCGAGGCCTGTGGGGTGAGGCTGTCGATGGTCGACCAGTCCTATTTTGTGCGCGACTACCCGATCTTTGGCTTGGATCCCGCCGAGCGGAGTTTTACGTGTCTGGGCACGGAGGATAACGGACGCTTGCGCTTGCGTAAGTTGGTGGCCGAGGTCCGCCCCGAACTTGTTCCGAGGGCGGCCCGGATTTTGCTTAAGGCGGGCCGATGCGATGCGGCGATGGGCCTGGCGGACGCCTTTTTGGACCGTGAAGCGGTCCTTGAACTTGCTGGGCAGTATGGGGTCGATCTGGCTCTGACGGGGCACGGGGCCGATATCTGCCGAGCGGCGCTGGGCACGATCGATGCCGACGATCCGGCTCCAGAGCCAACGCCTGCCGAAGCGCTTGGCGTTTACTTGGCGGCGGTCAGCGTGTCCAACACAAAGCTCGCCCGCTGTATGGCATCGCTCATTGAGCATGCGGGCGATCAGGCAGCCTGTGAAATAGACCCCTTTTCGTGGAAGGTTGCCCAGGCCCTTACGGCAGTTTGCTATGGGGACAATGGGCTTGGGCTTCCCATGAACCTTGCTGTGCCGGAAATCGAGACGGAACACACGGCGCTCAACATGCTCTTTGCACATATCGGGGTCAAGCACTGGTTGGCTGAACGGGGAGATGACGGCGGCGCTCTGCAGCAGCTCAAAACGCGCAAGGCCTATGACTGCGAGCTCGATATCGCGGGGACTTTTCTACGGGCCGATAGCATGCTGGTGGAGCTCTTCGATGGGTCGTTTGCGGGGATCGACGAGCGCGACGACGAGATGGCGGAGATACGGGACGCGCTCGATGTGCGCGGACTTAAGGCGCCAGCTATCTGGGTGCGCATGGTGCTGGCGGCACGGCGGCTCCTTTCCGGCTTGCCGGTAACCGACGATGCGGCGTTCAACGAGCTCGATCGCTTTGCCGTACGCATGCGCGACAACCAGATTCAGCTGTTTGGTCTGCTGCTAGAAGGCTGGCAATCGCTGGCGGAAGGTCGGCCGGTCAATGCGAAGTTCCGCGCGGTCCAGGTGCTCAAACTGGCTGAGGAGCCAATTGCGTACATGCGCGACAACGCGTTGCTGCTGGAGCGTGCGGCGTATCTGCGTAACACCTCGATGGTTTCGGTGCGTGAGGAAGCGGAGCTGCTCGATATAAGCCAGACGCAGGTTGGTGGAGCGGAGGCCTGGATGGTGGCGCTGCATTTGGCCTGTGCGGGCCGAGACAGCGATCTTGCGGCCTGGATGTCCATGAATCGTGCGGGGATTCTAGAGCCATCGTATCGGCTCTTTGCGCGCCTTGCCATGCATTGTCTGGGCGAGCCGGCGGGCAGGATACGCAAGAAGCTTCCCGTGCGCGAGCTGTCGCGGTACTCGCTGCGCGACGATTTGGAAGGAGAGGGCGAGCGCCTGTTCCAGGCCGGCGAGGTTGAAGCCGTTGATACCATCGACCATATCGAGATTCGCATGTTTGGTGCGTTTCGCGCCGAGCGCGATGGGTTTCCCATCACGGACAAAATGTGGCGTCGCAAGAAGGCGGCGACGCTTGCCGAGCGGCTTGCGCTGGGCATGGATGCGCTCGTCGATCGTGAGACGCTGGCCATGGAGCTGTGGCCCCATGCCGAGTTTAATAGCGCCCGCAACAACCTGTACTCGACGATATCGCGCTTGCGGTCGGCTTTGGGACCGACGCCGGATGGCAAGTCGTGTGTGCTCATCCAAAATGAATGCATCGGACTCAACGGCGACTACGTCAAGACCGATGTACGGCTGTTTGACCAGATAAGCCGCGAGGTTTTGGGAAATCGCACGGGTGCGTGCGGGCCCCATTTAGTTGAGCTGTGCCTTAAGATTGAGCAGCTTTATGCCGGACCGCTGTATGTTCCCAATGGCTGTAATCCCACCTACTTTTTACGTATGCGACGCATTATGCAGTCAAAGTACATCGATTGCATGATTAAGGGAGCAAATGCCGCTCTAGAAGAAAACGATCTGCAGTCGGCGATTTGGCTGGCGGAGTCGGGGCTTCGACAGGAAACGGCGCGTGAGGATATGGTGCGCTGCGCCATGCGCGTCTACAGTGCGGCGGGGCGGCGGCGCGATATCGTCGAGCTGTACAGCGGGCATATGCACCACCTGAGGGAGCAGGTCAATGGCGTGCCCGAGCCCGAGACGCGGCGTCTATACGAGCGCTTGGTGGAGGGGCGGCTCAATCGCGTGCTGGTCGAGCGATAAAAAACGGGCGCCCGAAGTACTTGGGCACCCGTAAGCTTGCTATGTGTTGGATCGCCGGATCATTGGCTCTTAGACGAGCTTGATCTTCTCGATGTCCTTGCGCGAGGACTCGCGATACAGTGAGAACTTGCGGCCGATGACCTGGACGACCTCGGCGTGGCAACGCTCGGCGAGCTCCTCGGCGGCCTCGCGGGCGGAAAGGCTGGAGCCATCGAGCACGGAGCACTTAACGAGCTCGTGCTTCTCCAGATAGGCGACCGTCTGCTCGACGGTGCCCTCGTTGACATCGGACTTACCGATGATGATGGCGGGGTTGAGGTGATGGGCCATGCTGCGAAGCTGCTTGACCTGTGCTCCTGTCAGTGCCATGGGTTCTCGCTTTCTATGTATGGGGCGCCCCGCGACGGGGCCTTAATTTACGTGAGCTGTCCCACGATAGCGCAGGAACGGTGCGGTGTGGAGCGCGTTTGCCCAGTTCAAAAAGAATGCGGATGCCGAGTGAGTGGGCAGTGCAGGCTGCGAACAGGCTATGAGCTGGGCGCAGAGACCGGCTCCCATGCAATAAACGCCCAACGGACCTTGCGGACGTGGTCGAGCATGTAGCGTCCCTGCGGCACGCCCTTGGAGCCCGGCTCGCCGGCACGGGGATTCTCAATCATGTGTTGAGCGATGTAGTCGCGCAGGCGGTCGATCTTATCCTCGTTGCCATGCTCGAGCATACGGGAAAAATCTGCTACGCCCGCCTCAAGGCTATCGAAGGTGTCGCGACGGGGCGATTCAAAGTACGTAACCTGCGGCAGGGCACCCATCTGAATGAGGATATTAAAAGCATACACAAAGCCATTACTGCAGGTAACCGAGGCGCCGATAGCGTTCATCAGGTGCAGGTCATAGCGCGGGCTGGAGTTGGCGACCATCGTGACAGCGCAACGCCGACGAGCCGTACGATCAAGCTTGGCAAGCGCGCCTTTTAGGTTGGTCGTCGTAACCGACCGACTGGCAAAGGCAACATCTACCGCTTTTGCGATCGGTCCAACCAAATACCAGTCATCATCCCAAGCAAGCTCAAGCGGCGTAATAAGATCTTCGAGCCCGTAATACTCAATGCCGGCATCAAGCGTGCCCAACATGGCAGGAGAGAAGTCGGCAGCAATCACGGAATGCCCAGCCTGAGCAAGCGGAATAGCAATCGACCCAGCCCCACACCCCATATCCAGCACGGACTCGCCGGGCTCAAGCGCCAACAACTTTATAAAATCCCGGGCATAAGGAGCAGTCTCAAGCGGCCGAAAATGCCGAGCCCGCTTATCCCACTCAAAAGAATCATCAGCCCGCCGCCGATCAGCTTGCAGACGCATCCACTCGCCATTCCAATCCGCAGCAAGCAGCTCAGAACGATTTTCCCCATCAACCACGGGCCAACCTCCTAGCAACAAAAAAGCGACTCCTCCCAAAAGAAGAGCCGCAACCAGCATATATCAGAAAGAACCGATCCAACGCCAAACCGCCCTCACAACCAAGGCGGGCAGGAGCGAAGCGACTGCCATACGGGATAGAACTCAACTGAGGTCCCGTTGTGCGGGAGCCCCGGGGAGGGCAAATATATAAGGTCGATCGCGAGTTCCGCACGAGCCGGAGAGCACTTAATGTGCTCTCCGTGCGA
>URVZ01000035.1 GCA_900551365.1 uncultured Collinsella sp.
ATGAACTTCGGCGCCACGTTTATCGTGGTCAACCTGTCGCTCGCGTTCTTTAACCTCATTCCGATTCCGCCGCTTGATGGCTCGTCGATCATCGTGCCCTTCCTCAAGGGCAAGGCGCTCAACAACTATTACCGCCTGCAGCAATACGCTATGCCCATACTCATCCTGGTTCTATACCTGCTGCCTATGTGGACCGGCATCGATGTAATCGGCCGCTATTTCGACGTTACCGTGTATCCGCTTGCTGAGCAGCTGCTCAACTTCGCAATCGCCAGCATCTAAGGTAAACTTACAGGTCGACCGTGCAAAACGGTCGCAGCATGCACCCAAACCGCGCCGCGAAGGCGCCGTCAAAGGAGGTCGAAGATGTCGTATCGCGTGTCGACGCAGGTCTACAGCGGACCGTTCGACCTGCTGCTGCAGCTGGTAACCCACCAAAAAGTAGATATCGGTGCCATCTCCATCAGCGAGGTGGCCGAGCAGTACCTTGCCGAGGCCGAGCGCATCGAGGCGCTGGACCTGGACGTGGCGAGCGACTTTTTGCTGGTCGCGGCAACTCTTTTGGACATCAAGGCCGCCTCGTTGGTGCCCCAGGAGGCCCCGCGCAAGACAGTCGACGATGACGAGGACGACGAAGACCTCGAGGAACTCAGTGCGCTCGACGGCGACGCCCTGCGCGAGGTCCTGATCCAGCGCCTGATTGCCTACAAGCAGTTTAAAGGTGCGGCTGCGGCCCTCGGTGCCCGCATGCAGGCCGAAAGCCGCATGCACCCGCGTGTGGCCGGCCCCGATCCCGAGTTCCTGGGGCTCATGCCCGACTATCTGGCCGGCATTACCCTGCGCGGCCTCGCCGTCATCTGCGCCGACCTGGACGGCAAGCGACAGACCTTCCTGCTGGAGGCCGAGCACGTAGCTCCGCATCGCGTGCCGCTCGACCTGACCGTGGCCTCAGTCGACCGCTTTACCATGACGCACCAAACCTGCACTTTCCGCGAGCTGCTGGACGGCGATGCCACCACCGAGCAGCTCGTCGTCACCTTCCTTGCCATGCTTGAGCTCGCCAAGCGCGGCTCGCTCACGCTGAGCCAGGACGAGATCTTTGGAACCATTCAAATCAACCGCGTCGAGGGCGCCGAGGCCTATGTGCCCGGCGAGGGCCCCGAGCTCACCGAATAGGAGCCGCAACCATGTCAACCCTTTCCACGCTGGAGGCAAACAGCCTCAAAGGCGCCCTCGAGGCGCTGCTGCTGGTGTCGAGCGACCCGGTGAGTGCGCCCGCGCTGGCCGGCGCACTGGATATCGCCCCCGGTGAGTGCGCGTCGCTGCTCGCCGAGCTCAAGGTTGAGTACGAGGAGGCCAACCGCGGCTTTCAGCTGCGCGAGGTCGCCGGCGGCTGGCGCCTGTTTACGCACCCCGCATACCACGACGTGGTCGAGGCCTACGTGCTGAGCTGGGACACGCAAAAGCTGTCGCAGGCGGCGCTCGAAACCCTGGCCGTCATCGCATACCACCAGCCCGTGACGCGCGAGGTGGTCAAGGGCATCCGCGGCGTCAATTCCGACGGCGTCATCGCGTCGCTCGTGGACAAGGGTCTGGTGCGAGAGCTCGGCCGCGACCCCCAGCGCGGTCAGGCCATCATCTACGGCACGACCAACGCCTTCTTGGAAAAGTTCGGTCTGCGCTCCACCCGAGACCTGCCCGACCTGGAGCAGTTTGCCCCCGACGAGCAGTCGCGTCAGTTTATCCGCGAGCGCCTGAGCGGCCGGAGTATTCAGTCCACGCTCGAGGAGCAGGCCGAGGACCTGGACGAAGAGCGTGAACTGCTCGATACCGATGTTGAAGATGTTGAGGCAGTCGAGAACTTGGAGAGCCTGGTCGTCGACGAGACCTCGGAGGATTTGCATGACGAGGACTAACGAAGTAGGGGAGACGTGCGCCATGGGCAACGCAGTACCCGCAACCGACGCCCAGCCCGTCTATCCGCACACCATGCGCCTGCAGCGCTTTTTGGCGCGTGCGGGCGTGGCGAGCCGCCGCGGCTCGGAGGACCTGATGACCGCCGGCCGCGTGACCGTCAACGGCCAGGTCGCGACCGAGCTGGGCACCAAGGTCGACGTCGACCACGATCACATCGAGGTCGACGGCATGCCCGTCAAGCTCAACCAGGGCGCCGTGTACTTGATGCTCTACAAGCCGACCGGCTACCTCACCACCATGAGCGACCCGCAGGAGCGCCCTTGCGTGGCCGACCTGGTCCCCCGCGACCGCTTTCCGGGACTATTCCCGGTGGGCCGCCTGGACCGCGACACCACAGGCCTTTTGCTCTTTACCACCGACGGCGACCTGTCGCAGGACCTACTGCACCCCAGCAAGCACGTCTACAAGACATACCAGGCACTCGTGGACGGACAGCTGACCGACCGCGATCTAGAACCGCTCCGCCGTGGCATCGAGCTCGACGACGGTCTGTGCCAGCCGGCTATCTGCCGCATCATCAACGCGCGCGAGGCAGAGGCCGTGGCTCCGCAAGGCATCAAGCACGGCACCACCGCCGTGGAGGTCATCATCCGCGAGGGTCGCAAGAACCAGGTCAAGCGTATGCTGGGCAAGATTCACCATCCGGTGATCCGCCTTCACCGCTGCAACTTTGCCGGCCTGGAGCTCAAGGACGTGGCCAAAGGCTCGTGGCGCGAGCTCACCGACCGCGAGGTGCAGATCCTCAAGGCCGGCGGCATCCCGCCCAAGCAGGCCAGCTCCAAGCGCGCCGCCGCGCCCGCGACCAACACCGGCAGCCGCACGCGTCACCACGGCAGCCACGGCTCCGCTCCCAAGCGTAACACCTACCGCGAGCGCTACACGGGCTAGGCAACCCGCCGCGCCCCAACGCCCGCGAACCATACCAGCACGTCACCCATCGAAAGGAAGCATTGCATGATCGTCGCCATCGACGGCCCCGCCGGTTCCGGCAAGTCCACCATCGCCAAGGAGATCGCCCGCCAGCTGGGCTTTAACAAGCTCGACACGGGCGCCATGTATCGCGCCGTCACCTTCGCCGCACTCGACCGTGGCATCGATTTGGACGACGAGGCGGCAATCGACGCCCTCGCCGAGCAAATCGAGATCCGCTTTACCAACGGTACCGGCGAGGACACGCGCCTGACCATCGACGGCCAGGACGCTTCGGCCGCCATTCGTACCCCGCAGGTCGACGCCAACGTGTCCAGGGTCTCGGCCTACCCGGGCGTGCGCACCGCCATGCTCATCCACCAGCGCCGCGCAGCCGAGGACCGCGATATCGTGGCCGAGGGTCGCGACATCGGAACCGTCGTGTTCCCTAACGCGCAGGTCAAGGTCTTCCTAACCGCCGACCCGCGCGAGCGCGCCCGCCGCCGCGTGCTTCAGCGTCACCAAAACGATGCCCAGCCGCTCACGTCCGAGCAGCTCGAGGCTGAGGTCGACGAGACCCTCGACGCCCTTAAGCAGCGCGACAAGCTCGACAGTAGTCGCGAGGTCGCCCCGCTCGTGCCCGCCGAGGACGCCGTGCACATCGACTCCACCGCCCACACCATCGACGAGGTCGTTCGTATCATCGAGGACCTCATCAACCAAAGGAGGTAGCCCATGCGCCTGTTTAAGCAGACGCCCGAGGACTATTACAACGCCCCCTACGCCGAGTTTCCAGCGCTGATCCGCGGCACCGTCGTCGTAGTCATGGCCATCCTTTGGGCCTTCTCCAAGCTCATGTGGCGCTGGAAGGTCGAGGACGCCAATCTTCTGTTTGAGCGCCAGGAAGGCCGCGGCAGCGTGGTCATCTGCAACCACACCTCGATGGCCGAGCTCCTGGCCGTGGAGACGGCGCTGTTCTTTGGGGGCCGCCGCATTCGCCCCATCTTTAAGTCCGAGTTCGCCAAGAGCAAGATTGTGCGCTGGGCCTTTAGCCGCGTGGGCGGCATCCCCGTGGAGCGTGGTACTGCCGATATGAAGTGCTTGCGTGCCGCCCAGCATGCGCTGCAGCGCGGCGAGGACGTTCTGATCTTCCCCGAGGGCACGCGCATCCGCTCGCGCGAGATCAAGCCCGAGGTCCACGGCGGCTTTGCGCTCATCGCCCAGATGGGCAAGGCGCCCGTCAACCCGCTCGCCATCTGTGGCTGGTCCGACATCACGCCCGCGGGCAAAAAGCTCATGCGTCCCAAGAAGTGCTGGATTCGTGCCGGCAAGGCCGTCTCACTTTCCGACGCACCGGCCGGGCTTAAACGCACGGAGCGCTTGGCCTGGTTTGAATCCGAGGCCATGAACCGCGTCTACGCCATGCGAGACGAGCTGTGCGCCGAGCATCCGGGCAGGTTCTAGCCATGAGCGAGAACGTGACGAACACCGCCGCGGCTACGTCCGACCAGGCAACCGCGCCGACAATCGAGATCGCCGCCCACGCCGGCACTTGCTACGGCGTACAGCGTGCGCTCGATATGGCGCTGGCCGCCGCGCCGCAGGCAGGGGAGTGCACTCAGGTCCATACCTTGGGTCCGCTCATCCATAACCCCATCGTGGTGCGCGAGCTCGCTGAGGCAGGCGTTGGCTTGGCCGAAACCCTGGACGACGCAGCGTCGGGCACCGTGATCATCCGCGCCCACGGCGTGGTGCCGCAGGTCATCGATTCCGCTCGCGAGCGCGGCCTTAACGTCGTCGACGCCACGTGCCCCTACGTGAAGAAGGTCCATGTGGCCGCCGAGCGCCTGGTGCGCGAGGGCTACCGCGTGGTGGTCGTAGGCGAGCCGGGTCACCCCGAGGTCGAGGGCATTCTGGGCCACGCTGGCAATGATGCGCAGGTCGTGAGCTGTGCCGCCGACGCCGACGCGCTACCGCTCAAAGGCAAGGTGGGTCTGGTTGTTCAGACCACCCAGACCGCGCAGAATCTGGCCGAGGTTGTGGCCTCCATCACCCCGCGCGTGCAGGAACTGCGCGTGATCAACACCATCTGCGCCGCCACGAGCGAGCGCCAGCAGGCAGCCGCGTCACTTGCCAACCGCTGTGATTGCATGGTCATCGTGGGCGGAAAGAACTCGGGCAACACCCGCCGCTTAGCACAGATCTGCACTGACGTCTGCGAGCACACGCATCACATCGAGGAAGCTTCCGAGCTCGAGGCCGCGTGGTTTACCGACGCGCGCCATATCGGTATCACCGCCGGAGCCTCCACCCCGCAAGAACACATCGAACGCGCCGTTGCGCGCATCAAGGAGCTTTGCCGCTAATCATGGACCAGACCGTACCCGCATACGCCGCCGAGGTGGCCGATTACGGGCGCAGCCGCGACCCCGAGCCGGGTGAGGGCGCGCTCGTTAAGAACGTGCGTCCCGAATCGCCCGCATGGGATGTGGGTATCGAGCCGGGCATGCGCGTGCTCACGGTCAACGGCGAGCAACTCACCGACATGATCGTCTGGCTTTGGGAAGCAGACGACGATACCGTCGAGCTGGAGGTATTCGATCCGCGCGACGGCACTGTCACCCCCGTGGAGCTCGACCGTTTTCCCGGCGAGGATTGGGGTCTTGAGTTCGACGGCCCCATCTTTGACGGCATGCGTACCTGTGTAAACGCCTGCGTGTTCTGCTTTATGACGATGCTGCCCAAGGGCGGCCGCTCCACGCTCTACATCCGCGACGATGACTACCGCCTGAGCTTTTTGCAGGGTAACTTTGTCACGCTCACGAACCTTTCCGACGATGACGTGCAAAACGTCATCGATCGCAACATGAGCCCCATGAACGTGTCGGTCCACGCCGTGAGCCCCGACGTCCGCCGCCGTATGATGGGCCGCAACGCCCAGCGAGGCATGGATGTGCTCGAGGCCATCATGGCCGCCGGCATCGAGATTCACGCGCAGATCGTGTTGTGCCCCGGCATGAACGACGGCGAGGAGCTTGAAAAGACCCTGCGCTACTGCGAGGAGCATGAGCAGATCACCAGCCTGGGCATTGTACCGCTCGGTTTTACCAAGCATCAGAACCGTTTTAGCTGGTCCTACAGCGACAAGCCCGAGCTCGCGCGCGAGACCATTGCCATGATCCGACCGTTCCAGGACCGCGCCTATGAGCGCTTTGGCCGCCACACCTTCCAGATGAGCGACGAGTTCTATCTGGACGCCGGCATCGATCCTCCCGAGGCAGACTTTTACGACGGTTACCCGCAGTACTACGACGGCATTGGCATGATCCGCTCATATCTGGACGAGACCGACGACGTGCTGGCTACCGATGCCGAGCGACTGGCCCGCGTCCGCGAGGCCATCGCCGCCCGTGGCCAGCACCTGCTGTGCCTCTCGGGCGCCAGCGCGCGCGACACCGTGGCGCGCTTTGTGGAGTCGCCGCATGGTCTCGGCGGCACCGTCACAGCCATCAAGAACCGCTACTTTGGCGGCAACGTGGACGTGACCGGCCTCATCGTCGCGTGTGACATTCTGGAGCAGCTGCCCCAAGACCTGTCGGGGGTTATGCTCTTTGTGCCTAAGCTCATGTTCAACGCTGACGGCATGACGCTTGACGAGTATCATCGTGACGATTTACTCGCAAGCCTTACCAGTCGCGGCGCCGAGGTTCATGTGGTGTCAACCATGCCGCATGAGCTGCTCGATACCCTGGAGCACATCCTTGGCATTGTGCCTGCCGACTCTACTAATTCCACTGACCCTACCCATTAAAGGAGAGCAGATGAAACCTATCGTCGCCGTCGTCGGACGCCCCAACGTGGGCAAGTCCACGCTCGTTAACCGCCTGGCCCAGACCTCGGACGCCATCGTCCACGAGTCTCGCGGCGTCACGCGCGACCGCTCGTATCACACGGCCGATTGGAACGGCCGCGAGTTCACCATCGTCGACACGGGCGGTATCGAGCCGCTCAAGAGCGACGACGTCTTTGCCACGTCCATCCGCGACCAGGCCCTCGCCGCCGCCGAGGAAGCCGCCGTCATCCTGTTTGTGGTCGACGGCCGCACCGGCGTCACCGAGGAGGACGAGTCGGTTGCCCGCATGCTCAAGCGCTGCGACAAGCCGGTCTTTCTGCTGGTGAACAAGCTCGACAACCCCGATCGCGAGAACGACAGCATCTGGGAGTTCTATTCGCTCGGCGTCGGTGAGCCTACGCCGCTCTCGGCCCTGCATGGTCATGGCACGGGCGACCTGCTCGATGACATCGTGGCCCTGCTTCCGGAGGAAGAGGACGAGGTCGCCGATGAGTTCCCCGACGCGCTGAACGTCGCCATCATCGGCCGTCCCAACGCCGGTAAGTCCTCGCTGTTCAACCGCATCCTGGGCGCCGACCGCTCTATCGTGTCCAACATTGCCGGCACGACGCGCGACGCCATCGACACCGTCGTGGAGCGCAACGGTAAGCATTACCGCATGGTCGACACCGCGGGCATTCGCAAGAAGAGCACCGTGTACGAGAACATCGAGTACTACTCCATGGTCCGCGGCCTGCGCGCCATCGACCGCGCCGACGTGGCGCTGCTCGTCGTCGACGCCTCCGTGGGCGTTACCGAGCAGGACCAGAAGGTCATGGGTCTTGCCATCGAGCGCGGCTGCGCCATCGTGGTGCTGCTCAACAAGTGGGACCTGCTCGACGATGACCGCAAGCGCGAGGCCTGCATGGAGACCGTCGACCGCCGTCTGGGCGTCATGGCTCCCTGGGCCCAGTACCTGCGCATCTCAGCCCTGACCGGCCGTAGCGTCGAGAAGATCTGGTCGATGGTCGACGCGGCCGAAAAGACGCGCTCGCAAAAGATCAGTACCTCACGCCTCAACACGTTCCTCACCGACCTGCGCGAGTTCGGTCATACCGTGGTGGACGGCAAGCGCCGCCTGCGCATGCACTACGTGACCCAGACGGGCGTCAACCCGCCGACGTTCACGTTCTTCGTCAACCACAGCGACCTGGTCAACGACACCTACCAGCGCTACGTGGAGAACCGCATGCGCTCGACCTTCGACTTTGCCGGCACACCCATTCGACTCTTCTTTAGGAAGAAGGAGCAAAAGGATGCTTAATCCGATTCTGCTGACCGCCATCTGCGCCGTGGTCTCGTTCTTTATCGGGGCGATTCCGTTTGGCCTGATCCTGGGCCGCGTGTTCAACCATACGGATATTCGCAAGGCGGGCTCCGGTAACATCGGCACCACCAACGCCCTGCGTGTGGCCGGCCCCAAGGTGGCCGCGCTCACGCTGCTGCTCGACTGCCTTAAGGGCGCCATCTGCGTCCTTATCGCGCGTCCGCTCATTGCCGACTTGGGCTATGGCTTCCCCGTGAGCATTATGGCCCCCGGCGCCGCCGGCGACTGGATGCTCGGCGTCATCTGCCTGGCAGCCGTGTGGGGCCATATCTTCTCGCCCTATCTCAACTTCCACGGCGGCAAGGGTATCGCGGTTGGTCTGGGCGTCATCCTCGCTTGGTACTGGCCTATTGGCCTGTCGCTGCTGGGCATGTTTATCGTGGCCGTCGCCATCACCAAGTTCGTGTCGGTGGGCTCGCTCGCTGCGGCCATCGGTCTTCCCATTGCCGTCTGCGCGGTCTTTCCGTACAGCAGCCTGGGACTTAAGTTTTGCATGGCGCTGATCGGCATCACCGTGGTGTGGGCCCATCGTGCGAACATCAAAAAGCTCATGACGGGTAAGGAGTCCAAGCTCTCGTTTACCAAGCGCGTCACCGAGCCCGACGATAAGTAGGAGAGAGTCATGAATGTTGCGCTGATTGGCTCCGGCTCCTGGGGAACCGCCGTCGCCGGCCTTGCCGCCGCGCGAGCCGAGCGCGTGACCATGTGGGCCCATAGCGAGCAGACGGCCGCCGGCATCAATGGCGAGCACCGCAACCCCCGCTACCTTGTGGGCTACGAGCTGCCCGGCAACGTCGTCGCCACGACCGAGCTCGTGCAGGCGCTCGACGGCGCCGAGGCCATCATCTTTGCCGTTCCTTCGACGCACCTTCGCAGCGTGTGCCACCAGGCCGCGCCCTTTATCGCCGCCGACACCCCGGTGCTCTGCCTCACCAAGGGTATTGAGCCCGAGTCCGGCCTGCTCATGAGCGAGGTCATCGCCAGCGAGATCGGCAACGAAGCGCGCGTGGCGGCACTCTCGGGTCCCAACCATGCCGAGGAGATCTGCCGCGGCGGACTTTCTGCCGCCGTCATCGCCAGCGAAAACCCGCAGATAGGGGAGACCTTTAAGGACCTACTCCTATCCACGGCCTTCCGCATCTACCTGTCGCAGGACATGACCGGCGTCGAGGTTTGCGGCGCCATGAAAAATGTCATCGCCATCGTGTGCGGCATTTCCGCCGGCTCCGGCGCGGGCGACAACACGCTCGCTCTCATCATGACGCGCGGTCTGGCCGAGATCAGCCGACTGGTGCATGCCCGCGGCGGGCAGGCCATGACTTGCATGGGCCTTGCCGGCATGGGCGACCTCATCGCCACCTGTACCTCGGAGCATTCGCGCAACCGCACCTTTGGCTACGAATTTGCCCACGGCGTGTCGCTCGACGAGTACCAGGCACGCACGCACATGGTGGTCGAGGGCGCCGTTGCGGCCCGCAGCGTCAGCGAGCTCGCCCGTTCACTGGGCGTAGACATTCCGCTCACCTTTGCCGTGGAGCAAACGCTCTACAACGGTGTTACTTTGGATAGGGCGCTCGAGATTCTCACCGACCGCGTCCCATCGCAAGAGTTCTACGGACTCACCGACTAATGCAGAAAGGCTACTACCATGGGTTCCATTAAAATCGCTCCGTCCATCCTTTCGGCCGATATGGCCAACCTAAAGGGCGACCTCGACAAGATCGCCGGTGCCGACTTTGTGCACTTCGACGTAATGGACGGTCACTTTACCGGCAACCTGACCTTTGGCGTTGACATCCTTAAGGCCGTCAAGCGCTCCACCGACGTGCCGGTCGACGCGCACCTCATGGTGTCGAACCCCGACGAGACCGTCGATTGGTACGCCGATGCTGGCGCCGATATGATCACCGTTCACTACGAGGCCTCCACGCACCTGCACCGCACGCTCACGCACCTGCGGCAGCGCGGCGTCAAGGCCGGCGTGGTGCTCAACCCCGCAACGCCTGTCTGCGTGCTCGAGAGCATCATCGAGGTCGTCGATATCGTGCTGCTGATGAGTGTGAACCCGGGCTTTGGCGGCCAGAGCTTTATCCCGGGCACCATCGCTAAGCTCCACGAGCTCAAGGCCATGTGCGAGCGCCACGGCGTTTCGCCCCTCATCGAGGTCGACGGTGGCATCTCTTCCAAGAACATCGCCGAGGTCGTCAAGGCCGGCGCCGATGTCCTGGTGGCCGGTTCCGCCGTATTTAAGTCCGAAGATCCCGCTGCCGAGGTTACGCTGCTGCAAAAGCTAGGCAACGAGGCTGCACAGGAGGCATAAACCCTTATGACCGCAGGTCAAAACCGCATACCCGTGAATCTTGACTATGCCGCCTCGACGCCCATGCGCGCCGAGGCGCTCCTTGCGCAGCGTGAGTACGACGATAGCGAGCTTGCGGGCGTCAACCCCAACTCTCTGCACTCGCTCGGCCGCAAGGCTGCCGCGCGTCTGGAAGTCGCTCGTCGCGAGATCGCCCGTAGCTTTGGCGCGCGCGTCCGCCCGTCCGAGATCGTCCTGACCAACGGCGGCACCGAGGCCAACCAGCTGGCACTGCTCGGTCTTGCCGAAGGCGCTCGCCAGCGCGACCGCAAGCGTAACCGCGTGATCGTATCTGCCATCGAGCACGATTCGATCTTGGACAACCTGCCGCTGCTGCGTGCCGCCGGCTTTACCGTCGACCTGGTGCAGCCCTGCCGTGCGGGCTACATCGAGCCCGCCGCGCTCATCGAGCTGCTCAGCGACGACGTCGCGCTCGTGAGCATCATGGCCGCCAACAACGAGACAGGCGTGGTGCAGCCCATCCGCGAGCTAGCCACGGCCGCGCATACCGAGGGCGCCCTGTTCCACACCGACGCCATCCAGGGCTATCTGCACATTCCGCTCGATGCCACCGAGTTGGGCGTCGATGCCATGTCCGTTGCCGCACACAAAATTGGCGGTCCTGTGGCATCCGGCGCGCTCTACGTTAAGACCCGCACGCCGCTGCGCCCCCGCATCTTTGGCGGCGGACAGGAAGCCGGACGTCGCGCCGGCACGCAGGACCTACGCACGCAGCTGGCCTTTGCCGCTGCCGCCTGCACGCTCGCGCCCCATGTGGCCCAGGAGCGCGAGAAGCTGCAAACCCTTTCCGACAAGCTCTACGCCACGCTTACGGCCCATCCGCGCATTCACGCCACCATGGGCGACTACACGCAGGCCGACCGTCTGCCCGGCATGGTATCAATCTACATTGACGGCATGGACTCCGAGGAGCTCATCATCAAGCTCGACGCCGCCGGCTTTGAGGTATCGGCAGGCTCGGCATGCTCGAGCGGCAGCATGGACCCCAGCCACGTTTTGAGCGCGATGGGCATCGGTCGCGAGCAAGCGTTGGGCGCACTGCGCATTTCCTTCGATGACCGCGTGAATCCGACCGATCTGGACGACTTTGCCCAGACGCTACTCTCGATCCTAGGTGCCGCATGATCGTCGCCGAACTCGAGCGCGCCCTGCTTGCACGCTATCCCAAGGCGGACGCCGAACCCTGGGACCACGTAGGCTTATCCGTTGGCGACCCCGATGACGAGATCCGCGGCGTTGCCTGCGCGCTTGACGCTACCAGGGACAACGTGCACCGCGCCTTGGCAGCCGGAGCCAACGTGTTGCTCACGCATCATCCCGTCTACATCAAGGCACCCGAGGCATTTTGCCCGCCCAGCGCGACACGTCCCCAGTGCAGTGCGGCGCTCTACGAGGCGGCCCGCTGCGGGGTGAGCATCATCTCGCTCCACACCAACCTGGACCGTTCGCACGAGGCGCGCGTTCGCCTGAGTGAGTTGCTGGGCGCTGAGCCCATGAGCTCACTGGAGCATGTGGACGAGCCCGAGGCCTGCGGCCTGGGAGCCCTTACGACACTCGACGAGCCCTGCAGCCTGCGCGACCTTGCCACTCGCGCCGCCACGGCCTTCGGCAGCGACCCACGCGTTTGGGGCGAGGCCGATCACCCGTGCCGCACCATCGCCATTTTGGGCGGCTCCTTGGGCGACTTTGGAGAGCTCGCCATCGCCTCAGGCGCAGATGTCATCGTGACGGGCGAGGCGGGCTACCATGTGGCGCAAGACCTTGCCTTGCGCGGGCTACCGGTGATCTTGCTCGGCCACGACCGCTCCGAGGAGCCGTTCGTTGATATATTGATGAACTCTGCAGTTGACGCCGGGGTCGACCCCCGTCATGCGATTAAAATACTGAACCCTTGCCAATGGTGGACTGTGACAAAAGGAGAGAACTTATGAGCGCCGGCGCTACGCTACTCAAGCTGCAACAGATCGATTTGGAGCTCGCCCGCAACAAGAGCGAACTTGCCAATATGCCGGAGCTCAAGGAGCTCGCTTCCAAGCGCAAGACCTACGTTAAGCTCAAGTCCGAGATGACCAAGCTCTACGCCCAGCGTAAGGATCTGGACATTGAGCTCGACGACCTCAACACTACCGAGATCCAGACCAACAACGCTATCGAGGCCGCCAAGAAGCGCCACGTTGACGGATCTGACTACCGCGAGGTTCAGGACCTGGAGAACGAGCTCGCCACCCTGGCCAAGCGTCTGGACAAGATCGAGCATACCCGCAAGGACGTCGTAATCGCCCATAAGGAGGCGCTCGACCGCGAGGCTCGCGCGCAGGCCATCATCGCCAAGTTCGAGGAAGGCGTGAAGGCCGACACCAAGGCCGCCCGCGCCAAGGCCGCCGACCTCCAGGCACAGATTGACGCCGCCACCAAGGAGCGCACTGCGCTGGCTGCCACGCTGCCGACCGACGTGCTCACCGACTACGAGCGCCTGCTCAAGCAGTTCCGCGGCCTGGCCGTCGAGACCATCCAGGGCAACATTCCCACCATCTGCCACACCGCACTGCAGGCATCGTCCATGAGCGACCTCAACCACGACGGTAGCGAGATCGCGCACTGCCCGTATTGCCACCGTCTGCTGGTGCTTCCCAGCAAGGAAGCCTAAATGATGACGGCGGCATCCAACAATTCAATGCAACTTGAGGGAAAAACGATCCTGCTGGGCATTACCGGCGGGATCGCCGCCTATAAGTCGTGCAATATCGTGCGCCTGCTGCAAAAGCGCGGCGCGCGCGTCAAGGTCGTTATGAGCGAGCATGCCACCGAGTTTGTGGGACCACTTACCTTCCGTGCGCTCACCAACGAGCCCGTTGCCGTGGGCCTATTCGACGATCCCTCCGACCCCATCCACCACATTTCGCTAGCGCAGGAGCCCGATCTTGTGATCGTGGCGCCCGCGACGGCAAATATCATCGCCAAGATGGCCAACGGTATCGCCGATGACCTCATCTCAACTACGCTGCTTGCCACGCCGCGACCCATCGTGATCGCCCCCGCCATGAACAACGGCATGTGGAAGGCGCCGGCAACGCAGGCCAATATGGCCACGTTGCGCGACCGTGGCGTCCATGTGGTGGGTCCGGCCAGCGGCTACCTTGCCTGCGGCGACGTTGACACGGGGCGCATGAGCGATCCCGAGGACATCGTCGAGGCCGTCTGCAAGGTGCTGAACCCCGCCCCGCAAGACCTGGCGGGCAAGCGCATCGTAATCACTGCCGGCCCCACGCACGAACCGATCGACCCCGTGCGCTTTATTGGCAACCGGTCGTCGGGCAAGATGGGCATCGCCCTGGCGGGGGAGGCCGCTCGCCGCGGTGCTGCGGTCACGCTTGTGCTGGGCCCGACATCGCTCGATGTTCCCCACGGCGTGGAGTGCGTGCGCGTGCAAACTGCCGCAGAGATGCTGCAGACGTCGCTGGGCGCCTTTCAGACGGCCGATGCGGCCATTTGTGCGGCTGCCGTCGCTGACTACACCCCCGCAGCCCCTGCCGACCATAAGCTCAAAAAGGCCAACGAGCGCCTGGATCGCATCGAACTGGTCGAGACGGTCGATATTTTGGCTGAGCTCTCGCGCCAGAAGGGGGAGCGCTGTGTCATTGGATTTGCGGCCGAGACCGATAACGTCGTGGAGTACGCGCAGCGCAAGCTCGCGCGCAAGGGTTGCGACGCCATTATCGCCAACGATGTCTCGCGCGCCGATTCGGGCTTTGGAACCGACACCAACAAGGCCTGGATCGTGAGCACGGCGGGTACGCAAGAACTTCCAGTACTAACAAAACCCCAGCTCGCAGATACAATTTTGGACTTGCTTCAAAATTTGTAAAAAAGTTCTTGCACAAGGGCAAAGTTTCGGGTTAATATACTCCCTGTTGCGAGCGAGAGCAGAGCAACAAACAAAAGCTTCGGGACGTGGCGCAGCTTGGTAGCGCACTTGACTGGGGGTCAAGGGGTCGCTGGTTCGAATCCAGTCGTCCCGACCAGAAGTTTGCAGGTCAGGCACTTTGTGTCTGACCTTTTTTGTTTTAAGCAATTGCTTAATTTTGATTAAGCAACAGGATGTCGAAAATCCACCTGCGCGATAATCGCCTTTTGCGGCTACTTGTGTGTTTTGCAGGTACATGAGCCGAGCTATTAACGCGATATGAGTTTACATATGCGTAGCTGGTACACGCCGAGAACGGGCGGCATTTATCGCGGCGATTCACACAGATATAACGACTGTAACGAACAAGCGTGTCGCTGTATTTATTCCAGTGGTTCACTTGATCGGTGGACAAGTTGGCTGTTGCAACGAAACGCCAAGCAGGATGGGCTCCATACGAGGATGCCGCAGCGGTAATGGCGGGAGAGTTCGGCTGGCGCTCTGAGAGCCGCTGTGTGACCCCATTTCTACTCAAACCGATAACTATGCTTCAAGACAAGAATCGTTCGTTTGGTTGCCAAATGAAAAGCCCGCGCAGAATCGCACGGGCTTTTCATTGGTTGCAGATGAGGCTAAAAGCAGAAGGCGGGGAACACGCAGTAGATGTTCGTCGCGCTGTAGTAGTCATAGCTGCCGTTGCTGTGGACACAGCGGAAGGACGCGGAGTTGCTCGGATGCACGGAGCGAGTCCAGTGATAGCTGCTCGACGAAGCACTGGAATAGTTCGACGTTGTCACGCCCTTGGATTTGTAGTACTCGTACTGGGCGCCATCAGACTGGAGGTCACCGTAGACTTCAGTCATCGAGAGCAGGAAGACCTTGTCAGTCGTGGCCGAGGGGGTGCCTGCCTTGCCGCCGCCCAGGTTGTCGCTCATCTTCGTGACGGACTTCACCTTGGACTGGAGTTCGCAAGGCAAAAGCGACCAGAGGTCGCCGGTATTGAGGCGGCCGCGGAGTTCGGACTTCTCCCAGCCGCCGGCGTGCGTGTTCGTGGCGTTTATTCTCTGTAGGGCCAGGGCATTGTTGGTCGCCTCGAACGTAAGCCCCGCCTTGCCTGAGCCATCAGCAAAAATTAAGATAAGACCGTGTATGACCAATATGAACTTGAGCATATTCCGTCCGTATTCATACTGGATGATCAAGGAAACATCATCGGCTTATCCGAAGGAGAGGAAGAACCTCTTGCCTTATTAAAGAAATACGCCGAATACAACGGATATAAAGCGGAAGGAGGCGACATCGAGTAACTATCAAAGGCCAGATTAAGGAGCCAGCCATGAAGAAATGCCTGCCCTCCATCGTCTCAGCAGCTCTTTGCCTCTCACTTGTCATGACACCATTTGTGCCCGTTGCGGCAGCCTATGCCGACGAGGGATCTCCCGCCGAGAGCAGCGAGATCTACGTCGGAGACAACTACGACGAAAATTACGATATATCCCTTTTGAGCGCGGACGCTGCACGGATTCATATTCCAAGGCGTGGTGCGATTCTCACGGATCTGCAAATAACCGCCCCGTCCCTCACAAGGTCAAGCTGAACGCGAAGGAGGAGGCTTGCCTGCGCGATCCCTACCTTGCTGGCACCGCTGAAGTTATCGCCGGTCTCGTGACAACCGGTCCTAGCGGCGGCTTTTTTTTGCAACCGCAATGACATCGTACCGACTTTTCATTTGCATGTTCTGAAAGGAAGTTGCCATGTTGTCGCAAAATCAATCGAGATACTTGAACACAATCGGCTTTGCCCTGCTTGCATTACTCTTTGCTAGCGACCTTTTGCTGAAACCGCCCAAGGAACTCGTTTTGCTTGCCATAGACTGCATTTCCGCCCTTTACTTTACGGCAACCCTATTCGTCGGACTAAAGGAGAGGAAAAAAGGCGTAGTCGTTGCATCTGCCGTAGGCGTGATCATAACCATTGCCTCATTCTTTATCTGACACATTGGTGATCTAGGGGCGATATCGTAGGAATACGACCGGGAGAGCCGGGACCAGATTGCCCGGGTTGCCCGGTCGGCTCGCGCGACGGCGCGGCGGTTCCACAGAAAGCTCTCCGGACTTCACGCCGTTTCTGATCGCATTGTAGACAGCCATCTCGTCTTCGCAGTCGGCGAGCACGCGGCGTGCGTCGTCGTTTTGGATGTCCAGTAAATCTCGAAGGTCCTCCATGCACCAGAGTCCGAGATTTGGCCATGCGCGTTGCGCGAGCTGATAAGTGTCGATTGCGATGTTGTAGTTAAAGTCCAAGCCAAAGCCGTCCCAGGCAGAACGGCTTTGTTTCCTTGATTATCACCTTCATCCGGACACTTCCCGCATTCATCCGTGTGTGTACGGATGAATGCGGGGTTCAATACCCCGGTGGCCTGATCGGCAGACCGCCGGGAACTCTCACTCCTCGAAAAAAGCCGGCACCCGGTTAGTCCTGCGCATCTTGAAATCGCCAGACTCGTGGGAGACGTAGAGAATGCCGTCCATCCCATCTCGTGATGCATACGACAGGTGAACTGAACCGCAATCCGATCCATCATTGTCGAGAAGATCGAACGAATTCGGGTCGCTCGTTGCGGCCAAACGACCACTCAGACAAGAGCCATCGTCATTACAGATTTGCCATTCCATGTCTTCGCCTGCAAGAATCGCCATAGACGGCCTGGTCGCGCCATCGTTGACATACATCCCGTCTATGCCAAACCCATTTTCAGCGCCATCGATGAACGACTGCTCGGACCTATACCTCGCAAATGATGCACATAGCACCATTGCAAGACAAAGTGCAAAGCCAGCAATCGCTATCTTTGCATAGCTCTTGCCTATCATGTCATTCACCTCCTTCGTATGTATCGAGGTATTCCTGCTTGAGCGTCTGCGAGGACGACTTGATCTTTT